>CAZSLT010000008.1:0-33139 GCA_964607595.1 uncultured Phycisphaeraceae bacterium
CCGCCCCCGCGGCGCGGGTATCCTCTCCGGTCCCCTGTCTCTCTGAGCGGGGCCACGAAACGGGCGATTGGCGCAGTTGGCTAGCGCGCATCGTTGACATCGATGAGGTCACTGGTTCGAGCCCAGTATCGCCCACTTGGAGCCACCCGAGACACCCCCGCATGAGAATGTGGGGGTGTTTGCGTTGGGGGGGAGGGGGAATGTTCAGCACCCCTTGTCGCTCCGCGACGAAGGAGTGGCACCCGGCATAAATCACTGATGAGGTTGATGATGCTTGGAGAGTGGCTAAGACGGTTACGGGAGCGTTTGGAAGATCCCTACACCATAAAGTTCATAATCAAGGGTCGGCTCGTTGCGATGGCGATCCCGGGCGAGGAATGGGAGTTGAGAGTCATTCGGGGCTATCGTCCGATGGATGATGGCGAATTCGACCGATTTGTGCATTGCCTTGGGACGCTTGACTTCTCCGCCCTCCGAGTCTCGGATTGGAATCCGATGCAAGACAATCACGTGGTCGTCATCGCGATGCCAACAAACTTGAGCCGATCTGTCGATCGATGGATGGCATTGCTTGTGCGAGATCCGTTCTGGTATGACGACATCCCCGATGTCATTTGGTCGCGAGTTGGTCATGGAAAAGTTAGCGATGCAATCGTAAGAGCAGAAGTTCATTGGCGAGTCGTTCCCCGGCCGTGATCAAGTTGTGAGGGCGCTGCGGTCCCGACACCGCCAACTCCCCCCCTCCCCCTCCGGTTACCGCTCGATCCGAAACAGCACCGTCGCTTCGTTGTAGTAGTCGCGGGTCTCGCCGAGGCGTTGCATGCCGAGTTTTTCGAGGATGCGTTGTGAGGCGGCGTTTTCGGGGTAGGTCACCGCGATGAGTTCGGGCAGGTCGGGGCCGGCGGGGGAGAAGGCCCAGTCCATCGTCGCCCGGGCGGCCTCGGTGGCGAAGCCCCGGCCCCAGGCGCTGCGGGCGAAGCGGTAGCCGATCTCGATCTCCGGGCCGCGGGCGTCGAGGTCGGAGAAGTCGGTCCCGGATCGGGCGATGGGGTAGAGCAGTGTGTCGCCGATGATGCGTCCCTCGTGGAGGACGGCGAAGGGCCCGAAGCCGCGTCGCTGCCAGCAGAGGATGCAGTTGCGGAGGGAGTGCTCGACGCGGTCGCGCGGGCGGGGCTTGCCGTCGCCGATGAATCGGCAGACTTCGGGGTCGGCGAAGATCTCGGCGAAGGCGTCGAGGTCGTCGGTCGTGGGCGGGCGGAGCGTGAGGCGGGGTGTGCGGAGGATGGTCATGGGCTGGTGTTATTCCACCACGACTGCGGTCCCGGTTGCGGAAACCATCATCATGCCGTTCTGCTGACCCATGACTTCGTAATCGAGGTCAACGCCGACGACCGCGTTGCCGCCGATTCTCGCTGCTCTCTGCGACAACTCCTGAAGCGCGATCGATCGGGCGGTCTGGAGTTCCCGTTCGTAGGTGGCTGAGCGTCCGCCGACGAGGTCCGTAAGTCCGGCGAAAATGTCCTTCATGAAGTTGGCCCCGAGGATCGCCTCGCCGGTGACGATGCCGAGATACTGCGTGATTCGGCGGCCTTCAATGCTTGGTGTCGTGGTCATCATCATGGGTGGGTCTCCGAGATTGGACGGGCGGGGACCTGCCTTGGACGGATGATGGACAGGCCGCGGCGGCACGATATCAGTGCGCATGATCTGACGGACCTCGATCCCCTGCTCGCTCAGCACAGCCCAGAGCTCGTCTTCGCCGGCCGTCTCGACTTCCCACACCGTCCCGTCGGTTTCCGTGATCTCGAATCGCATCATGGTCCATCGCCCCTTCCCGAGTCATCCTCGGATTAACTCCCGCATCGCCCCCTCCAACTCCGGGAACTCGAACTCGAACCCGTCTTCTTTCAGGCGTTTCGAGACGCAGTACCGGCCATAGATCGCCAGTTCGGGGTCGGTCCGCAGCAGGAGCGGCGCGCCGAGTCTCACCATGAACGCCGGGGCGGGGAGGCCGAGGGGCATGCCGATGGCGCGCCGGAGCGTGCGCATGAACGCGGCGTTCGAGACGGGGTTGGGGGCGGTGGCGAGGTAGACGCCGCGGAAAGAGTCATCGGTGATCGCCCGTTCGAAGAGGCGGTTCATGTCGCGCTCGTGGATCCATGAGATTCCCTGACGGCCGTGACCGATGCGCCCGCCCAGCCCGAGGCCGGCGAGTTTCTTGAGGCGCGTAAGCGCGCCGCCGCGACGGCCCAGGACAAAGCTCGTGCGGAGGACGACGCCCCGGATGTGCGGCGGCCGGGCCTCGTCGAACGCGCTTTCCCACGCCTTGCCGACGGCGGGGGCCAGCCCCAGCCCGGGGGGCGAGTCCTCGTCGCAGATGATGTCCGGCGGGTCGCCGACGATGTGGGCGGTGCTCATCTGCACCCACACGGGGGGCGGGTGGTCGATGGTGCGCACGGCCTGGCCGAGGATGCGGGTGGCCTCGACGCGCGAGCGGAGGATCTCATCGCAATGGTCGGGGGTCTTGATGCAGTCGACGGTTCGGCCGACGAGGTTGACGAGTGCGGCCGCGTGGTTGAGTTCGCGTTTCCATTCGCCGGGCGTGCGCGCATCCCAGCGGACGCCCCGCGCGCCGGGGGGCGCTGCGCCGGAGCGGGAGAGGACGACGACCTCGCGGCCGGTCGCCAGCAGGTGGGCGGTGAGGGAGGAGCCGATGAAGCCGCTGCCGCCGGCGATGACGACGCGTCCGGGGGGTGTGGACGGGTGCATGTGGGGGAGGATACGGGCGATGCGGGCGTCGGCCGCGTCTGTCTACACTGTTGGCCCGTCCCCGCCGCGGCGTGGCCGGCCGCCGCTGTAGCTCAATTGGCAGAGCGCGTGATTTGTAATCTCGAGGTTACCGGTTCGATTCCGGTCAGCGGCTCTAGGAACTTCGCCCCGACGCTCTGCGTCGGGGTGAGTTGAGATCAGGAAGACCGGCTCGCGTCGCGCCGCTCGCCTCATGGAGGGGGAGCCAGAGCATTTGGCGTCTGAACCCGGCTTTGAACCCCTCCCGTTGCCGATCGGGGGGGGCGGGGATACATTTCCACCCCCGCGGCCGGATGACCGGCCCGCCGGGAGTGTACCGAAGTGGACAAACGGGTCAGACTGTAAATCTGATGGCTTATGCCTTCGCTGGTTCGAATCCAGCCGCTCCCATTGAGAGTTCCGCGGTCGCCGCGTTGCGGCGATGCGGGTTGAGAGCCGGTAGACCGGCTCGCCCCCCCTCCGTCATGCCGCTCGCCTGATGAGACCGATGCGGGCGATGCCGCTGCGAGGCGGTGTCATTGGCCGCGCCGCGGTCTGGTGAGTACAAATACCGGCATGAGACGCGCCTCTTCCGGGTTCACGCTCATCGAGTTGCTGGTGGTGGTGGCGATCATCGCGCTGCTGATCGGGATTCTGCTGCCGGCGGTGGGGGCGGCGCGGGACTCGGCGAGACAGGCCGCGAGTCTGTCGCAGATTCGTCAGCTCGGCATTGGCGTGACGGCGTACATGGGCGATTTCAATCTGCGGTTGCCGCAGGTGCGTGTCGATCCGGGGACGGGGCAGCTCGTGCAGGGGTCGGCGGGTGTGAACATCGGCGCGCTGTTCGGCGGGAAGCTGGGGAGCGTGCCGTTCTACGGGATCGACCAGATCGGCGCGGAGCGTCGGCCGCTGAACGCGTATGTGTTCGACGAGTGGACCCCGGAGGATGACGACCCGGAGGCGCGCAAGTTCCAGATGCGGATCTTCGAGGACCCGACGGACAAGGGGCTGCGCGACCCGGCGATGAAGTCGTTCGGGATCGACACCTCGAGCACCTATCACCTGCTCGGGTCGTCGTACACGCTCAACGATCATGCGCTGGACGCGGACCCTTCGAGCGAGGTGCCGACGCTGATTCCGCGCCGGGGCGGACTGATGCCGGAGGTGTCGAATCCGGTGAAGACCTGGGTGCTGGGGACGCACCCGATTTACAACTACGACGACGGCGGCGACCGCGAGCAGCGGTGGGCGCGGGGCGGGGATGTGCGGGCGAACCTGCTGTTCGTGGACATGCACGCCACGATGGGGATTCGCGTGCCCGAGGGGCAGGTGCAGGAGACGGCCGACTACACCTACCTGCCGCGGCCCGACTGGCTGGATGTCTGGCAGTTGATGGGCGGGGAGTGACCGCGCCTCCCGTTCGCGGGATGGCGTAGCATCGGGCCATGAACATCGAGTCGCTGCGGCTGGGTGAACTGCTGGATCAGACGAGCGCCAAGACGCCCGTGCCGGGCGGGGGGGCGGTGGTCGGCGCGGTGGGCGCGCTGGCGGCGGCGCTGGCGGGGATGGTGGTGTCGTATTCGCTGGGGCGGAAGTCGCTGGCGGCGCATCAATCGGCGCTGGACCGGGCGGCGATCACGCTGGGCAACGCGCGGGCGGTGCTGCTGCGGCTGGCCGAGGAAGACGCCGCGGCGTACGCGGTTGTGAACGAATTGACCCGCCTGCCGGAGGGGGATGAGCGGCGGGCGCGGGAGTTGCCGGGGGCGGCGGAGGCGGCGACGCGGATTCCGCTGGCGGTGATCGCGACCTGCGCGGACCTGCTGGCGCTCATGGAGCGGCTGGCGGGGACGACGAACCCCCACCTGCGGAGCGATCTTGCGATCGCGGCGGTGCTGGGCGAGGCGACGGCGCGGGGATCGTGGTGGAATGTGTCGATCAACATGCCGCTGTGGCGGGAGGCGGGGCTGCCGGGCGACCCCCTGAAAGAGGCGGGGGCGATGCTGGAGCGGTGCGGGGCGTCGCTGGCGGCGGTCGATCGGGCCTGCCGCGGCTGAGGCGTGAAGTCCGCCCCCCCGGATCGCCGATCTGGATATCGCATGAAGAGTCGACGCGACATCGCGGAGGTGGGGGGCCGGACGCTGACGAGCCCGGCGGGGGATGAGGGGCCGGGGACTTCGTGCGCGCCGGCGGGCAAGAAGTGGCTGGGGATCTTCTTCCGGTGCTGCCACTCCTACGGGCGGCTCTATCGGAATGATGCGCACCGCTGCTACGAGGGTGCGTGCCCGCGCTGCCATGCGCCGCTGCGCGTGGCGATCGGAGAGGGCGGGACGACGCGCCGGTTCTTCGAGGCGTCCTGACGCTGAAATGGGCGACGCCGGATGGCGCGGGCGCCGGCGGCTACACTGGCGCTGATGTCGCAGATGTCGGGCGCCAAGTACGAACTGGGTCGGCGGGGAGAGCGGTGCGCCGCCACCGGCGATGAACTGAAGCCGGGAGAGGCGATCGTCGTGGCGCTGGTCGAGCGCGAAGGCGATGAGGGTCTGGACCGGCTGGACTTCAAGGCGGCGGCGTGGGACGAAGGGCATCGGCCGGAGCGGTTGTTCGCCCACTGGCGGACGACGGTGCGGGAGCGGGGGGCCACCGGCCCGGTGCTGGACATGATGTCGATGGCGACGCTGTTCGAGGAACTGGCGTCCCAGGGAGAGTCGCTTGAGCCGCGTCAGTCGGCGTTCCGATATGTGCTGGCGCTGGCGTTGATTCGAAAACGGCAACTGGAACTTGTGGGTTCGGGGGCCGCGAGTGATGGCAGGCCGGGCGCGCTCATGGTGCGGGTGCGCTCGGAGGGGCCGGAGTCGCCGGTGATCAGCGTGCCGGACTCTTCGCTGGACAGCGCGACGCTGGCCGAGGTGAGCGAGCGGCTGGGGATGCTGATGAAGGGCGATGAATGAGACTGAGGCGCACGATCGGGGCGGTGGCGTGCGTCGCGTCGGCGCTGGCGGTTTCGGCGTGCCGATCTGGCGCGGGGGCGGGCGGCGATACGGACGCTGTGGCGGAGACGCCCGCACCTCCCTTCGCGGAGGTCGCGGCGGGCTACAACGAGCGTGCGGCGATGCTGGAGCGCGTGTGGGCGCGGTGCTCGGTGGCGTTCAATTACGAGGATGAGGACGGCCGCCGGCGCACCGAGCAGGGCGAGGGGCACCTGCAGATCGTGCAGCCGGGCCGGCTGGCGCTGAGCGTGGGCAAACTCGGCGAGACGCTGCTGTGGGTCGGCGGGGACAGCGAGCGGTACTGGGCGCTGGAACTGACCGAGAACAAGCGCGCCTATGTGGGGACCTACCGGCTGCTGACAGCGCAGAAGGCGGCGCGGATCGGGATTCCGGTGGTGCCGACGGAGATCGCGACGCTGCTGGGCGTGGTGCCGATGGCGACGCGGGCTGGCACGGTCGAACGCGGGGCGGACGGGATGCTCATTGTGCGCACGCCGCTGGGCAAGCGCGCGGCGTGGGAGTATCGGCTTGACGGGGCGACGCTCGAGCCGGCGGAGATCCGGCTGAAGGTGGAGGAAGCGGTGGTGCTGCGCGGCGAGTTGTCGAACTATGTGCGCGTGGCGGTGGACGGCGTGGCGGTGGGGCCGCGGATCGCCGGGCGGGCGTTCATCACGCACGAGCCGAGCGGCGCGACGGTGAATCTCCAGATCGATGAGAGCGTGAGCGACGGCAAGGGCCGGATGCGGGCCGACGCGTTCGACTTTGAAGCGTTGGTGGATGCGCTGGGCCCGCTGACGGTGATCGATGTGGACGAGCCGGGGCCGGCGGACGCGGCCCGGAGCGGCGGATGAGACTGTCGGCGGTCTGGCGTGCGCTGTGTGTGGTGCTGGTGTTCGCGTCGTGCGCACGCGCTGCGGTGGTCGCGGGCGGCACGGGCGACGGCCCGGTGTGGTTCGCTTCCGAGACGATCGGCGGCACGCGGCTGAACATGATCATGCCGGGGAGCGGGGGCGGGGCGTTTGTCGTCGGGCCGGATGTGTCGCGCCTGCCGTCGCACCTCTCGGCCGGCGGGGACCGGACGATCGTGGTGTTCGATGTGCCGGGCGGTGTGCGTCCGGTGCGCCGGATCAGCGCGCGATTCGGCCCGGGCGATCGGCTGCTGGGCGTCGATCTTGTGCCGCTGGCGCCGCTGCCGGAGGACGGCACGCTGGCTGGTGTGGCGGCGTCGCCGCGCGGTGTGTTTGCGCTACTCACCGGGTTGCAGTTCCCGCTGCCGACGGACGACGCGCCGTCGTTCGCGCAGGGTCCGGCGTTCGTGGAACTGACGCGCGACGGCTGGGTGCGTCGTGCGCTGCCGGCGGCGATCGACGAGGGGAATGTCTGGCGGCTGATGGCCATCGACGCGACGCCGGCGATCGTCGAGCACACTGGCCGCGACACCGCCCGCGTGTGGCTCCTGGGGGAGGAGGGCGCATGGTCGGCGCAGGTGTGGGCCATCCCGGGTGATGCGCACGCGGTGGTGCCGTCGAGCGGCGGCGTGCTGGTCGAGATGTTGAACGGGGGGACGGCGTCGCTCTTGTTCGTCCGCGGGGAAACAGCGCAGGCGCGGGGGTCGGTCGAGGGAGCGCCGCCGGGTCATGCGATGGCTCCGTTCGGCGACGGTGCGGTGCTGATCGGGGTGGACCGGACAGGCGCGGACCCCCGGCTCTGGGGCGCTTCGCTTGGCGGCGACGGACGGGTGATGCACTCGGGCGCGCTCAAATCGGTGGCGCCGATCAATCGGCGCGATGTCGAGACGCTGTTGATGCTGATCGCGTCGGCGGCGCTGACGACGGTGCTGTTCCTGCTGCGGATCGGGCACGATGCTTCGGGGGTGATCGTGCTGCCCGCGGGGATGTCGATCGCTTCGACATGGAAGCGTGCCGGCGCGATGCTGATTGATCTGGCCCCGGGGCTGGCGGGGGTTGCGTGGCTGTGGCCCATGCCAGAGGGCGGCGGGTCGATGTCGGACCTGAGCATGGCCTACGGGCCGTGGCCGCTGATGACGGTCGGGGCGGTGATGTTCCTGCATTCGACGCTGAGCGAGTGGCTGTTCGGCCGGACGATCGGCAAGGCGATCGCCGGGTGCCGGACGATCTCGACCCGGACCGGGGGCCGGCCGACGCTGCGCCAGGCCGCGTGGCGGAACTTCATCAAGGTGGCGTGCCCGCCGCTCGGGATGGTGCAGGCGATGACGCCGGGGCGGCCCGAGCCGTGGGGGTCCGACACGACGGTGGTCGTGCCCACGCCCCCGGAGGCGGGCGACGGCCCGGGGGGGTGACGCTTGCTGGAGTCGGGAGGGGAACTCGCCCGATAACGACCACTGCGGCGCGGATCCTGCGCCCCCGTGCGTTGTTGTCAGCAATCCCAGCCGGAGCGACCCCCGGAAGTGGCCAAAGAGAAGAGCAAAGCTGAAGAGCCCGCTGAGGATGCGCCCGCGGCGGAGAGCGAGGCGGAACCGAAGCCGCCGAAGGAGCGCGTTCCGCTGCGCGGGAGGCGCGATCTGTGGCAGGTGCCGGTGCTGGTGGCCGGCTTGGCGCTGGTGATTACGGGCGCGGCGCGGCTGCTCAAGCCCGCGGCACCGCCCGATTACACGGGCGCGATGGACCGGGTGGTCCTGTATCTCGACGGCACGGCTGACGACATCACCATGGGCGCAGAGCTGTTGGCGGGCGTGGGGGAGAAGGTCGGTGTTGGCGAGCTGACCGATGAGGAAGAGGGAAGGTACTACCTGCTGCGCGGCGACCTGGCGTATGTGCGGGCGCGGGACTTCACCGAGCCGATGCCGGAGATGTCGCGCGAGGTCATCGAGAATTATGAGATCGCCAAGACGCGGTACGACGCGGAGATCACCGGCGACCGGCTCTTGTGGGAGTGTGAGGCGCTGCTGGATCTTGGGCGGACGCGCGAGGCGCTGGAGGTCGCGCGGCGGATCGGCGACCCGACCTCGGCGATGCGTCAGCAGTACATCCGGAGGGTGATCGAGACGGATCTGACAACGGGAGCGGCGGCGATTGATGAGGCCGTGCGGATCGACGCCATCACCGCGGTCCGCGATGCTCCCGCCGCTTCGCTGGGGGACCGGCTCTGGGCGGTCGGGCAGTTGACCTCGATCCAGATCGCGCAGGGGAACTACGACGACGCGATTCGCCGGCTGATCGCGGAGATTCAGCGGCTGGACAAGCCGAACATCCCCGAGGCGGCGCCGCTGTACCTGATGCTGGGCAGGGCGTATCTCGACATGGACAATGTGCCCGCGGCCCGGACGCACCTGCTGAGCGCTGTTTCGCTGGCGCCCGAGGGCGGCGCGATGTTCGGAGAGGCCGAGCTCTATCTGGCGCAGGCGTTGCAGCGTGACGAAGACTTCGAACAGGCCAACGACCGGTACACGGACTTGGCGGAGCGGTACCGCGGCACGCCGGTGGGTGTGGCGGCGCTGGTCGGGCTCGGCGAGGTGAACGCGGACCTCGGTCACACGGGCGAGTCGCTCCGGGCGTTCAGCCAGGCGGTCGGCGCGGTCGCGGCGGGGATGGGGGCGGGCGTGACCACCCCGGCGCAGGTCGATGCGAGCATCGCCCAGCGGTTCCGGGAGCGGTTGCTGTCCGGGGACAACGAGAACGCGCTGCGGTATGCGAGGTTGACGGTGTCGCTGTATCCACAGGGCGAGATGCCGGTGGACGCGGTGCTCCGGCTTGCCGAGGCGGAGTACGCGGTGGCGAGCCAGCGGATGGAGAACGCCCCGCTCCGCGCCGACGGGTCGATCGACTGGGCAACGGTGGACCCGGTGGTCGCCGAGGAGGCGCGGTCGGGCTTCAAGGCCGCGGGGGATCGCTTCGCCGAGCATTCGCGTCGGGCTTTCGTGACCAACGCGGAGGCGGCGGGGGAGTCGCTGTGGATGGCGGCCGATGCGTACGACCGGGCCGGCGCGCCGGACCTGGCGGTGGCGGCGCTCAAGAGCTATGTGCAGGAGCAGCGCGACGATGCGCGGTGGGTCGAGGCGAAGTTCCGGCTTGCGCACGCGTTCCAGGCCGCGGGTGAGTACGAGAGCGCCAAGATGCTCTACGAGGAGATCATCTCGCAGCACGAGGCGTCGCGGTTTGCGTACCGGAGTTACGCCCCGCTGGCGATCTGCTACCTGCTCATCAGCGGCGACAAGGACTGGGAGCGCGCCGAGAGCCGCTTGCTGGCGGTGCTGCAGGGCGGTGTGCTGGAGCCGGACTCGGCCGAGTTCCGCGAGGCGCTGCTCGAGCTGGGGCTGATGTACCGGCGGATCGGCAAGTACACGCTGGCGATCGAGCGGCTGGACGAGGCCCTGACCCGGTATCCCGACCTGGGCCAGCGACCGGATGTGGTAATGGCGCTGGCGGACTCGCACCGGATGGCCGCCGACGAGATCGAGCAGATGTTCGTCGAGGCGATGCCGCTGGCCGAGCGGCTGCGGCTGGAGGCGACCGAGAAGGAGCGGCTCATCGCCGCGCTGGATGCTTACACCCGGGTGCGGGACATCATCGACGGTCGCGGGAAGGGTCGCCCCCGGCCGGCGGACGCCGAGCGGCTGCGGAACTCGTTGTTCTTCCGCGCCGAGTGCGCGTATGAGCTGGGGCGGCACGACCCGGCGTACTTCGAGCAGGCGATCTCGGCGTACGACGCGGTGGCGCAGAAGTACGCGGATGACCCGGCGTCGCTGGTGGCGCTGGTGCAGATCGTGAACTGCTACGACGCGATGGGCCGGCCGTTCCAGGCGCAGACGGCGCAGCAGCGCGCCAAGGCGCGGCTTCGGGACCTGCCTGCCGACGCCTGGAAGGACGCCCGCGTGCCGATGAGCCGGCAGCAGTGGGAGGACTGGCTGGAGACCTCGCTGCGGCTCGAGCAGGTGGCCAGCGGGGAGGGGGCGGGGTGACGAAGATTGGACCCGTTCGGCAGAAATTGCCGACGAGGCCATGGAGCGGGCGAGGATCGCCCGGGGATTGACGCCGCGAGGAATGCGGCGGGAAGGGTCAGGATGACCGGTTCAACGCCGAGCCATGACGCATACGACAACCCCCGGACCTGGGTGCCGCGGGTGACGCGCCTGCTGGACCGCCAGTTGGGGCTGTATGCGCGTCTCGATGAGTTGAGCAAGTCGCAGACGGCGCACATCGAGGGCGATGAGACGGATGCGCTGCTGGGGGTGTTGGCGCGGCGGCAGACGGTGATCGAGGAGATCACGGGCGTGAATGCCGAGCTCGGGCCGTTCCGGGACCGCTGGGAGTCGCTGGCCCGGGCGCTGAACGACGACGAAAAATCGCAGTTGCGGGGCCGGTTCGAGGCGCTCGAAACTCTGGTGAACTCGATCTCGCAGCGCGACGAAGAGGATCGGCGCACGCTCGAACAGCGCCGGCGCTCGGTCGGTTCCGAATTGGAGTCACTGACGCGCGGGCGGGGCGCGGTGGCCGCGTACGGGAGCGGGGGCGTGTCCAAGGGCGGCGGCGCCCGCTTCCAGGACCGCCAGGTCTGACCATGAGCGTCTCGCTGCTCCAACCCGAAGCGTCCGCGCCGGCCCGTGGCGAGCCGCTGCGCGCCGAGGACCTGGCGGAGCTGCTCTCGGCGTTCAACGAGGTCACGGCGCGGCTTCAGTCGACGCACGAGACGCTGAGCGCGGAGGTCTCGCGGCTGCGTCAGGAGTTGGGCGAGGCGAATCGGCAGTTGCGCCGGGCTCGTGAACTGGCGGCGCTGGGCGAGATGGCCGCGGGCATCGCGCACGAGATCCGCAATCCGCTGGGTTCGATCAAGCTGTACGCGAGCGCACTGGTGGAGGACCTCGGGGATCGGCCGGCGGAGTGCGCGATCGCGCGGAAGATCGCCGGCGGCGTGTCGCGGCTGGACGCGGTGGTGGGGGATGTGCTGGCGTTCTCGCGTGAGATGCGGGTTCGATCCGCCGCGGTCCCGGTGTCGGTGCTGATCGAGCGTGCGATCGAGATGGCGGGGGTGGGCGAGTCGGGCGCGATGCGTGTGTCGGTGCGGCCGGGGATGTCGGTGTCGTGCGATCGCGGTCTTGTGGAGCAGGCGCTTGCGAATGTCGTTCGCAACGCGTTCGAGGCGGTGCGCGAGAATGCCCGATCGGGCGGTGTCGGCGGTGTCGAGATCGATTGCGACGACGGATGGCTCATGGATGCGCACGGGCGGCAGACGGGCGCGGCGTCGATCCGGGTGCGCGACGCCGGGCCGGGGTTCCCCGACGGCGTGCGCGACCGCGTGTTCAACCCGTTCTTCACGACGCGCGAGGCCGGCACGGGTCTGGGGCTGGCGATCGTGCACCGCATCATCGATGCGCACGGCGGGCGGGTCGCGCTGTGGAACAACTCGGAACGCGAGCCCGGGGCGCCGGGGGCGACAGTGGAATTGATCCTGCCCGCTTCGTCGGGCACGGTGATGGAGGAGTCTCAAGGATGAGCACGGTGCTTGTAGTCGATGACAAGGAAATGCTGCGCGACAGCGTGGCGATGACGCTCTCGCGAGCCGGTTTCACGGTGATCGCGGCGTCGGACGGCGCTTCGGCGCTGGACATGATCGCCCGGCGCCACCCGGACGCGGTCGTGACCGATCTGAAGATGCCCGGCATGACGGGGATCGAGCTGATCGCCAAGATCCGCGAGGTCGATGACGACCTGCCGATCGTGCTGATGACGGCGTTCGGCACGATCGACACGGCGGTGCAGGCGGTGAAGCTCGGCGCGTTTGACTACATCACCAAGCCGTTCGAGGGCGACGAGCTGGTGGTGGCCGTCAAGCGGGCGCTGGAGCACGCGGGGCTGAAGCGTGAGAACGCGCTGCTGCGGCTGAACAGCGGCGGCGGCGGGGACGCCAGCGCGGCCGGCGGGCTCTTCGGTGTGGACCGGATCATCGGCGAGTCGGCTGCGATCATGGAGGTCAAGGCGAAGGTGCGGTCGATGGCCGCGTCGGGCGGGACGGTGCTGATCTCGGGCGAGTCGGGGACCGGCAAGGAAGTGCTGGCGCGTGCGATTCACGAGGAGAGCCCGCGGGGGACCTCGCCGTTCATCGGGATCAACTGCGCCGCGATGAGCGAGTCGCTGCTGGAGAGCGAATTGTTCGGGCACGAGCGCGGCGCCTTCACCGGCGCGGACCGGCTCCGCAAGGGTCGGTTCGAGCTGGCGCACGGCGGGACGCTGCTGCTGGACGAGATCAGCGAGGTCCGCCCGCAGGTGCAGGCGAAGCTGCTCCGCGTGCTGCAGGAGCGCGCGTTCGAGCGGGTCGGATCGAGCACGACGCTGAATGTCGATGTGCGTGTGGTGGCGACGACGAACCGCGAACTGCGGGGCGAGGTGGCGTCTGGCGCGTTCCGGCAGGACCTGTACTTCCGGCTCAATGTGCTGCCGGTGCACCTGCCGTCGCTCCGCGAGCGGATCGAAGATGTCCGCCTGCTGGCGCCGCACTTCGTGTCGCAGATCGCCGAGCGCGAGGGGCGCGGGCCGCGCCGGCTGTCGGACTCGGCGCTGGACATGCTCACGGGCTACAACTGGCCGGGGAATGTCCGCGAGTTGCAGAATCTGTGCGAGCGGGCGGTGGTGCTGACCGCGGGCGAGGTCATCGGCCCGGAACTGATCGCCGGGTGGCTTAACGGCCCGCTGATGGATGTCCGCGAGTTTGTGGGGGTCGAGACGGCGCGCGTGGTGACGCGTCCGGCCGCGGCCGCGGGGTTCCTCAACCCCGCCGGCGACCCGAAGCCGCTGGCCGACATCGAGCGTGAGGTGATTGTCGAGACGCTGACGCGGTACGACGGGCACCGGCAGAAGACGGCCCGAGCGCTGGGGATCGGCGTGCGGACGCTGGGGCTGAAGCTCAAGAAGTGGAAGGAAGAGCAGCTGGTCGCCGCGACGCTGTGAGGTGGCGCGGTCTTTGCGGAGCGTGTTGGTATGGGAATGATCGACGGTCTGGTGAACGCCGACTCGATCCCGGTGCTCGAGGCCGCGATGCAGTTTGCCGCGCGCCGGCACTCGGTCATCCAGCACAACATCGCGAACCTGACCACGCCCGGCTTCCAGACCCGGGATGTTTCGGTCGAGGACTTCCACGAGGCGCTGGGCGAGGCGGTGGAGCGTCGGCGGGCGGCCTCCCGGGGCGAGGGTGGCACGCGGGGCGGCCAGTTGGAGTTCGAGGGCAACAGCGAGGTGAAGATGCACCCGGACGGGACGATGGAACTGCGTCCCCGAACCCCGACGGGGAACATCCTGTTCCACGACCGCAACGACCGGGACCTCGAGAAATCGATGCAGGCGCTGGCGGAGAATGTGGCCGCGTTCCGGGTGGCGTCTGAGTTTCTGCGTGGCCGGTACGAGATGCTGAACACGGCGATCCGCGAGCGCCCGTAACGGGGCCGCAGAGGAGATAGGGCATGTACGGCGAACTTGATATCTCGGTCAGCGGCATGATCGCCCAGCGGACGCGGCTGAACACGATCGCGGCCAACATCGCCAACCAGAACACGATCTACGACGCCAACGGCCAGCCCAAGCCCTTCGCCCGGCGGATGGCGATGATCGCCGAGGGGAACCCCGGTGCGATCAGCCCGGATGGCACGGCGCTGGGCGTCCATGTGGCCTCGATCGAGGAGAGCCAGTCGCCGGGCAGGCCCGTGCACGACCCCGATCACCCCGCGGCGGACGAGAACGGGTATGTGTGGTACCCCGATATCGACCCGGTGACGGAGCAGATCGCGGCGATGGAGGCGGTGCGGGCGTACGAGGCGAATGTCGCGGCCGCGGAGGCGACCAAGGCGCTCGTGGCCCAGGCTTTGCGGATGATCGCCTGAATCGCGGGACCGGAGGCGGCCTCACGCCTACCCTCCCGCCCCCCCCCGCCCCCGACGGAGTGAGCCATGACGGTTGATCCACTCGGACTCATCGGTGCCCAGCACATGCACGGCTCGAACGCGGCCCAGCGTGGCGGCGCGCCCGCCCCGAGCGCTGCGGGCGGCCCGGCGTTCAAGGATGTGCTGATGGACAACCTGGCGGAGGTGAACAAACTCCAGCAGGACGCGACGCAGGCGGTGGAGGATTACACCACGCACAAGCGGACGGACCTGGAGTCGGTGCTTTCGGCGACGGTGAAGGCGGACACGGCGTTCCGGATGCTGCTGGCGGTGCGCAACAAGGTGATGGAGGCGTACCAGGAAGTGCAGCAGATCCGCGTCTGAGCGGCGAGCGCAAGGATTGCGCGGTCGGCATGGGATGCGCTCATTCAAGCGCAACGGCGGCAGATTCCGAATAGACAGGGACGGATCGTCGGTGTGCGCCGGCGGTCATGGTCGTGGCGTGGAACGCCGCGATGCTCCCGGCACGGAGGCCGACGATGGGACGCCTGGGCAGAGTCATCGATCAGATTCGCGGGCAACTTGGCCGACTGGGGCCGAGCCAGAAGCTGCTCATCGGTTCGCTGATGGTCATCATGCTGATGACCCTGTTCGTGGTGCAGCAGTACACGGGCAAGCCCGCGCTGGTGCCGCTACTCTCGGGGGCGGCGGGGCCCGAGCTCGAAGAAGTCAAATCGTACCTGACGGAGATCGGCGAGCCGCACACGCTCAAGGGCGGTGCGATCATGGTGCCGGTGACGCGGAAGCGTCCGCTGCTCTCGATGCTCAGCCAGCAGCAGAAACTTCCCAATGACAACCGCCTGACGCTTGAGCAGATGGTGCGCGAGCGGGTCTGGTGGGCGACGAACCAGCAGAATGCGCAGTCGGAAGTCATCGCGATTCAGAACGAGATCGGCGCGATCATCGGCGGGTGGAAGGGCATCCGCGAGGCGCGGGTGCTCATTGATGTGCCGACGACGCAGCCGATCGGTGTCCTGGCGCGGGCGCCGACCGCCGCGGTCTCGGTGGTCAGCGAGCAGGGGCTCGACCAGGCGACGGCGGACGCGATCATCCGGTTTGTCGCCGGTGCGCGGGCGGGGCTGACGGCCGAGCGGGTGCGGGTTGTGGACGCGACGCTGGGGCGGCAGTTCCGCGCGATGGACGAGGGCCACTACGACGCGAGCACTTATCAGAACGCGGTCATCTCGACGGAGAAACGAAAGCAGGCGTCGCTGCTCAACGCGCTGTCGTATATCCCGAATGTGATCGTGACGGTGCACGCGCAGGTCGAGAAGACGCGCACGCAGACCACTGCCGACCGCGTGCTGAATGAGGGCGCGGGATCGGCGTCGGTGCTGAAGAAGGAAATCTCCGAGACGACCCAGACGCGCAGCGGGTCGGCGGGGATCGAGGGCGGCCCCCGCGCCAACACCTCGGCGGACCTGACCGCGGGCGACACGAGCAGCGGCAACGAGAGCACGACGAGGATGACCGAGACCGAGTTTGACACCGAGTTCGGGCGCGAGCGGAGCGTCATCGACAATCCGGGTGGTTATCCGACGCGGATCAACGCCGTGGTGGGCGTGCCCAGAGAGTACTTCGAGCGCATCTGGAAGCGCCGGCAGGGAACCCCCGCCGAGGGCGGGGAGGAGGCCGGCCCGCCGGCCGATGACGACCCGGCGTTCGTCGCGGTGGTGACCCCCGAGATCGAACGCATCAAGTCCGAGATCCGTCTGCTCATCCAGACCGACAACGATGAGGGGACGATCGGGGAGGTGGCCGTGTCGATGATCCCGACGATGCCGGACATGCTCGGGGCGAGCATCGCGGGCCCGGGCGGCGCCTTCGGGCTGCCGATGGGCACGCTGACCAGCAGCGAGATGATCCGCACCGTCGGGCTCGGCGGGCTGGCGGTGGTGTCGCTGGCGCTGGTGGCGCTGACGGCCATGCGCTCAAGCAAGCGAGAGACACTGCCGACGGCCGATGAGCTCGTCGGGCTGCCCAAGGCGCTCGAGGGCGACAGCGATCTGGTCGGCGAGGCGGACGAGGCCGACTCGGTGCTCGCGGGCATCGAGCTCACGGATGACGAGATGCGTCGGCGCAAGCTGCAGGAGCAGGTGCAGGAAATGGTTTCGAGAAACCCGGAACAGGCCGCCAGCGTCATGGGACGCTGGGTGCGGACCTAGGAGGCGCGTAGCGGGACATGCGAAAGCCGGGCGAACCACTACCGACCGACGCCAGTCAGCTTCCGGGCGTGACCAAAGCGGCCATTCTGTTCCTGTCGCTCGATGCGCAGTCGTCGGGGCAGATGCTCAAGCACATGGACACCGAGGCTGTCGAGTCCGTGACGCGCGAGATCGCGTCGCTGGGGCGCGTGCCCGAGGGTCTGCGCGTGCAAGTGGTCGAGGAGTTCTACGGCCTCTCGCTGGCGGCCTCGAGCCAGTCCGAGGGCACGCTCGACTTCGCCAAGCAACTGCTCAAGGAGGCGATGGACCCGAAGGTCGCCGACCGGATTCTGGGTCAGATTCAGACGCAGGTGCAGAAGACGCCCTTCGCGTTTCTCCAGAAGGCGGAAGCGGAGAACCTGCTGACCTTCATCCAGGACGAGCACCCGCAGACGATTGCGCTCATCGTGTGCCACCTGACGCACCACAAGGCGGCCGAGATCCTCGGCGGCCTGCCGGTGCAGAAGCAGCTCGAGGTCATCAAGCGCATCGCGAACATGGAGCAGACGAACCCCGAGGTGATCCGCGAGGTGGAGAAGGGGCTTGAGTCGCGCCTCTCGGCGATGCTCACGCAGTCGATGGAAAAGGCGGGCGGGATCGAGACCGTCGCCGAGGTGCTCAACCTGGCCGACCGCGCCACCGAGAAGGCGATCATGGAGGGGCTGGAGTCGGAGGACCCGGATCTCGTCGAGGAGATCCGCCGGCTCATGTTCGTCTTCGAGGATGTGCTGCTGGTCGACGACAAGGGCATCCAGGCCGTGCTGCGCGAGATCGAGAACGACGAGTTGGCGCTGGCGCTCAAGACGGCGTCGCCCGAACTCAAGGAAAAGATCTTCACGAACATGTCCGAGCGCGCGGCGTCGCTCATCAAGGAGGACATGGAGTACATGGGCCCGGTCCGCGTCAGCGACGTCGAGTCGGCCCAGCAGCGGATCGTCGATGTGGTGCGCCGGCTGGAAGAGGCGGGCGAGATCATCATCGCCGGTCGCGGCGGTCAGGAAGAACTCATCGTCTGAACCGCGGCGCGGCCGCGTTGACTCGATTGGCGGAGGAGCCGGCGGATGGCGCTCATCAGACATGCCCAGGCGGAGCGGATCGCGCGCGACGCGATCGTGCTGGACCTCGGGGATGTCCGTGCGCAGGCCGCGTTCATCATCGAGCAGGCCAGGGCCCAGGCCGAGCGGATCGTCGCCGACGCCCGGGCCGAGCGCGAGCGCCTCGTCGCGGGGGCTGCCGAGCAGGGGCACGCCGAGGGCTTTGCACGGGGCCATGCCGAGGGTGTTGAGGCGGGGCGGGTGGAAGGGTCCTCGGCGGCGCTGGCCGAACGGCGCGACGAACTCGGACGGCTCGAGAGCGCGTGGAACGGCGCGCTCGAGTCGTTCGCGGCCAGACGGGACGACCTCATCTGCGACGCGCAGGAGTCGGTGCTGCGACTGGCGCTGGCCATCGCCGAGCGCGTGACCCGACGCGTCGTCGAGACCGATCCCGGGATCGCGCGGGATCAGATCCGCCAGGCGATCGCCATGGCGGTCGGAGCGTCGCGGCTGGCGGTGGTGGTGGCTCCGGAGGACGAGGAACTGGCGCGCGAAGCCGTGCCTGCGATCATGGCTTCGCTGGGATCATCGGCGCACGCCGAGGTCCGCGTCGACGCGGACCTCTCGCGTGGGTCGTGCGTCGTGCGGACGCCCTCGGGAGAGATCGACGCCTCGGTCGAGACGCTTCTGAGCCGGATCGCCTCGGCGCTGGTGCCGGAGCCGAGTACGGGCGATGCGCGGAGTGAGCCGGCGTGAGCGTCCTGAGCGAGGCGATTGATCGCGTATCGGCGTGCGCGGCGCACCGGGTGGTCGGCGCGGTGTCGAGCGTCCGCGGGCTGACCGTTCGGGCGCGCGACCTGCCGGTGCCGCTGGGATCTCTGACGCGGATCGGGGGCGGGGTGACGGCCGAGGTCGTGGGATTCGACGCGGGCGAGGCGGTGCTGATGCCGCTGGCGTCGGCGAACGGGATCTGCGCCGGGGCGCCTGTCGAACTGCTCGAAGTCGCGCCGCTCATCGGCGTGGGCGATCGGCTGCGGGGGCGGATCATCGACGGCCTGGGCCACCCGATCGACGGCGGCGGCCCGGTCCGCGGCGTGTCGTGGCGCTCGATCCGGCCCGATCCGATCGGCGCGATGTCCCGCCGCCCCATCGATCAGATGCTCACGACGGGCGTGCGCGCCATCGACCTGATGACGAGCGTCGGGCTTGGTCAGCGCGTGGGCGTCTTCGCGGGCCCGGGCGTGGGCAAGTCCACGCTGATGGGGATGATCGCGCGGCGGTCGTCGGCGGATGTGAATGTGATCGCGATGATCGGCGAGCGCGGGCGCGAGGTCCGCGAGTTCATCCACGATGCGCTGGGCGAGGAGGGGATGGCGCGGTCGGTCGTCGTTGTGGCCACGAGCGACGAGTCGCCCGTGATGCGTGTGCGTGCGGCGATGGCCGCGTGCACGGTCGCCGAGTACTTCCGCGACCAGGGAAAGCATGTGCTGATGATGCTGGACTCGGTGACGCGTTTCGCGCACGCGCAGCGACAGATCGGTCTGGCCGCGGGCGAGCCGCCGGCGACCAAGGGGTACACACCGAGCGTGTTCGCGCAGTTGCCGATCATGCTGGAGCGCGCGGGGGCGACCGAGGCGCGCCCCGGCGGCGCGGCGGGCTCGATCACGGGGTTCTACACGGTGCTGGTGGAGGGCGACGACCTGACCGAGCCGATCTCCGACGCGGTGCGCGGCATCCTCGACGGGCACATTGTGTTGTCGCGCCGGCTGGCGCAGCGCGGTCACTTCCCGGCGATCGATGTGCTGGACTCGGTGAGCCGCGTGGCGAACCGTGTGGCGCCCAAGGGGTTGCCCGAAGCACGCGAGGGCGCGCTGCGGCTGCTGGCGTCGTACCGGGATATCGAGGAACTTCTTCAGATCGGTGCGTACGCCAAGGGGACGAACTCCGAGACCGACGCCGCGATCGACTCCAAGCCGCGGCTGGACTCCGTGCTCCGCCAACGTGTGGGCGAGGGCGAGCCGTTCGAGGTGTCGCGGTCGCGACTGGCGACGATCGTCGATGAAGCGACGGCCGCGATGAGAACGGCCCGGCGTGCCGCGGCGCCCGCCCGCGCCGGTGGTGGGAGGTAGCGCGCGATGGCCAAGTACCGATTCCCGCTGCAGGCGCTGCTGGAACACCGCTCGCGCATCGAGCGCGACCGGCAGATCTCGGTGGCGCGGGCCGAGCGCGACCGCGTGCTCGCGGAGGATGAGGTCCGCGGCCGCCAGCGCGCCATTGTTTCGATCAAGGGCGATCTGCGAGATGCGCTCTCACCGGGCAAGGGGCCGATCGATTTGCGTCACGCCCGTCTCCAGGCCAACGCGTCTCTGCACGCGTCGATCAAGACGCAGCAATCGGCGCTCAAACTCGCCGGGACGCTTCGGAGGTTAGCGTCCGAGCGGGAGCGGCTGGTCGACTCGGCCCGAGAGCGCCGGGTGCTGGAATTGCTGAAAGAACGACGGATCGAGGCGTGGAACGCCGAACAGCGTCGGCGCGAGACCGCGGAACTGGACGATCTGACCAACGCGCGGGCGGCGCGGCCGGATGACGGAGGGCGGAACTGATGCGCGGACTATGGACGATCATCTCGGTGCTCGCGCTGGCGAACCTGCTGGCGATGGGCGCGTTCATCGGTTGGCTGGGGGCGTCGGGGCGGCTGAGCACGGCACGGATTGATCAGGTCCGCGCGGTCTTTGCGCCCACCGTGGCCCAGGAACAGAAGGACGAGACCGAGTCGGAGGCCAAGGCGGCGGCGGAGGAGGCCGAGGCGGCCGAGGCCGCGCGTGTGGGGGCGCTGCCCATGCCGGCCGACGAACGGACCGGCACGCTCGAGGAACTCGAGGCGATCGCGAATATGCGTGTCGCACGCGCCGAGGGCGAGACCCGTCGGATGATGGACACGCTGGCGCTATCGTGGGAGGAACTCAAGCGCGAGCGGGCGAGGTTCGAGGCCGAACGAGCGGCGTTCGAGGAGATGCGCCTCCGGCTTGCGGAGACCGAGGGGAGCGAACAATTCGCCAAGGCCGTCGCGCTGTACGAGTCGGTCGGCCCCGAGAGCGCGCAGGCCATGCTGCGGGAGCTGATCAGCCGCGACGGGGCCGTGCCGGGCCAGAACACCGAGCAGGCCGTGGCGTACCTGAACGCGATGAAGCAACGCACCGCGGCCAAAGTGATTCAATTGTTCCAGGATGAGGACCCCGCTCTGGCAGCGGATTTGCTCGATCGTGTCCGTGGCTACGGGATGCTGACCCGGAGCAACGGAGCACCCACGGGCGATGCAAGCACCCAATCTCCTCCAAAGCCAAGCTCTCGCCTTCCCGACTCCACGGGCGGCGCCGGGCGTTGATGGGCCGGCTGGGCCGCGGGAACCTGTGGGCAGGTCCACGCAGAAAGCCCGCCAAGAGCGGGGGAGCGGCGGGGAGTTTGAGACAGTTCTGAAACGGACGGGTCGGTCGGACAAGGCGTCCGATGCGCGGGATGCGCAAGAACTTCATTCCCGCGGCGCAGCCCCGGCGCGTCCGGGCTCGGAAGGCGATGCGCCGGAGAAGGGCAAGGCCACCGATCCGGCGCCGAAATCGAACAACGATGAGGACCCGGCGGAGCCGGAGTCCACCCCGGACGCCGATCAGGCGACCGAGGCCGCTCCGGTGGCGATCGCTTCCGTAAGCGCGGACCGAACCGGCGAGTCAGGCGGCGATGATGACGCTTCCGTTCCGGCCGCGGCACGCGCTTCGGTGGCCGTCGGGGGTCAGGAGGGCCGGAAGGAGAGCAACAGCGCCACGCCGATCCCGGCGGACTCCGACGCGGCGGATCAGTTGGGTCAGGCGAGCAACGCCGCGATCCGAGCGGACCTGGATGGTTCGGGCGATGACGGCGCGGGCGACGACGGACAGCACGCCGCGCCGGGGAATGAGAAGTCGACTACGGCCGGCGCGGATCGGGGCGGGACTTCGACTCGGCCGGCATTCGAGGGGGCGGCGTCGGAGGCGATTGAGGTCGCGCCCGTGGACGGCGAGCCGCCGGTCGGCCGCGGTGACAGAACCGAACAAGCGAGTCCATCTCCGATCCGGGTCGAGGCCGAGCCGCTGGCGCCAACGGCGAACGGTTCGCCGACGCTTGCGCCCGCGCGGCTCGCCGGAGAGGCGCATGCGGGTCAGGCCCCGACCGCGCCCGGCGGGGGCGCGGCACGGACCGAGGATGAAGCGTTCGCCTCTGGCGTGTCGCGCGGGTTGTCGGCCGCGATTCAGCAGCGGGGGGGCTCGGTCACGATCCGGCTCTCGCCCGAGTCGCTGGGGGCCCTGCGCATCCACATGACGATCGCCAACGGCGAGGTCTCGGTGCGGATGGAGACGATCAACGACCGCGCCCAGCAGATGCTCGTGCAGAGTCTGCCGGCGCTGCGGGAGTCTCTCGAGAGCAAGGGCCTGACGGTCAATGAGCTTCGGATCAGCCCGGCGCCGCACCCGGCGTCGATCGCACAGACGAACGATGCGCGGCACGGCGGCGGCGGCGACGACCGCTCCGAGCAGGGGGCGCAGCGCGAGGCCGGCGACGGACGCAGCCGCGGGCAGTACAGCGGCGGGGACGAGTCACGGGAACAACAAGGCGGCGATGAGCCGCTCGACGAGCACTGGTTCGAGCGCCGACTCCGAGTCACGCTCGACGCGGTGGTCTGACAGGAGATCGATCGATGTCTGCGATCAGCGGTTCTTTGACCGGCCAGGGCGCGGCCGCGACCAACGCGTTCGAAGCGCTCTCCAGCCAGGATTTCCTGGAGGTCATCTTCACGGAGCTGACGAGTCAGGACCCGCTGTCGCCGAACGACACGAAGGACCTGCTCCAGCAGATCTCGACGATCCGCTCGATCGAGTCCGACCTGGCGCTCGGTGACAAACTGGAGAACATGCTGCGCCGGAGCGAGATCACCTCGGCGAGTTCGCTTGTCGGCAAGTTCATCACGGGCCTCGCCGACAACGGCGCTGATGTCGCCGGGTATGTCGACTCCGTGACTATTACGCGCGAAGGCATCGGCGTGCGGCTCAGCGATGGTTCCTCGATCCCGCTCACGAGTGTGACGGAGATCATCGACCCCGCGCTGATCGCGGCGGCGCCGCCCGAGTCCGACCCGGTCGACGAGCAGGAAGACCCGCTGGCGACCGATGACACGGGCGACTCCGATGAGACCGACGAGACCGACGACGAAGCGCCGGCGGCGTAACGGAGCGAATTGTGATCGGTTCGACCGACATGCTCCGCAGACTCGGCTCGGGCGTCCGTCCCGACAGCGCGACGCCCACTCCGGGCGTCGCGGCGATCGAGCAGCGCGCGTTCGATGATCTGCTGAGCCGCGCCGGGCGTGGCGAGATCCGCAGCGGTCGCGGGCTGCGATTCGGCGCGGGTGTGGCCGGACAGTTTGATGAGGCGACGATGTCGCTGCTGGGGTCGGCGGCGGACGCCGCGGAGGCCGCGGGCGCCAGGCGGCTGCTGGCGTTCGTGGGCGATCAGAGTGCGCGGATCGATGTCGAGTCGCGCGAGATCCGCGCGTTGTCGGCGCGGACGCCGGGCGAGATTCTGACGGGGTTTGACGCGGCGGTGGTGGTGGGGGAGGCGTCCGAGGAGTCGGCGACCGCCCGGGGGCCGGCCTTTGTGCGCAACGCGGCGCTGGGGGAGATCCTGGCACGCGGTGTGCGAGGGAACGGCGTCGCCGAGGGCGCACCGCGCCGGGTCGGCTGAGTTCATCAAAGGAGAGCGCGGATGGCTTCGACAAGCGCACTGTTCACGGCACTGAGCGGACTGAGCACGCACGCCAGGCGGCTGGAAGTCATCGGCAACAACATCGCCAATGTCAGCACGACGGCGTACAAGTCCAACCGCATGCTGTTCGCCTCGGGCATCAGCCGCAACTTCAGTCTGGGCACGGCCCCGGGCGACGCCAGCGGCGGCACGAACCCGGGTCAGGTCGGCCTGGGCGTCTCCATCGCCGGGACGCAGCGCGACTTCTCGAACGGCGCAATCTCGCCGACGGGTATCACGCGCGATCTGGCGATCGAGGGCGGCGGGTTCTTCGTCGTCGATCGCGCGGGCCAGCAGCTCTACACGCGTGCGGGGGCGTTCCAGTTCAACGCCGAGAACGAGCTGGTCACGATCACCGGTGATCGGCTCATGGGATTCGGCGTCGATGAGGACTTCAACATCACCGAGGGCCAGTTGACGGCGATGACCGTGCCGCTGGGCACGCTCACCCTCGCCGAGGCCACGCAGAATGTCAGCTTCACGGGCAACCTCGACGCCGACGGCGATGTCGGCACGCAGGGCACCACGCTCCAGTTCGCCGAGTTGACCTCGGGCGGGCCGGGGAACTTCGCCGACACCACGACGCTCCTGACCGCGATCGACGGCGCGGGTTTCGCCCTCGGCGACACCATCACCCTCACCGGCGGGACGCGCGGCGGGAAGGTCGTCCCCGACTCGGTGTTCGAGCTCACCACCGGCAACGAGACGATCGACGACTTCCTGCTGTTCCTGCAGGAAGCGATGGGCGTGGTCCCCAACGGCGGCGCGTCGCCGGGCGATCCGGGCGGCGGCGTCGAACCGGGCAGCTACTCGGTCACCAACGGCGTGATCGACTTCGTCGGCAACATCGGTTCGCTCAACGACCTCTCGCTTACGACCAGCAATCTGCAGGTCCGCGACGCGACGGGCGCCGTCAAGGCGCAGCCGTTCGATATCAGCAAGACCGCGACCGCCGACGGCGAGAGCGTACGGACGAGCTTCGTGACCTACGACTCGCTGGGCACCGCGCTCACACTGGACATCACCTTTGCGCTGGCGTTCAAGGACGACTCGGGCACCTACTGGCGATCGTTCGTCCACTCGCCGGACGACACCGACCTGGCGCTGCATCTGGAGACCGGCGACCGATCGGTCCCCGGCGCGTACGACGACTCGGTCGGCCTGGTCCAGTTCGACAACTTCGGGCAGATCGTCGGCCCGACCACGGTCGCGGTGCAGGTCGACCGCATGGATACCGGGGCCAGCGACCCGCTGGCGTTCAATCTCGACTTCGCGAGCCAGGCCGGGACCATCACGGCGTTTTCCGACGCATCTGGAGGATCGACGATCGCCTCGGTGTTCCAGGACGGCTCGCCGCTGGGCACGCTCACCAACTTCGCGGTCGGCTCCGACGGCGTGATCACCGGCGGGTTCTCGAACGGGCTGATCCGCACCATCGGGCAGATCGCGCTGGCGGGGTTCACGAACCCCGAGGGCCTTGTCGATGTCGGCGGCAACCTCTTCGGGGCGGGGCCGAACTCCGGGTCCCCGGTGATCTCCGAGCCGCTGGAGTTCAGCAACGGCCGGATCATCGGCGGCGCGCTCGAATTATCGAATGTGGACCTGAGCAAGGAATTCATCGAGATGATCCTGACCTCCACGGGGTATTCGGCGTCGAGCCGCGTCATCTCGACCGCGGACCAGCTCCTCCAGCAGTTGCTGCTGCTGGCGCAGTAGTTCGCCGGATTCCGTGACGGTGCTCAAGCCGGCGTCGGCGGGCGCCGATAACCGTCACGAGGCCCCCATGATCATTCTCACACGATTGAACGGCCAGCAGTTCGTGCTCAACGCCGAGTTGATCCGCACGATCGAGCAGACCCCCGACACGATGATCGCGCTGACGACCGGCGAGCGGATCGTGGTCGCCGAGACCGTCCGCCAGGTCGTGGACCGCGCGATCGAGTACGGACGCCTGTTGCGGGGGTCGCCCTTCGAGGTTTCCTGAAGTCGCAGGGCCGTCCTCAAGACGAGCGGGGCGCGGGTCGATAACCGGAACACAGAGTTGAGCGCCCCGTGCCGGGGCGCGGGAAGGCCACGCGCATGGACATCGGAACAGTCCTGGGCATCGTGCTTGGATTCGTCCTCCTCCTGGCGGCCATGCTGCTGGGCGGATCACTCATGGTGTTCGTCGACATCCCGTCGGTGTTCATCGTGATCGGCGGCAGCATCACGGCCGCGATGACAGCGTTCCCGCTCGCCAATCTCTTCAAGCTGCCCAAAGTCATCATGAAGTCGATCTTCGCCCCCAAGGCGGACCTCGCCGCGATGATCCGCGAGATGGTGTCGTACGCGGAGGTCGCGCGTCGCGACGGCATCCTCGCCCTTGAGGGCATGACCGACAAGATGGAGGATGAGCTCCTGATCCTCGGTGTGAAGATGGCCGTTGACGGCACGGACCCCGATCTCATCGCGCAGGTGCTCGACGCGGATGTCGAGAACATGCTGGCGCGTCACGCCGAGGGCAAGGCCGTGCTCGACGGCATCGGCAAGTACGCGCCGGCCTTCGGCATGATCGGGACCCTCATCGGGCTCGTGGCGATGCTGGCCAACATGTCGGACCCGTCGTCGATCGGCGGCGGCATGGCGGTCGCGCTGCTCACGACGCTGTACGGCGCGGTGATCTCCAATGTCATCTTCCTGCCGTTGGCCGACAAGCTCTCGCTCTACAACGAGCGCGAACTGCTCGCCAAGACCATCGTCATCAAGGGCGTCATGTCCATCCAGTCGGGCGATAACCCCCGCGTCGTCGAGCAGAAGCTCAAGACCTTCCTCTCGCCCGCGCAGCGCGGTGTCTTCGAGCAGGACGCCCTGAAGGCCGCGGCCTGAGCCACACCCATGCCCACGCGACCCGAAAAAAAAGCCGCGGGCGTGCCCGAGTGGATCGTCACCTACGGCGACATGATGAGTCTGCTGCTGTGCTTCTTCATCCTTCTGGCCGCGTTCAGCGAGATGAAGAAGGACGAGGAGTACCAGCGGGTGGTCGAGGGCATCAAGGAGGCGTTCGGCTATTCCGGCGGCGTCGGTGTTCTGCCGAGCAATGAGATCCCGCTCCGCTCGATGATCGAGATGCTTGAGTCGGCGCTGCTCAAGGAAATGAAGCAGACCAAGGTGAGCAACACCCCCGAGCAGGGTCCCCAGGGCAAGGAGACCAAAGTCACCAAGGTCCACGAGGGCATGATGTTCACCATCGGCGGGCACCTGACCTTTGAGCCGGGGTCGGCCGAGCTCAAACAAGAAGCCAAGTCCGAGATTCTGCGCGTCAGCCGGCTGCTGATCGGTCGGCAGAACAAGATCGCGATCCGCGGCCACTCCGCCCGCAAACGCCTGCCCCCGGACTCGCCCTACAAGGACCTCATGGACCTCTCGTTCGCACGGGCCAAGGTCGTCTACGAACTGCTCCTCACCGAGGGCGGGCTCAGCCCCGAGGTTCTCTTCGTCGAGGCCCGGGGCGATAACGAGCCACTCAACCCCCGCCAGGCGGATGAGAAGGCCAGCACCGCGAATCGTCGCGTCGAGATCATCATGACCGAGGTTCTCGTGACCGATCTGAACCACAACGACTACTCAGACGAGTCAGCGGCGGTCGGTGCATCCGGCGCCGCGGGAGGTTGATCCATGGCCGAGCAGGAAGCACAAGCGACAAGCGCCGACGCGGGCAGCCCCAAGAAGGGGCTCTCGAAGAAGACCATCGTGGTCATCCTCGTCATGCTCGTCGTTGAGGCGGGCGTCATCGTCGGCGCGATCACGATGTTCGGCGGTCCGTCCAAGGTGCAGGCCGACCAGGGGGTCGTCGCGCCATCGCCGGAGGAGTTGCTCGTCGAGGTCCCGGTCGTCCACGAGAAGTTCAACAACAGCGCCACGGGGCGCGTGTGGCTCTGGGACACCGAGGTCCTGATCCAGGTCCGCGAGAAAGACAAGGCCGCGATCGAAGATGTGCTGACCCGCCGTCAGGCGGAGATCCGCACCGGGATCAGCGCGCTGGTGGCTTCTTCCCAGCACGGGTACTTCACGGAGCCCGGCCGCTCGACCCTGACCCGCCAGTTGGAGGATTACCTCCGCGAGGTGTTCAAGCAGAAGGGCGAGTCGGAGAGCCGGGTGATCCGCGTGCTGGTCCCCAAGTGCGTAGGCATGCCAGCGGACTTCTGATCCGCCGCGTCCGCGGCCGATCGCCCATGCGTGAGGGCCTTCAAGAATCTTGTGCCGGCGGCGCCGCCTGACCGATAGACCGATGTGGTGCGCCGTTTCCGCGCCGTGGAGACCGGGCGGACGCGCAAAGATTGCGCGGCGTTGAGCCGCAGGATGGACGATGAGCGATCAGGACACCAACCCGACCCCGCAGACGCCGCCGGCCTCTGATGCCGCGTCCCCGATGGAAGACGCGGTTGACGCCGTGGCTTCGTCGGTGAACGCCGCCGGTGATGCGATGGCCGGCGCGCTGATGTCCGAGGCCGAGTCGGCGGTGAAGGATGCGAACGGCTCCGTCGGTGGCGGCGGGGCGTCGCCGGTCCGGCTGCCGGATTTTGGAGGCGCCGGGAAGCGGGCGGATGCGCCGGGGGGGCTCGATTTCCTCTCGGATGTCTCGCTGAATGTGAAAATCGAGCTCGGAAGGACTCGGATGCTCGTGGAGGATGTCCTGCGTCTGACCTCGGGCGCGGTGGTCGAACTCGACAAACTCGCCGGCGATCCGGTGGACATCTATGTGAATGAACGGCGCGTCGCCCGCGGCGAGGTGCTGGTCCTGAACGATAACTTCTGCGTCCGCGTCAGCGAGATCATCGCGGCGCCGGGCGACGAATTGGAACCGCGGAGGTAGACTCGGTCCCGGGCGCTCACGCGCCACCGCCGGCGGAGCCGGCGCGACTCAGCCAGGATGGCGACATGAGCAGGCATCGCGGATCAGCATGGACGATTGCATCGGCTTTGGCGCCGATGCTCTACGCCGCGCCGATCATGGCCGGCTCCGATCCGCCCCCGAGCGGCCCGATCGTCAACCCGGTGCGTCCGCTCGAGATCGATACGGGGCCCGTGACGCCGGAACTGCCCGATCCTTCCACTACGAGTCATGCGGCCGAGTTTGAAGGCGTCGACTCCGAGCCCGCGATCGAGCCGAACGACACCGGCGCCCCCGCCTCGACCGATGACGGGGCTGTCGTTGCGCCGGAGGCCGGCGAGGACGCGGCCCGCGCGCAAAGCGAAAACACCGCCTTGGCATCTCCCGCCGAGCCACCGGCGCAGGAGTCGCTCCCCCTCGGCAAGAGCACATCGAACGCGGCGTACGGCGCCGCCGAGCGCGAGGCACGCGGCGCGGGTCGGACGGGCGGCGGATCGAGCCGCGGCGGAGGCTGGATGACGCAGACGGGCGCGGCGCTGGCCGCGGTCATCGGGCTCATCGTCCTCGGTCGGTTCGCGCTGGTTGCGCTGGCGCGCCGCACGGGCGGTCTGGCGGCGATGCTCGGCGCGGGCGGCCGCGCCCCGTCGGGGGTGATGGAGATTCTGGCGCGCTACCCCGTGTCGCGCGGCCACACGCTGGTCCTGCTCAAGGTGGATCGGCGCGTGCTCGTGCTCTGCCACACCTCGTCGGGGTTCACGACGCTCACCGAGTTCATCGAACCCGAGGAAGTAGCGTCGATCCTGATGCGCGTTCGCGATGATGAGGGCGAGAGTATGGCCGCCCGCTTCAACGACCTGCTGCAGCAGATGGGCGACAATACGGAGCCGGCGGATGACGGGCCGGTGTCGCCCCGGATGGTGCTGACGCCGAACGGGGGCAAGACGCTCGCCGAGTGGCCGCCGACGGTTCGCGCCGGGGGTGTGTCATGAGGTTATGGATCGCCGCGATCGTGATGGTGCTGGCGTGCATGATCGCGTCGCCCGCGCTGGCCACCGAGGTCGGAGGCGTGGCGCCGGCGGACGGCGGGCTTGTCGTCAACCCGGTCTCGGTGGTGGAGGACGCGGCCAAGGCCGTGCCCGGTCTCGAGGGAGACCTCAGCGGCGCGCTCAATGTCATGATCCTGCTCACCGTGATCACGCTGGTCCCGGCGATCATGGTGATGACGACCTGCTTCATCCGCTTCATCATCGTGCTGGGCCTGCTCAAGCAGGCGATGGGGACGCAGTCGCTCCCCCCGCCGCAGGTGATCACGGCGCTCTCGCTGTTCATGACCTTCCTGGTCATGTCGCCCACACTCGATCGGATCTACAACGAGGCGATCGTTCCCTATCAGAACGGCGAGGTCTCGAACCAACTCGAGACCTGGAACCGCGCCAAGCAGCCGATCCGCGATTTCATGTTCGCGCAGATCGAGGCGACGGGGAACTGGTCATCCCTCTACATGGTGCTGAACTACCGGGGCGTGGACACCTCGCAACCCGAGAAGCTGACCCGCGCGGATGTGGATATGGTCAGTCTCATCCCCGCCTACATGCTCAGCGAGCTCAAGACGGCGTTCATCATGGGCTTCCGGGTGTACCTCCCGTTCCTCGTGATCGACATGGTGATCGCGAGTCTGCTCATCTCGATGAGCATGATGATGCTGCCGCCGGTGCTGATCAGTCTGCCGTTCAAGATCCTGCTGTTCGTCCTCGTAGACGGGTGGCAACTGGTGGTGGGGAGTCTCATGCACAGCGTCGCGCCCGCCGCGGCGGCCGTGGTCACCGGGTAGCCGTCGGAGGATGAATCGTGGACGCGATGTCGCTCGATCTGGTTCGTGAGGCGCTGCTGGTGACGATGATCGTCTCGGCGCCGGTGCTGCTGGCGGGCGTGTTCATCGGCCTGGTCATCAGCATCGTGCAGTCGGTCACGCAGATCCAGGAGCAGACGCTCTCGATGGTGCCCAAGATCTTCGCGATGACGATCGTGACCGTCGTGCTCCTGCCGTGGATCGCGATGCGCCTTGCGGACTTCGCGATCCAGATGTTGTCGGTTCACTGAAACGGCGGAGGCGGCACGGGGTGAGTTCCTTTCAGGCCATCCTCGAACACATGCCGGCGATGGTGCTCGTGCTCACGCGCATCTCGGGTATCTTCGTGTTCGCCCCGATGCTCTCGAGCGCGGCGGTGCCACGCCAGGTCCGCTTCTATCTGGCCGCGGCCCTGGCGGTGGCCGTCTACCCAGCGATCGACACCTCGCACGCGATGGGTATGTCGATGTCGCTGTGGGGCCTGCTGCCGCTGATGGCCCGGGAGATCGCCATCGGCGCGGTGGTCGGCCTGATTGCCGCGATCCCGCTGCTGGCGCTGGAACTCTCTGGCGTGGTCATGGGCCAGCAATTGGGCCTGAGCATCGCCGCGGTGTTGAACCCCTCGCTCGACATCCCGGGCGACAATCTCGGTCAGCTGCTGTTCGTCGGCGCCACGCTCATGTATCTGGCGATGGGCGGCATGGAGCTTGTGTTCGGCTCGCTTGTGGCCACCTTCGCGTCAATGCCGGTCGGACACACGATGGCGGGCGAGGCGCTGGGCCCGGCCACCTTCGGGCTGATCGTGTCCCTGCTCGACTCCGGATTCTCGATGGCGATGCGCGTGGCGATGCCCGTCGTTGTCATCATTTTCATCGAGACCGTCGTCGTCGGTTTCATCATGCGGACCGTCCCCTCGCTCAATGTCCTGAGTTTCGGCTTCCCGGTGCGGATCCTCCTCGGCGTCGCGGTGCTGGCGGGGTCGATCACCTTCGTCGCCACCGCGATGCGCGACGAGTTCCTGTTCGTATTCCAGGCGCTGCACCAATGGTCCGCCGGGCGATGACCACCACGGAGACACTCGCGAATGGCTGAGGACCTCGGGGAACGCACAGAGCAACCGACCGACCGCCGTCGGCACGAGGCGCGCGGTCGCGGCCAGCTCGCCAAGAGCACCGACCTGACCTCCGCGATCGTCATGGCCGGCGCGGTGGCGATCACGGCGCTGTTCGGTCCCGACGCGATGCGCCGGCTGTTCCACATCGTGCGGTACTCGCTCTCCGAGCACTCCCTGGGCCTGGTGACCCCGGACAACGGCTTTCTCCGCGACGCGCGGCTGGTCGCGGGAGAGGCGGTCTGGATCATCATCCCCGCCATGCTCATCATGATGCTCGTCGCGTACGCGGGGGGTGTGTCGCAGGTCGGTTTCATCCTCACCGGCAAGCCGCTGCAGCCGAACCTCGGTCGGCTGAACATCATCAAGGGGATCGGGCGGCTCTTCTCCAAGCGCAGCGCCGTCAAGGGCGTGCTCGATGTCTCAAAGCTCGTGGTGCTCACCGGCGTGTGCTGGCTCGTGATCCGCGGAGATATGCCCAAGGTCGCGGCGTTGGCGACGGTCAGCGTTCAACAGGGGATCGTCGTGGCCACGGCGATGCTCCTGAAGGTCGCCTTGTGGGCGCTGGCGGTGCTCATCCTGCTCGGTGTCCTCGATTTCATGTATCAGAAGTGGCAGACCACGCAGGACCTCCGCATGACGCGCCAGGAAGTCAAGGACGAGCGCCGCTCCTCCGACGGCGACCCGGAGGTCAAGGGACGCCGCATGCGGCTGGCGCGTCAGATCGCGATGCAACGCCTCCAGCTCGATGTGCCCAAGGCCGATGTCATCGTCACGAACCCCACGCACTTCTCGGTGGCGATCAAGTACGACTCTGATCGCATGAATGCCCCGAAGGTCGTGGCCAAGGGCGCCGACTTCATGGCGTTCAAGATCAGGTACATCGCCGCGGCCAGCGGCGTTCCGATCGTCGAGCGCCCGCCGCTGGCCCGATCGCTCTATCAACTGGTCCCCATCGGCGGGGAGATTCACCCCGAGCACTACGAGGCGGTGGCCGAGGTGCTCGCGTATGTGTACCGGCTCGAAGGCAAACTGGCGTCGTAACGAGAGGCGACTGAGACCGCATGGCCGCAGGACGACCGGGAAAGATGATCAACAACCGCACCGCCGCGCCGGCGTGGGCGTTGTCGATCGCCCGTCACCGCGCCATCATCGTCCCGCTGGCGTTCGTGCTCATGCTGGCGGTGATCCTTGTCCAGATGCCGCCGGTGGTGATGGATGTCCTCATCTCGGTGAACATCTGCATCGCCGTGGTCATGCTGCTGACGACGATGTACATCGAGGAACCGCTGGACTTTTCGGTGTTTCCGTCGCTGCTGCTGGGCACGACGATGTTCCGGCTCGTCCTGAATATCGCCACGACCCGCCTCATCCTCACCGCCGACGCCGCGACCGCCGAGGAGGCTGTGGGCGTCGCGGGCAAGGTCGTCTCCGCGTTTGGGTCGTTCGTCGCCGGCGGCTCGATCGTCGTCGGCATCATCGTGTTCCTCATCCTGGTCATCGTGCAGTTCGTCGTGATCACCAAGGGCGCCACCCGCATCTCCGAGGTCGCCGCGA
>CAZSLT010000009.1:0-31267 GCA_964607595.1 uncultured Phycisphaeraceae bacterium
TCCGACCTGACCACGACCGGCGTCGATGATCTCCGCTGGCTCGCAACAGAGTGAGTCGGCGGGGGGGATGGAGGGCGGGGGGGGGGGGTGGGGGGATTACTTCCGCTCGTAGACCATCGTGACGCGGTTGCCGGTTTCGTTGAACTCGACGCGCGTCATATAGGCCCGCATGAGCATGACGCCCCGCCCGGAGATCATGCCCAGATGCTCCTCGCTCGTGCAGTCGGGCAGCGTCGAAGGGTCGAACCCCGGGCCGTGATCCTCGACGACGATCCGCACCTCGTCCGGCGCGATGCGCCACGCCACATCGATCGTCGCGCCGGGTGACTTCCCCCCGCCGTGTCGCAGACCGTTGCTGACCGCCTCCTCGAACGCGAGCTGGACCGCGAACGCCGAGGCCCGCGAATAGCCGTAGGCGTCGAGCGTCCGGGCGAACTCGTCGCGCACCGCCCGCACCCGCTCGGGGTCGTTCGGAAGCGCGATCCGTTGCTCGGTGTATGACGCGCTCATGCAGGCATCGGTCCGGGCGCCCGGGTCGGCGGGGTGTTCAGGCAAAGCTCGCGGCCGCGTCTTCGCTCGAGTCGTGAATCTGGAACAGCTTGTTCAGTTTCGTGATCTCGAAGACCTCGTAGATCTGCGGGTCGATATCCGCCAGCCGCAGCTGCCCCCCGGACTGCTTGAGGCGGTTGTGAATCGTGATCAGCGCCCCCAGCGCCGCGCTGGAGAGGTGGTCCACATTGGCGAAACTGATGAGCAGTTTGGGCCGGCTCTCGGTGGCGACCAGCCCGAGCAGTTCCTCGGTGATCTGCTGGATGTTCGCCTCGTCGAGGATGTTGCGGTCCACGAACTCAGCGCGGATCACCCCCCCCTCTTTCCGTACCCGCAGCCGCGTGTCGTCCGTTGCCATCCGCGCCGCCTCCTTGTCCCCGCCCCATGCGGCAACTACACCCGCCCCGGGAGGGTGTGTCAAGCCGATCGCGCCGCCGCCCTCAAAGAAAACACGGGCGTCCCGATGGACGCCCGTGCGGATGGACCTCGAACCGGCCGGCGGATCAGCCGCCGTAGGAGGAGATGTCGTCATTCAGGCCGGGGAACCGCTTGTTCTCCTCTTCGCTCTGGATGATGATCGTCGGCTTGAGCAGGATCAAGAGCGTCTGCTCTTCCTTCACCTCGGCGCGGTTCGTGAAGAACCGGTTGATGAAGGGGAGCTTGCTGAGCACCGGCACGCCGGTCTCGACCTCGGTCTCGCTCGACACCCGCTGGCCGCCCAGCAGGATCGTGCCCTTGTCCGGCACGGTCACGGCCGTCTGCACACGGGCGACCTGCAGCAAGGGCGTCTGGATGGCGCCTGTCGCGGCCGCGGTGCCCTGAGTGCCGCCCGTCCCGCCGACCGCCGCCTCGACCTCGATGTCCTGGCCGAAGCCTTCGAGGACCGCCAGCGAGGCGATGGTCGCCAGCGTGACATAGCGGCGATCCGCCGAGACCACGCCGCGGACCAGCAGCGTGAAACCGGAGTTCACCGTGTTGACGGTCGGGTCGAACGCGACCGACGATGTGCCGACCACCGGGGTCAGATCGCTGACGAACGGACGCTGATTGGTGACGAACACATTGGCGGTGTGGCCGTTCGTAAAGGTGAGACGCGGGGCCGTGAGGTTGACCGTCCGCTGATCGGCCTGGGTCGCCTCGATGAGCAGGTCGACCTGCACATCGTCCATGAAGGTCAGCGCCGCCGAGAGCGCCGGGTTGCCGGCGGTGATGCCCGCGGCGAAGTCCGACGCCGCGGAGATCAACTGGTTCGTGATGACATCGCTGCCCTGCTGCACGGGGATGATCGACAGCGGCTCGGGCGCGACGACGGAGAAGTTGTTGGTCGCGAAGACCGGTAGGCCCGTCGCGGGGTCGAGGAAGTACTGCTGCACCTGCCCAGTCCGCGTGCCGACGAGGTCCGACGGGTACAGCCCCAGGCCGCCGCTGAAGAACGAGCCGCCCAGCAACTGGTCGAGCTGGTTCTGCGCCGCCTGGAACTGATTGTTGCGGGCGTTGAAGTAGAGGTCGAGGTCGAAGCCGATCTGCTCGAAGAAGTCCTGGCTGACGGTCAGGAACCGGGCCTCCACGGAGATCTGGATGTTCCGCACCTCGCGGAGTTCCGAGAGCAGCCCGTTGATCGCCGCGTGATTCTCAGGCGTCGTGCTGATGACCAGCGATCCGTTGAGCTCGGTGATCGTGCCGGTCGAGCCGCCCCGGTCGCGCCACGAGTCCGGCGAGACGCTCGTCTGGATGGTGTCGACGATCTTGTCGATCATGCTCTCCTGGTCGTACTCCATCCCGCGGGCATCGGAGCCGCGGTCGAGCGTCCAGAGCGAGGCGTCGGGCTGGCCCGCGTTGGACCGCGCGATGACCTCGTTCAGGTCCACCTCCGGCACCGAGTCGAAGTTCGGAGTGTCGAAGAGCATGTCGCGGATGTTGTAGACCGCCGGGACCACATGCCGGTCCAGCGCATCCTCGGAGCCGACCAGCAGGATGCCGTCCTTGACGGTGTACCCGGCGCGGTCCATGTCGTCGCGCGACACCTTGTCGAGGATACGGTCGAGCATCACCTGCGCCGACACACCCTTGATGTGCAGCTCGATCGGGTCGTCGCGCGACACGCCGATCTCACGCAGCGACACCCAGTCGATGTCGTAGTTCACATTCGCGATGCTCGCCACCACGCCGATCGCCTGTTCCAGCGTCGTCCGCGGCATCTGGTCCTGCACCGTCGACTGCGCCAGCCGCGCCTGCGTCCGCCGGTCCGCCTCGCTGGCCGCGTACCCCACCGCGCCCGTGCGCAGCCAGGTGAGCTCGGGCCAGTCCGAGGGGTAATCCATGACCGCCTCTGGCGCGATCAGCGCCCGGTCGGTCTCGAGACTCTCGCGGGTGTAGCTCATCGCGCGCTGGCGCTGGATGATCTCCCACTCGCGGTAGAAGAGGATGTCCTCGTACACCGGCTTCATCATCAGCGCCGTCGGGTTCGTCGGGTCGATGAAGAGCAGCTCCTCGCACACCTGCAGCGCCTCGCGGTACTTCTGTTCCATCTGCAGGTCCCGCATCCGGCGGATGTTCTCGTCGAGCTTGCGCTCCTTCTCCAGCGACTGGATCCGGGCCTGCTCCTCCTGCTCGATGCGGATCCGTTCGGCATCCGTCGTGATCTCGGCGACCCGCGCCTGCTCCTCCGCCGCGTTGATCTCGCGCAGCAGCGCCCCGGCCTCGGCCTTGCGGGCGTCGAGCTCCTCCTGCGAGAAGAAGCCCTGATTGAAGCCGTTGAGCATGATCACTTCGGCGTTGGCCGCGGCCTGCTTCGCCTCGGCGAACTGACCCGCCGCCAGCGCCGCCCGTGCCTGCTCGACGAAATTATTGAACTGGGCCGTCGTCCGCTCGCGCCCGATCCGGATCTGCTCCGTCTCAGCGCCCAGCAGGTCGCCGCCCGGCTGACCGAGCCGCTGATTGATCTCGGTGAGGCGCCGATCGACCAACTGCGCCTCGTCGCCGTTCATCGCCCGGGCGTACTGAGTCTGGAGCACCTGATACAGCTCGCGGGCACGCTCGTAACGCCCTTCGGCGTAGGCCTGGCTCGCCTCGGTGAGCATCCGCTCGGCGTTCTGGCGCACCATCTGGTCGAAGGCCTGCGTCGCCGGGGCCGGCGGCTCGCTCGACGCGGGCTGCGAAGCGGAGGACTCATTGAGTTCGGTCGTCCGCCAGTACTCCTGGTCCTGCTCGTCCTCGGCGATCGTCACATCGATGGCCGGCAGCCCGCCGCTGCGGGCCCCCGCCATGGTGAGCAGGGGGGACGCCCCTGTGACGGTGAAGGTCTTGCCGGTCCGGCGCTCTTCCTTGATCACCGCGTCGCGGATCTCGTTCAGCGCCGCCCGCTGGGGCTGCGTCATCCGCGCCCCGAGCTTCTGCACACCGTTCACGCCCGCCTTGGCCTCGGCGAAGCGCCCCGCCTTGAGGTCGGCCATGGCCCGGTCCAAGGCCATCGGGATGGCCGGGGTGAGGTCCGCCCGCATCCGGGCCGCGGCATCCATCAGGGTCGACGCCCGCAGCCGGTCCTCGGGGCGGGCCCGGTCCGACTTGCGGACCTCGTCGGCCGCCTGCTCGACGCCGATGACATCGCCCACCGACAGGAAGTAATCCGCCTTGTGGAGCGCCCGGTCGGTGTCGGTCATCTCCTTGAGGCGCTGATCCGTCTGGGCCCGCAGCGCCAGGAGCGCCTGCCGGTCCGACGCGGACAGATCCGCCCGCATCAGATCGCTCAGCAGCCGTTCGGCCGCGAACGCCTGCCCTTGATCAATGAGTGACTGCGCCTCGCGCAGTTGGTCGGAGACTGTCGAGCCCGCCACGGGCGACGCAAGACCAACCGCCAGCACCAGCGCCAGCGGCGCCATCCGAGCAAGTCGCGGGAAGCAGTTTCGCATCTGAATGGTCTCCATCCGGGGGAGTCAAAGGGCTTCGATCGCCCCTGGGTTCGGGCCGCTCGACGGAGCCGGTACAAATCGGTCCGCCGCGCGCGCAAGACACACAATCACTGGCCCGCCCGGCCCTTCGATCGAGCGCCGGCGGAACATACCGGCCGTGTTTGGGCGACGCAACCGCCTCCCGGTTCCATCGTTCGGGGCCACACCCCACCAAAATGCGACGTTCGTGCGCGCCGACGCTCCCACCGCTACCCTCACCCCGCGACCATGGACCAGCCACTCTTTGACCCGCCAGCCCCCGCTTCCCGCCGATTCGCCCGGGTGGTTGTCGAGCGCGGCATCGACGCGCCTGATGGCCTGACATACGCCGTACCCGAGCCGATGGCCGACCTCCGCGTCGGCGAACGCGTCTCCGCCCCGCTCGGGCGGGGCAACACGATGGCCGAGGGCGTTGTCGTCGAGATCGTCACCTCGACCGACCTCGATCCGGCCCGGATCAAGCCCATCGCACGCCGCCAGGGCTCTTCGATCCCCGAGCCGCTCATCGGACTCGCTCGCTGGATGAGCGCCTACTACATTTGCCCGATCGGCATGGTGCTGGCGACGATGGTCCCCGCCGCGGTCAAGCGCCAGACCGGGCGAGTCGTCCGTCAACACCTCCGCCCTACCGGCGCCCAGCCGCAGGCGAAACTCCCCCCCAGAGCCCACGCGGCATGGGAGGCCGTCCGCGCGATCCCCGCGCCGGATTTTCCGATGGAGCCCAAAGCACTGGCGCTGCGAATCGGCGCCGCCAATCTTGGGCCGATCAATCAACTCACCCGCGCCGGGCTGCTCGAGGAGGTCGGCGTCGAAACGGTCCGCACCCGCTTCCATACCGAAGCGCCCGCCGCCCGATCCGCCGCCCCGACGCTGACCGGGGCCCAGCGGCACGCCATCGACGCCGTGTCATCGTCGTTCGGGTCCTACCGCCCGCACCTGCTCTTCGGCGTCACCGGGTCGGGCAAGACGGAGGTCTATCTCGGCGCCATCGAGCGCGTGCTGGCCCGGGGGCTGGGCGCGATCGTCCTCGTGCCCGAGATCTCGCTGACGCCCCAGACCGCCGGGCGCTTCCTGGCGCGATTCCGGAGCGAGGGCGTGGCCGTGCTCCACTCCGCGCTCACGGCCTCGCAGCGGCACGCCGAGTGGCGCCGCATCGCCGAGGGGAACGCGGCGGTCGTCATCGGCGCACGCTCGGCCGTCTTCTCCCCATTCGGCGCCGAGCACGCGCGGAAACTGGGTCTGATCGTCGTCGACGAAGAGCATGACTCGTCCTACAAGCAGGATCAATTGCCCCGGTACCACGCGCGCGACATCGCGCTGAAACGCGCTCATCTCGAGGGGTGCCCGGTGCTGCTCGGATCGGCGACGCCCTCGCTCGAGTCGTGGCGCCACGCGCAGGAGGGCCGCTTCACGCTGCTCGAACTCCCCGATCGCGTCGCCGGCGGCACGCTGCCGCGCGTGATGATCGTTGATCTGGCCGAGGAGCGCAAGAACCGAAGAGAAGAGCGGCACCTGCTGCACGCCATCGGCCCGACGCTCGAGGCCGCGCTCCGCCGTACGCTCGATGAAGACGCGCGAGCGGGCGGTGGGGGCGGGGGGCGGGTGATGCTGCTGCTCAACCGTCGCGGCTACGCCTCGTACCTCGCCTGCGCGGCGTGCGAGTTCAAGCTCATGTGCCACCAGTGCGACGCCACGCTCGTCTACCACCGCCCGCCCCGCCCCGACGGCGTGCTCAAGGGCTTCGTCCGGTGCCATCACTGCCTCACAGAAACGCCGCTCCCGTCTCAATGCCCCGACTGCGGCAAGAAGATCATCACGCTCGGGTTCGGCACCCAGCGACTGGAAGAAGAACTCGCCCGCAAGTTCCCCGACCTGCCCGAGGGCGCGATTCTCCGCCTCGACTCCGACACCATGCGCTCCGGCTCGGACTACTTCGACTCGCTCGAGAAGTTCCGCTCCGGGCGCGCCCGCGTCATGCTCGGCACGCAGATGATCGCCAAAGGGCTTGACTTCCCCGATGTCCGCCTCATCGGCGTGGTCAACGCCGACACCGCCATCCACCTGCCGGATTTCCGCGCCGCCGAGCGCACTTTCCAACTGGTGGCACAGGTGGCGGGCCGCGCCGGGCGCTCCGAGCAGTCCGGCGCCGGCGCGCTGGTCATCATCCAGACGATGTGCCCCCACGAACCCGCGATCACATTCGCCTCACGCCACGATTTCCCCGGCTTCGCGGAGCGCGAACTGGCGATCCGAGCGCGCGCGGGCGGGGGAGGACTGCCCCCCGTCACACGGATGGCGCGCATCGTCTGCCGCGACGAGTCCGCGTCAAAGGCCGAGGCCGCGGCCCAGACCATCGCGCTGGCGATCCGATCGTCAGAAGAAGCAGTCAACCTCCGCGTCCGCGGCCCGGCGCCCTGCCCGCTCAGCCGCGTCGCCAATCATTTCCGCTTCGGCATCGAGATCACCTCGCCCACCCCCGCGCCGATTCAACGAGTGCTCACCGAACTCCGCGCCGCCGGGCTGGCCAAGAGCGATGCGCACACCGCGATCGATGTCGACCCGGTGGCTTTGCTCTAGCCGGCCCTTCACCCGGGGGAGTCATCAGACGATTTTCGCCAGCGTGCTCTCCAGCACGCCCAACGCGGCCTCGAGATACTTCGGGTGCCCCTCGCTCTGGAGGAACGCCGGGGCGCACGCCGCCATCAGCACGCGCCGGATGTCTGCCAGCCGCTGGTAGTTGTCGTCCGTCGGGAGGCCGTGCTTCTTGCGCGCCTTGGCGATCAGCGAGACGGGCTTCACGCCTTTGATGACCTCGGGGCGCATCCAGTAGAGCCGCTCGAGATAGATCGCGTCGTCCACCCAGTGGCCGGGATGAACCTCGGCCAGGTCGAGCAGCACGCACTCGGGAGGCCCCCACGCCGAGCCGTCCGCACGACGCATCAGGTTCCCCGCGTGCAGATCGCCGTGGCACCAGGTGTTGATGCGCCGATTGTTCCACTCCTCGGCGATCTTCCCGACGATCTTCTGCGTGTTCTTGATCGCGTTCGCCCAGCCCTGCGCGCCCGGGATCGGGTTGACCCGCGCGTTCTCCCGCGCCCGTTCGAGCAGATGCTCCCAGTCCTCCCGAACCGGGACGGCGTCGATCGCCCAGCGCTCCCCCGCGCACCGATAAAACCGCGCCGCGGCATCGGCGAGATCCGCGAACACTTCCTTGTGCATGTGCGCCGCCAGCGGATCGCCAGGCACCCGCTCCATCACCACCCACGCGAAGTCCCACCCGCCGAGTTCCACCCCGTGATGGACCACCCGTGGCGTCGGGGCGTCGGTCTGCGCCAGGCCAACCGTAAATCGATACTCCATCGGGCCGATCGGGAGCTTCACGACCACTTCCCGCTCATCCCCGTCGCCGGCGTGGTAGGTCGCGTACGCCGTGGCCGCCCCGCCGCGCTGCCAGTCGGTGCGGAACCAGCGCAGCCCCTCCAGCGCGGCACCCCCCGATCGACAGGTCTCGATGAGCGCCGGCGCCAACTGCGGCCCCAGATCATGAGCGTCCCAGCCGGGCCCGGGGGGGGGCGGGCTCATGCGACCGGAACTCCTTTCCTGGCGCGGCTCACACTCACTCCGACTGATCTTAGCGGGCGAGCCGCCCGCCGTCCGCCTCAACGCTTGTGATACCGTCAATGGGTGAGCGCACGGAAGTACGACCTGCTGGCGCTGGACCTCGACGGCACGCTCTTTGCGCCCGACGGACGCGTCTCGCCCGCCAACGCCGCGGCGGTCCGCGCCGCACGCGCCGATGGCATGACAATCGTCCTCTGCACCGGACGCGGGTTCGTCGAGTCCGGCTCCGCGATCGCCGCGGTGGACGCCCACCTGCCCCCGCCGGGGCGGAAGCTCGCCCCGATCGTGACCGCGGGCGGCGCGATGATCGTGGACGCCGCGAGCGGGGGGGTGACCAGTGGCGGGGGCGGCAGGGGCGGGGGGGGCGGGGGGGGGCGGACGCTCCATCGGTGGGCGATGAGCCACGAACTCGTCGGCGGGTTGTGCGACCACTTCGCCCGCGCCGGGCGCGCGCCCATCATCCTCAAGGACCGCGACGCCTCGGGCTTCGACTATCTCGTCGTGAACTCCGGCCCCATCGAGCGCCCCACCCAATGGTGGTTCAGCGTCATGAATGTCGAGGTCCGATTCGTCGACCATATCAACGACGACCCGCACCCCGAGCACACGGTCCGCGTCGGTTTCGCCGCCAATACCCGCACCATGCTCTCGCTCGCGGCGTCCGTCCGCGCCGAGTTCGGCAAGCGCGCCATGATCCAGCACTTCGCCGCGGTCTCGGGGCACTCCAACGAGGCTCACGGCGGCAAGGATGACACCATCCACCTGCTGGAGGTCTTCGACCCGCAGGTCTCCAAGTGGACCGCGATCCACCGGCTCGCGCTCGAGATGGGCATCGACCGATCGCGCATCGCCGCGATCGGCGACGAGGTGAACGATGTCGCCATGATCGAGGGCGCCGCCCTGGGCGTGGCCATGGGGAACGCCGTCAAGGAAGTGAAGGAAGCCGCCACGCGACACACCGAGTCCAACGCGCACGACGGCGTCGCCCGCGCCATCGAACGCATCCTTTCGGGCGAGTGGTGACGCGGTGCAGACGCTCTCCGAGATCCGCTCCATGCTCGAGTCCCGCGGCCTGGCGCCGCGCCACTCGCTCGGCCAGAACTTCCTCATCGACCACAATCTCATCCGCAAACTCGTGGACGCCTCGGGCGTCGGCGCAGGCGATGTCGTCCTGGAAATCGGCCCCGGCACCGGCACACTGACCGAGGAGCTCGTCGATCGCGGCTGCGTCGTCATCGCCTGCGAGCTCGACCCCGGGCTGGCCGACCTCATCGCCGATCGCCTGGGCCCGAAGATCACGCTGGTCCGGGGCGATTGCCTGGCCTCGAAGTCGGCGCTGAACCCCGTGGTGACCGCCGCGCTCGACGCCCGACCGTTCACGCTTGTGGCGAATCTCCCGTATGGCGCCGCCAGCCCGCTCATGGCGACGCTGCTGATCAGCCACCCCGAGTGCCGCGCCATGTTCGTGACGATTCAGCGAGAAGTCGGCGAGCGGCTCCGCGCCGCGTGCGGCACGCGCGACTACGGCGAGCTCGGCGTGATCGCGCAGGCGCTGGCGCACATCGAGCGCATCGCATCCCTTCCCGGCGAGTGCTTCTGGCCGCGACCGAAGGTGGACAGCGAGATGGCGTCGATCATCCGGCGGGAGCACCCGCGCACTCGCGACGCCCGGGCGCTGTCCCGGATGTGCCGAACGCTCTTCACGAAACGGCGCAAGCAGATCGGAGCGATTCTCGGGCGCGATTTCCCGTTCCCGCCGGGGATCGACCCCGGCGCGCGGCCGGAGGCGCTCACCGTCGAGCAGATCGACGCGCTGGCGCAGCGCGCACCATCAGCCGATTGAAATTCGGGAATCGCCCAACAACTGCGCGGTCTCTGATGACGAGCCGTGCGACTTCAGGACGAGGCCGCCGCGAGGCCGATTTTGCCCGCGACTACCGGACCGTCAACAGCGATCTGGTCCGCGACCTCCCGGCGATGCACCGGGATATCACGCGGAAACTCCAGCGCCACGCGCACACGATCGCCTTTGATCGTGGCGATGCGCACGATCCCGATCGGATTGCGTGGGTCGCCGATGACGACCTCCTCGCCCTCGCGTCTGGTGATGACCAGCATGAGGACCTCCTGTCCAACGGCATACAGCCGTAGTTACCCACCACGCGAGAGTGTACCGCGCCCACGGTCGCGGACAACGCAAACCTTCGGGGAAATGTTCGGTGTTAGCGTCGACTCACTCCACGGCTTCAACCGATCGGACCTCGGGGACATAGTCCTTGAGATTCCGTTCGATCCCCGCTTTCAGAGTCAGCGTGCTGGACGGGCAACCCACACACGCACCGTGCAGCCGGACGCGAACCACCCCCTGGTCGCTGATTTCGACGAGCTCCAGGTCCCCCCCGTCGCTCTGGACCGCCGGTCGGATGCGGTCGAGCACCATCGCCACACGCTCGTGGATATCACCGGGGCTGCCGGTGGACTTGTCGGGGGTTCCGGGCATCGAGTCTCCTGCTGTTGAGGGCGACGATCATAGACCCCCCGGCGACCGCCCGACAAACGACCCCATCCCGCGGCGTAGACTCCGGCGCATGAACGCATCCACATGCACCCGTGTTGTGCGCACCGCGTCGCTCGCCGCGACCGTCGCGCTCCTGGCGTCCTGCGCCGGCACGAGCCAGCCCGCGACCCCCGGCGCCATCAACGACAAAGCCGCGCCCATCGCCACACGCATCGACTCGGTCCGCCGTGCCGACGAGTTCGTCAGTTCGGGCGATCTCGATGCGTCCACCGCGCGCGAAGCGCTCAAACGCGTCGTCTGGGAACGCTCGGCCCCGACCGAACTCCGCGTCGCGGCCATCGATCAACTCCTGCTCGATGACTCGCAACTCGCCGACACACGCCGCCTCTTCGCGCTCATGCTGCCCACCGAGCCGGACCCGGAAGTCGTATCGCGCATGGGGATCGAGGGCGCCGAACGCGGCTGGACGGACCTGGCCCCGCCGATCGTGCGCCGATGGTCGCGCGTGGTCGCGGGGCGCGACGGCAAGGTGCGCAATGATGACCCCGAGCGCGAGTCGCTGAGCGTGATGTTCCCCGGCGTCGCGCCGCAGGATGTCGTGCTGGATGTCTTCCTCGACCGCATGAACGACGGCGGCGAGGCGATGCGTGAGCGCGACCGCGTCGAGGCGTGGGGCCTACTGATGGCGCTCGAGCCCGACGAGGCCCGGCTCATTTCCCGCCTCACCAGCGAGAGCGTCCCGGATGATGCGCTCTCGGCCAGCGTCGTCTGGGCCGCGCGTGAGCTGCACGCCGTGCCCCGCACCGGCGAGCAACTGGCGTGGGTCCGCCGGCTGCAGGAGCCCGCGCACGCCGAATTCCGCTCCCGCGCCGCCGCGATCATCTCGGGTCTGACGCCCGACCAGCGTCGCGGCTGGGCGCTGCGCCACATGGCCGGCGCGGTCTACACCTCGGACCACCACCCCGACCGGCTCTCGCGCTCGCGCGCTGAACTCCTGGCACTCGCCGCCGACCGACTCAAGGGGCGCGTCGTCTACCGGCGTGAGAACGCGGGCACACTGACCGGCGAGACACTGAAGGACGCCGGCGACGGGCTCTCGTGGGGCGAGGCGCTGCTGCTGCACGCCGCGATCGACGCGACCGACGATGCCGCGCTCCCCGGCCCGCTCTTCGTTAGCGCCGAGCGCGACCGCCAGGACACGACCACCGAGTACGGCGGGCTGATCGACGCCCCGGCGTCGCGCGGGTTCAGCGCGACGACCTACCCGCCCCGCCCGACCGAGCGGTTCGGCGATGATCGCTTCATCGCGTCCGAGGAGATGCTCAAGGCCGGGGACACCTCGCTCTTCTTCTTCCACTTCCACGCGGGCGAGTACACAAATCGGCGCTACGCCGGCCCCAGCGACGGCGACCTCGACTACACCCGCCGCTTCGGTCGCTGCGGCCTGGTGTTCACCTTCGTGAGCACCACGACCATGAACGCCGACTTCTACACGCCCGCGGGCGTCGTGGTCGACCTCGGCGCGGTCACGCGCACCGCCGGGGGCGGGCCCGCGCGCTGATGCTCCACCCGCTCCTCATCGCGATGGTGGTGGTCCTGCTCCTCCGCGAGTCCTTCGAGGGGCTCCCCGCGATTCAAGGATGGCCCCTCTGGGCGGTCATCGCAGGGACGCTCGCTCCGCTGGCGCTGCTCGGGGCCGCGGCACATCTGTTGCTGCATCACCTCGGCCGGGCGCTGGACCGCACCGGTGACGGCCGCCTGCTCGGCGTCGCCGACCTGGTCCTCTCGCTGTCGCGGATCGCCGTGCTGGTCGTCTTCGCGGGCTCAGTGCTCATCGTCGGCTGGCTGGACGCGGTCCGCGCGGTCACCGGGAACATCGTGGGTGTCGATGAGCTGGCCGCGCTCATCCCGCCGGTGGCGATGCTCGCGTGGCTCTGGTGGGCGTTCGCACCGATCGACCGGCGCGTCCGCGACGCGGGCCTGCTGGCGCGGCTGGACTCCGGTGAGGCGATCGTCCCGCCGCCGACCCGAAGTCAGTTCGTGTGGGATCACATGCGCCACGGCGTATTCGTCGTGCTCGTGCCGATCCTGATCCTCATCTCGTGGGCCGAGTTCATCGAGCGATTGCTCGACCTGCCGCGGACCTCCACCGGCGAATTGACCCAGAAGGAACTGCTGGCCGTCGGCCTGCAGATGGCCGGCGTGCTGGCCGTCCTCTCCACCGCTCCGTTGCTGCTCCGCTACATGTGGTCCACACGACCGCTCGGGCCCGGCGCGATGCGCGATCGGCTCATGGGCCTCTGCCGGGCGCACCGCGTCCGCTGCTCGCAGTTGCTCGTCTGGCGCAGCCGCACCGGCATGCTCAACGGCGCGATGGTCGGCGTCCTGCCGTGGCTGCGATATGTCCTGCTGACCGACGCGCTGCTCGAACGCCTCACCGCCGAGCAGGTCGAGGCCGTCATGGCGCACGAGGTCGGCCACGCCCGCCGCCATCATCTGCCGTGGATGCTCGGCGCCATCGTCGCCTCCGTCGGCATGTTCTGGGCCGGGGCCGATACGGCGGCCCGCGCCGCGCACGACCGCGGCATGATCGCCCACAACATGGCCATCTGGATCGCCATGACGCTTACCGGCGCCGGAATCGTCGTCGGACTCCTGGTCTTTGGTGTGGTCAGCCGCCGATTCGAACTCCAGGCCGACGCCTTCGCCGCCCAGCACCTCAGCGGCATGACCCGCGACCGCCCCGACCCCGACCGCCCGGTGACGGAGGCGGCGGTGCTGGCGATGGCCGGCGCGCTCAACGAGGTGGCCTTTCAGAATCACATCCCCCCGCGAAAGTTCACCTTCCGCCACGGCAGCATCCGCTCCCGCCAGCGGGCGCTGGCACGGCTTGTCGGCGTGCCGGTCGGCCGGGTGCCGATCGACCGCACCGTCCGGTGGATCAAACGCCTCACCTTGCTCGGGCTCGCCGGACTTGGTGTGATGATCTACCTGGCCTCGCGCCAGGGATAGGGCCCGGGAGGCACGGATGCGCTTCGTCAAAATGCAGGGCTGCGGCAACGACTTCATCCTCCTCGACGCCATCCGCGACCCGGCGCTCCTCGCCGAGGACTCGTGGCGCGCCCAGGTCCCCGCGATGTGCGACCGCAGGCGGGGCGTCGGCGCCGACGGCGTGATCGTCGTCGGCACCCCGAAGAACGGGGCGCACGCCGAGGCGAACATCATCAACGCCGACGGCTCGCCCGGCGGCATGTGCGGCAACGGCCTGCGCCTCGTCACGCGACTGATCATCGAACGCGGCCACGCCACCCACCCCGACGGCGACGGGCCGCTGGCGATCCGCATGGGCGGACGGACGATCCATGTCACGCCGCGTCGCGACGAACGCGGCCGCTGCGTCGGCGCGTGCGCCGACATGGGCTCGCCCGTGCTCGACGCCGCGAGCATCCCCGTGAAAACCACCGGCCTCAAGCGACTCGACGAGCACACCTGGTTTCTCTTCGTCGACAACCGGCCCCCCGTCGCCGTGACATTCGTCTCGATGGGCAATCCCCACGCGGTGCTCTTCGTGCGCGACCTGCCGCCCGCCGAGGTCGTCCGCCGCCTCGGGCCCGAGCTTGAGCATCACGCCGCGTTCCCGCAACGCATGAACATCCAGTGGGCGCGGGTCATCGAGCCGAACCTTGTCCGGGTCGTCACCTGGGAGCGCGGCGCGGGCGCGACCCGCGCCTGCGGCACCGGCGCCTGCGCCGTCGCCGTCGCCGGCGTCCTGCGCGGGAAGACCGAGCGAGCGGTCAACATCCGCATGCGCGGCGGCACGCTCGATGTCCGATGGGATGAGACTTCCGATCGAGTCTGGCTCGGCGGCCCGGCCGAGCACTGCTTCGAGGGCGAGTGGAGCGCGTAACCGCTCGCGCCGACGGGTATCATCGGCCGCCGTGGACCCCTCGAAACTCACGCTCACGACCCAGCGCCTCATCCTCCGCCCGACCGACGACTCCGATCTCGACGATTTCATCCGCGTCGGGTCCATCCTCGCCGTCGCGCGCAACACCGGCACCTTCCCGCACCCCTTCACCCGCGAATTCGCCATCGAGCGGCTCGCCAAGCACCGAAAGTCGCTCGAAGAGGGCACCGGCGTCTGCTTCGCGATCCGCCTGAAAGACTCCGGCCGCGGCATCGGCACCACCGGCTTCTTCGGCTACTGCCGCGAGCACGGCCACGCCGAGGTCGGCTATGTCATCGACCCCGACCACTGGGGCAAGGGCTACGCCACCGAGTCGCTCCGCGCCGTCGCCCGCCACGCGTTCGAGGACTGGGGCCTCCGCCGCCTCACCGCCGGCTACTTCACCGACAACCCCGCCTCCGGACGCGTGCTCGAGAAAGTCGGCTTCCGCCACGAGGGCGTCCGCCGCAAACACCTGCTCCGCTTCGGCGAATACCGCGACGACGCATTGATGGGCCTGTTGCGGGAGGAGTATCAGCCATGCGACTCACCGGCCGGCAGGCTCGACCCATGACCGAACAACTCTCAAGAGTCACCGACATCCTCTCCCGCACGCCCGACGCGCTCCGCGCCCTGCTCTCGGGCATGTCGCAGCCCCGCGCGTCCACCAACTACGGCCCCGGCACCTTCTCGCCGCGCGACATCGTCGGCCATCTCATCGAGGGCGAACGCTCCGACTGGATCCCCCGCGCCCGCATGATCCTCCGCGGCCGCGCCGACGAACCCTTCCCGCCCTTCGACCACCGCGCCACCGGCGGACACCCGCCCGGCAACTCCATCGATGACCTCCTGAACGATTTCGAGCGCCTCCGGCGCGAGAACCTCGATGCGCTCGCCTCGTTCGCCCTGACGGACCGACATCTCGACATGCCGGGTACCCATCCCGAGTTCGGGCGGGTCACGCTCTGTCAGCTTCTGTCCACATGGGCCGCGCACGATCTCCACCACATCGCCCAGGTCTGCAAGTGCCTGGCCCGCCACCATTCCGATGAAGTCGGGCCGTGGCGCGCGTACCTGGGTATCCTGACCCGGTAAATGAACGACTCTTCACACGAAGCAGGCCCGACGCCGGCCAACAGGACAAACTGGTCGCTCGCCGTCGCCTTCGTCCTCCTGGTCGCGGCCATCGTCCCCATGCGCGGCGTCTTCTCCGATCGCCCGCTCGACGGCCACGAAGTCCTCGTCGCTCAGACCGCCCGCGAGATGATCCGGTCCGGCGACATGCTCGTGCCGACGTTCAACGCCGAGGAGCGCCTCAAGAAGCCGCCGCTGATGTACTGGGCCGTGATCGGCGTCGCCAGAGCCATCCCCGGCGCGGGCGATGTGCCCTCTTGGGCGGCGCGCCTCCCATCGTGGCTCGCGGGCATCGCGCTCGTCGGCGCGACCATCGCCCTGGGAGCCCGCGTCCACAGCCGCGGCGCCGGCCTGCTCGCCGGGCTGCTGCTTGCCACTTCCGTCGGCTACTTCACGCTCGCCAACAGCGCGCGCCCCGAGATGCTCTACGGCGCACTCGCCGCCATCGCGCTCCTCGGCTTCACCGCCGCGTCCCTCGCCCCAGACCGCACCCGCGCTCGACGCCTCGGCGCGCTCGTCGGATGGATCGGCATCGGACTGGCGACGCTCGCCAAGGGGCCGCACCTGCCGCTGCTCATCGTCCTCGGCGTCGTCACGCACCTGCTCATCGCCCGGCGCGGCCGCGAGATCGGGCGCATCATCCGCCCGCTCGCCGGGCTCGCCGTCTTCACGCTCATCGTCGGCCCCTGGGCGTGGGCGCTGATCGCGCACGCCCCGCAGACCATGGGAGTCTGGCGGCAGGAACTCTTCGGCAACAGCGCCGGCGACCCCGGCGAAGGGCTGTGGGCCCACATCTCGCCGTACTACATCTACGCCCCGTTCCAGTTCCTCCTGCCGTGGGCCCCGTGCCTCCTGCTCGGCTTGTTCGCCCCGTGGTCGAAGCGCGCCACGGACTTCGCGCCGGCGCGCGTGCTCTTCTGGATCGTCATCGCCACGCTCGTTGTCATGACCATCCCCGACCACCGCCGCTGGTACTACCTCGTGCCCATCGCGCCGGCCCTCGCCGTGCTGGCCTCGCTGGGGACGATCGGCGCCATGCGGCTCATGGCGCCCAGCCGCGCCGTCCGCCGCCTCGGCACCACCACCGCCATCGTCATCGCCTCGGGAGCCGCCGTCGCCGCCTATGTCGTCCACCGGCAATCCCAGGTGGACCCGATCGTCATCGTCGTGATCGCGGTCGTGATCGGCGCCATCGCAACCGCGGCCTTCGCCTGCCGGCGCGCCGCCTGCCGCGCCACTGTCGGCGCCGCCATCGCGTCGTGGGCCTTCCTCTTCGCCGTCACCGGCCACGAGCCCGGCTGGTCCGACGACCACCGCTATGTCGAATGGGGCTTCGCGCAGGACATCGCGCTGCGGGTCCCCGATGACGATCCGCTCATCACCTGGCGCGTCGACGAGTCCGTGCTCGTCTACGCCACCGATCGACCGGTCCAGCGCGTCCGATCGCTCGATGGGTACGAGCTGCCGGCCGGCGAGGAGACGCTGTGGGTCGTCACCCGCGAGCAGTTCATCGACGATGTCCCCGCCGAGTGGGGGGCCACCGTGCGCCACCGATCCGCCTTGGAAGACGGCGATCACGAGCGCGAGGTACTCCTGGCCCTCACGCGCCGGCCGCCCGTCCCCGCCGGCTAACGCAGCGGGTGCTCGCCCGCGGCCTTCCGCCGTTCGTTGACCAGCACCAGCGCCGGCGGATGTTCACGCAGCAGCTTTACGATCTGGCTGGCGCTCACGCCCAGCCGCAGCCCCGCCTTGGTCGGGTCATCCCCCGCGTCCGCCAGCACATCCATCGCCTCGGCCAGCAGCGACGGGTAATCGCGATGTCCGGGGTTGCACGAGATCCGCACGATCGTCGCGCCCGAGGCGTCGCGCTGCCGCGTGAGCCGCGACCGCCACAGCGCCGAGCCGATCTCCCCCGTCGGCACGCCCACGCGGTGCTCGACCGCCAGCCGCAGCCGCAGCCGCTTGAGCGCCACACCCTTGTTCTCCATCGCGCTGCGCCGCTCGCCTGCTTGCGCCGAGACGCCCGTCGGCTGGTGCGTCAGCGTCACCTTCGTCTCGACCTTGTTGCGGTGCTGACCGCCCGGCCCGCCCGAACGCGATTTGCCCATCGCGCACTGCGCCAGCAGCGCATCATCATCCAGGCACGCCGGGTGCGCCCACTGTTCGATCACCCCGCTCACGCGCCAACGCCCGCCGCACTCGACGGCGACGCCCTCAGCGACAAATCATCCGCATCCCCCGCGCTCACCCTGTGAAACGCCAGCCCGGCGATCATCGCCGCGTTGTCCAGGCAATACGCCATCCGCGGAAGGCGCACCGCCAGCCCGCGCCGACGACCCAACTCCACCAACTCCGCCCGCAGACGCGAGTTCGCGCTCACGCCCCCGCCCACCAGCAGCGTCCGCGGCGTCGGGCCCGGCCGGTCCAGCAGCCGTTCCAGTTTGAGAATGATCGCCGCGACCCCCGCCCGCTGGAAACTCGCCGCGATGTCCGCCGTCTCCTTCTCGCTCAGCGCGGTGTGATCGCGATCGAACGCACCCGGCGCCCCGCCGACCTGCTTGCCCGGATTGCCGCGGACCGTGTAGAGCACCGCCGTCTTGAGCCCGGAATACGAGAAATCCAGCGAGTCGGGCGATAACCGGCTGATCGGAAAGTCGTGCGCGCGCTCGTCGCCGCCCCGCGCCAGCGCATCCAGCCGCGGACCGCCGGGGTGCGGCAGCCCAAGAATCGTCGCGGCCTTGTCGTACGCCTCCCCGAGCGCATCGTCGATCGTCGATCCCACCCGCCGGATCGCCAGCGGGCCTTCAAGTTCGTACATCGCCGTGTGCCCGCCCGAGACGACCAGCCCGACCGCCGGGAACACGCCCGCGTCGGTCCATTCCGCGTCGTCGAGCAGCCCCGCGTACAGGTGCGCCACCACATGGTCGATGCCGACCAGCGGCCTGCCCAGCGACCACGCCAGCGCCTTGGCCGCCGCGACACCGACCAGCAGCGCGCCGATCAACCCCGGCCGGTGCCCAACGGCCACCGCATCGACCTCGCTCATCCGAGTGTCCGCCTCGCGCAGCGCCCGGTCGATGACGATGCCGATCCGCTCGACATGCGCGCGGCTGGCGATCTCGGGGACGACGCCCGCGTACTCCGCGTGCAGGTCGTGCTGCGACGCGATGATATTCGAGCGCACGACGCGCCCGTCGTCGACAACCGCCGCCGCCGTCTCGTCGCAGCTTGACTCGATCCCGAGGATGCGCATCGACGCGGTTTACTCCGGGGCCGTCTCTTTCGCCACCGGCGCATCGATCAGCCACCGCTCGAGATCCCCGCCCGTGATCTTCAGCGTGGCGATGACCTTGCCCTCGGCGTCGCGGATGACCATCTCGCCGCCCTCGAGGGCCGCGTCGTCCGGCAGCAGATCGAACGGCTCTTCGGGCGTCATGCCGCGCGTCGCCTGGTCCAGCGCCTCGATGCGCATCGCATTGCGGACCAGTTCACGCTCCAGCAGCTCGCGGGTCCGCTCGGCGTTCTTCAGCGCCGCCAGTTCCATCGTCCCCGGCGGTGTGTCGCCGCCGACCGCCGTCCACTGGCCTGTGATGAGACGGGACGAGATCGCGTCCATCGCGCCCGAGAGCTGCGGATCGCCCAGGTGCTCGCGCACCCACTGCGGGTCGTCCCAGCAGCACGCCTCGGCCGCGCCCGCGCGGATCACATCCTCATCCCGGCGCAGCCGCAGCATCTGCCGCACCTCGTCGTCCGTCATCGGGATGTAAAACCCCGGCGCGGGGTCCACGCCCCACTCCGTCGAGTCGTCCTCGCGCTGGATGCACCGCCCCGAGGGCAGGTAGTAGTACTGCTCGGTGATCTTCAACTGCCCGGCGCCCGAGGGCAGGTCGTACAGCCCCTGCACGATCCCCTTGCCGAAGGTCCGCTCGCCGAGAATCACCGCGCGATTGTTGTCCGACAGCGCGCCCGCCACCACCTCGCTGGCGCTGGCGCTCGCCCCGTTCACCACCACCACCATCGGGAAGTCCGGCAGCGTCCCCCCCGGCTGCGCATAGGCGCGCTGGGGCGGCCCGCTCCGGCCACGCGTCTCCACAATCACGCCCTTGCTCAGGAACAAATCCGCCATGTCGATCGCCGCGGCCAGCGAACCGCCCCCGTTGAACCGCAGGTCCAGGATCAGCCCGCGCATCCCGTCATCCAGCAACCCGCGGCACGCCGCCGCCAATTCCGGCACCGTCCCGCCGGTGAATTGCGTCACCCGGATGTACCCGATCTTGTCCACCGGGTCGATCATGTAATTCCACTTCTCGCCGTCGCGGTGAATCCCCTTCACCGTCGAGGTCACGATCTGCTGCCGCACGATCGTCAAGTCGAAGCGCACATGCCCCGGCATCGTGGGCGGGGCCTCGCCGTTCTCCGTCTCGACGGCGTCCGTCACGCTCGGCGCGTCCGCGCCGGGGGGAAGGTCCGTCTCATCGCCCTTGCGCTCGATCGTGATTGTCACGGGCGTGCCCGGCTCGCCCATCAACTCCACGACGACATCATCGACCGGCCGGCCCCAGATCGACTCGCCGTTGACCGCCACCACAAGATCATCGGCCTCCACGCCCGCCTTGTACGCGGGGGAGTCGTCCAGCGGGCTGACGATCAGCACCCACCCGGTCTCGTTACGGACCTGCGCCCCGATGCCGACATACTCCCCGCGGATATCCTTCGTGAACTCCGCCACATCTACACGGGGGATGAACTCGGTGTACGGGTCGTCCAGCTGCTCGAGCATCCCGCGGATCGCCCCGAGCTGGAGGTCATCGAGCGACGGCTCCTTGTAGAACCGCTTATCGACCTCCGCCAGAATCTCGACCACCGGCTCGGTCCACGCATACCGGGAGACCGAGTCAGACGCCGCCATCGTCAGGCGGACGGCCAGGGTCGCCACGAGGATGACCAGCAGGGCGGAGGCAACGGTTTGCTTGTTTCGCACGGATGAGACTCCAGGGATCGGCGCAATCTTCTCTTCGGTTGGGCCGGGGCGCTTGTTCGCCCCGCCTTCCCGGTATACCGTCATTGTTGTCACCGGGTGACGAGTGGACCAATGAAGACGCTGTGATCAATCGCCGCAACCCAGTCTTCCGTCCCGCCCACTGAGGCGGGCTGTGGTCCGCATGCACCGCCCCGACGGGGCGTTTCCCCCGGAATCCCTATGGCAGCCCCCAAAGAACGCAATCAGATCAGTCTCCGTGCCGAGCGAGCCGTCTTGGCCGCGGTCCATCTCCCTTCCTCGAAATTCGACCCGCGCGACCCGCTGGGCGAGCTCCGCGCGCTGGCCGAGACCGCCGGGGTCGCGCCCGTCGGCGAACTCATCCAGAACCGTGATGTCCCAGAGTCCGGCACCTTCATGGGCTCCGGGAAGGTCGAGGAACTCGGGCGGATGGCCGACGAACTCAGCGCCGGCGTGATCATCTTCGATCACGAACTCTCGCCCAAGCAGATCGCCAACATCGAGGAGATCACCAAGCGCAAGGTGATCGACCGCTCCGAGCTCATCCTCGACATCTTCGCCTCCCGCGCCACCACGCGACAGGCCCAGCTCGCCGTCGAACTCGCCCAGCTCGAATACACCTACCCCCGCCTCCGCGCCATGTGGGACCACCTCGAGCGTATCGTCGGCTCCGGCGGCATCGGGGGCGTCGGCACACGCGGCCCCGGCGAGCAGCAGATCGAGATCGACCGCCGCCTCGTCAACCGCCGCAAGACCATCCTCCGCGCCGAACTCGCCGAGATCAACGATCGCAAGCGACGCGAGGTCCGCGACCGCCGCCTGGACTATTGCACCGTCGGCATCGTCGGGTACACCAACGCCGGCAAGAGCACCCTCTTCAACGCCCTGACCGCCGGCGGCGCCCACGCCAACGATCAGTTGTTCGCGACGCTCATGACACGCACCCGCGAGTGGGATCTTGGCGGCGGTCAGCGCGTCATGCTCTCGGACACCGTCGGGTTCGTCCGCGACCTGCCGCACCATCTCATCGCCTCGTTCCGCGCCACCCTCGAAGAGGCGACGCACGCCGACTGCCTGCTCCTCGTCCTCGATGTCGCCGATCCCGCCGCCGAGATGCAGCTCCAGACCGTCGAGGACACGCTCGACGAACTCTTCGAGGAGGTCCGCCGGCGCGAGGAGGCCGAAGGCGTCGAATGGCATGCCCCGGAGCGCATCCTCCTGCTCAACAAGGCCGACCGACTCAAGGACAACACCGAGATGCTCGTCTGGCGGCAGCGAAGGCCCGAGGCCATTCCCTTCTGCGCCTCCGAGCCCGGTGGCATGGGCCACGAGGAACTCGTCCGGCGCGTCCGCGCGATCTCACGCGGCACCATCCGCGAGCGCATCATGACCCTCCCGCTCGAAGAGTCCAAGGCCGTTCACTTCCTCGAAACCCGCTGCGAAGTGCTCGACCGCGAATACGAGGACGGCGCGGTCCGGCTCCGCGTCCGCATCGGCGATCGGCAACTCGCCCAGCTCCGCGCCGGGGGGCACCGCATGACTGTGGATGGAGAGCCCGCGCCGACCAGAACCGGCGCCTGGAAGGCCTAGAGGATCTCGACCACCGCGTAGCGGATCGTCCGGCGCGGAGCATCAACCTTGATGATCTCGCCCACCCGCGCCTTCATCATCGACTCGCCCATCGGGCTGGTCACCGTCACCTCGACATAGTCGAGCATGTGGTTGTTCGTCGCCTCGCCGACCAGCCGGAAGAGATCCTCCTCGCCGGTGTCGACATCCTTGAGCCGCACCGTCGCGCCCACGAACACGACATCCATCGGGGTGCTGCCGGAGTCCACGACATGGGCGGTGGCCAGGCGCTCCTCGAGCCGGCGGATCTCCGCCTCCATGAGCCCCTGATCCTCACGGGCCGCATGGTACTCGGCGTTCTCCTTGAGGTCCCCCAGGGCCCGGGCGTCGGCGATGCGATTGGAGATCTCCGGGCGCTTCGCCTTGAGCGCTTCGAGCCGCTCGGCCATCTGGGTCTTCTCTTCCGCGGTCATGAAGTCCATTGCGCCCTCCAAATACGCAGGCCGCGGCGACTCGCCACGGCCGGGCCAGGGTCATTCCACTCGTGCAAGACTCTACCCCGCGACCCGTGCGCCGATCAACGCGCCGCCCGACGGGCCCGCCCCGCCGCCACCATCAGCACCGCCCCCGCCACCGGCGGGATGACCACCATCCGCCACTCCGCGGCGCTCATCCCCGGTGAGAGCCCGCTCGGCGACCACGACAACGCCCACGGAGCCGTCAACGGCGAGAGCACGGCCCAAACCGGCGGCGCGGCATGCACGCCGGGAATCCCCCCCCGGATCACCAGCAGCGGGACGATCACCGCCAGCGCCAGGGCGATCGCCATCGCCCACAGCCGCCGGCCCGCAAGGTATCCCCATGCGATCACCGCGCCGACCACCAGCGCCCATCCCGCCAGCACGACGCCGATCGCCATCGCAAGGTCGAAGGACCAGTCCGTCAGCATCGGCATCGGCCAGATCACCGCCTGCACCGGCAGCGCGATGACCATCGCATCGACCAGCACCGCACGCATGACGCGACGGGGCGCTTGCTGGCTCAGCCGCAACGCCGGCCACAGCACCGCCGCCCCGACGCCGCACAGCACGCACATGAGCATGCACGCCCCGCGGTACTCCGAAGCGCTGGGAATCCCCAGAAACCGCACCGAGAAGATCGTCATCAGCGCCGCGACCATCAGGTAGGTGCACCACAGCAACGCGAAGACCCGCGGCTCGCCCTTGCGCGCCGCCCACGGGTCGTCCCCCGGCGCGGTCAGCAACTCCGGCACGAACACGAACGGACCCAAGCGAATGCCGGGCTTGCGCGTCATCCCCTCCCCCCGGGAGGGGGATGGGCGGGCGCTCCCTGCACTCAACTGAGTCTCATCGTCGATCAAGCATCACCGCGGGGTTTTGTCGAGCTGCACCACGCGATTGTAGATCTCGATCCGCCCCGCCTGCGTGTCCAGCCGCTGGCCCGGGCGCAGCACCCGCCGCAGGTGGGCGATCTTGTCCGCCACGGGCACCTCGCCCGCCGCCGGCTCGGAGATCGGGTTGCCCCAGTCGATGACGCCGCCCGCGTCCGTCACGATCAGCAGATGCCCGCTCCGCATGTACTCGCGCACATCGACGCCGATGATGAACTTGCTCTCGTCCAGCGGCCCGATCCGGTCAATGAGCTCGATCGCCGCCTGCACATCCCCGCCCGGCCACTTCTCGCCGTAGGCGAGCGCGCCCATCCGGTCCCTCGGGGCGTCGGAGTGCGGGTTGAAGACGCGGAACATCGTCGTCCGCTCCAGGTCCAACGACTCGGGCACGCGAAGGAGTTCCCCGCCGATCGCGCCCAGGTGCATCCGCGAGTCGCGCTGAATCACCACCGCCGGGGCACGCCAGGCGCCATCGACATCCACCACGCCCCGCGCCCGACGCCGCACCTCGACGCCCGGACGCAGCCAGCCGGTCTCCTCGAGCGCCTGTCCGGTGCGCGCCAAGGAGTCTCGATCAAATGCCCCTGTCCCCAGCGCCTGATTCTCTGCGAGTTGCTGAAGGTCATGGCGCGTCGCGGCGGGAATCCAGTTCACCACCCGTGCTTGTTCGTTCAACGGCCAGTCGATCCGCACCAGCGACGCCGGCGACTGGATCGACGACACGCGGCTCTTGAGCGGCTCGATCGCGACGATCCACCCGATGACGACCGCCAGCGCCCCGACGCCCGCGCCGATCCGCCGCGCCGTCGTCCACGCCGAGCCCAGCTCGACATCGTCGTCCGTGCCGCGGAGCCACGCGAGAAAGCCGCGCGGCTCTTCGTTGATCTGCTTCTTGTTGGACGCGCTCTTCCGGGAAGTCGGCTTCTTCTTGCTCACAAACCCCTGCCTACGCCCGGCTCATCTCGTGCATCGCGCAGCGCACCAGCCGTGCGCACAACGCATCCATCTCCAGACCCGCGGCCCGCGCCGCCATGGGGACGAGCGAATGGCTCGTGAACCCGGGCATGGTGTTGATCTCCAAAAACCAGGCCCGGTTCTCATCGTCCAGCAGGTAGTCCGCCCTGCACAGATGCCGCACCCCCATCCGCTTGGCCACCGCGAGCGTCCAGCGCGACACCTCTTCCACCACCGACGCCGGCAACCCCTCACCCACGATGTAGCGGGTGTCGTCGCGAACATACTTCGCCTCGTAGTCGTACAGACCGCCCTTGGGCACGATCTGGATCACCGGCAGCGCCTCCAGCGCGCCGCCGTCCCCGCCCTCACACCCCTCGCCCCCCCCGCGGGCGATCACGCCGACCGTCAACTCGCGCCCCTTGACGAACGGCTCGATCAGGCACGGCCGCCCGCTCGCCGCGGTCTGGTCGTGCGCGTGCGCCCACTCCGCCCCAGTGCGGCACACATGCAGCCCGATCGTCGATCCCTCGAAGATCGGCTTGACGACAAACGGCAACTCCATCGGCATCACCGTGTCGCCGGCGTCGAAGACCGCCGTCTCGCTCACCCGCACCCCCAGCCCCTGCGCCACCGTCTTGGACATCACCTTGTCGATCGCCACCCGCGCTGCGCGCGAGCCGCACCCGACAAAGGGCCGCCCGTCCCGCTCCAGCAGCGCCTGCAGCGGCCCGCCCTCGCCCCAGCGACCGTGCAGCACCGGGAAGACCACATCCCCCGGCAGCGCGCCGAGTTCGCGCTGGCAAATCGCCCCGATCGTGCGCCGCTCGACGCGGAACTCGGCCGACCGCTCCAACGCCTCGGCGACCCCCGCGGCACTCTGCAGCGAAACCTCGTGCTCCGGGTCCGGCCCGCCGCCCAGCACCAGCACCGTCGTCGTCATGGCTCATTCCCCCGGATCAGGCCCGCCCAATGCGATGGCGCGGCCAGCCCGCGCCGCGCCCAGATCACCACCTCCGGCTCGAGTTCGATTCCCGCGTGCGCCCGCACGCGCTCCCGCACCCGCGCCATGAGCTCGATGACATCGGCCGCGCTCGCGTCGGGCCGCGTCACCACAAAGTTCGCGTGGACATGGCTCACCGACGCACCCCCGATCTCCATCCCCTTGCACCCCGCCTCGTCGATCAGTTTGCCCGCGCTGATGCGTTCGACCCTGCCGGTCGGCGTCGGGTTCTTGAAGACGCACCCCGCGCTCCGCTCGCCCATCGGCTGCGAGCCCTTCTTATAGGCCATGACGCGTTTCAGCGACTCCCGCAGCGCCGGCCGGTCCACTGGCTCCACGCGCTCCAGCGCCAGTTCCACCCCCGTGATCACCACGCCGTCCAGCCCCGAACGCCGGTAGTCGAAACCGATCTCGTGCCGCGAGAGCGTGACCCGCGATCCGTCGCGTCGCACCGCGTGCACGCGCCGCACCACATCCCCGATCTGCCCGAACGCGCCCCCCGCGTTCATCATCACCGCCCCGCCCATCGCCGCGGGAATCCCTGCCAATCCCTCAACTCCCGCCAGCCCTCGCGCCACGCACTCCCGAATCACCCGCGGCAGGTTCGCCCCCGCGCCGGCGACCACGATCGGGGCCTCGTCCTCCTCCGGATACCGAACCTCATCAAGATGCTCGAGCGACAGCGCCAACCCGTCCACGCCATCATCGTGAATCAGCAGGTTCGCCCCGTCGCCGAGGATCCGCAGCCGCGCATCGGCATGCTCCCGCAGCAGCTCGACGACCTCGCCCTCGTCGCCCGGTCGCGCCAGGAGGTCCGCGCCGCCGCCGATGCCGAACCAGGTCTCGACCGGCGCGCCGCGCTCCAGCAGTCGTGGGGTGGCCGGGGTCATCCGCCGCGGTCCGAGTCGAGGAATCCCCGCGCGATCTTCCACACCGGCCCCGCGCCCATCACGACCAGCAGGTCGCCCGGCCGGCACACGATCTGCAACTGCTCGATGATCGCCTCGAAGGGGTGCAGGTGCATCGCCTGCACGCCCCGCTGGCGCAGCCGGTCGACCAGGTCCGCGCTGCTCACCTTCGTCTTCTCGATCTCCGAGTCCCGCACGAAGTAGATCGGCGGCACGATCACCACATCCGCGTGGCTGAACGCCTGCGCGAACTCCTCCATCAGGAACCGCGTCCGCGAGTGCTGGTGCGGCTGGAACACGCAGATCAGCCGACCCCCGCCGAACTGCGTCCGCTCCTCCGGCTTCTCGAATTCGCGCAGCGCCCGCAGCGTCGTCTCGATCTCCGTCGGGTGATGCCCGTAGTCGTCGTACACCCGCACCCCCGGCACGCGCGGGATCGTCGGCGTCTGCAGCATCGTCGCGGCGACCACGCCCGTCCGGGGCGCCCGGCCCATCGGCAGCCGCTTCTCACCCAGGAACTGCATCCGCCGGTCCACCCCGCGGAACGACGCCAGCCCCTCGCACACCCTCGCCGCCTCGGCCCCAAGCCACAGCGCCAGCACGCCCGCGAACGCCGCGTTGGCGGCCATGTGCTCGCCCGGCAAAGGGCACACGAACGACAGCGCCGTCACGCCCTGATGCTCGACCGTCACCCGGCGAGACTTCTTGTCCAGCGTGATCTGCCAATCCGCGCCCGGCGCAAAGCCGATTGTTTCGACATCGCACTTCAGACCCGCGGCGATCTCACGCCGGTGCGCATCCTGGTGCGCGATCAGCAGCCGCCCGCCCTCCGCGCCCGGCGGCAGACTCCGCGCAAAGTGCGCGAACGCCTCCACCACCGCCTCCAGCGTCCCGTAGATGTCAAGGTGATCCGCCTCGACGCTCATGATCGCCGCGATCTTCGGATGCAGGTTGTGGAACGACCGGTTGAACTCGCACGCCTCGGCGATGAGCACGCCCGGCTCGCCCCGCCGCGGCCCGGCCGGAATCGTCGCCGACCCCATGCGGAACCCCGACGCCACATCCCCCGGGCGCGCCAACTGCGCGCACACCGCGCCGACGATCACCGTCGGGTCGATCCCTGCGTGCGCCAGCGCCACCCCCAGCATCGCGCTGGTCGTGCTCTTGCCGTGCGTCCCGGCGATCGCAACACCCGTCCGCCCGATCATGCACCGCCCCAGCGCCTCGGCGTAGGTCAGCGTCTCGATGCCCCGCTCGGTCGCCGCCTGCAGTTCCGGGTGATCCGGCCGGATCGCCGCCGAGGCGATCACCAGGTCCACATCCTCCGGGATCACCCCCGCCTGCTGATCGAACCCCACCGCGACGCCGCGGGCGATCAGCGACTCGGTCACCTCGCTCGGCGTCGAGTCCGACCCGCTGACCAGAGCGCCCCGCTCCAGCAGCATCCGGCCCAGCCCGGACATGCCGCACCCGCCGATCCCGATCAGGTAGGCCCGCCTGCCCAGGAAGGGGTCGACGGCGACCTCGACAGGCGTCGCGGCGGAGTTGGAAACGGGGCTGTGGCGTGGGGTCGTCATGGGCGGTTGCATCCAGACTAGATCGGCGGAATCGCCCGCGTCGGCGCAGAACTCCCGCGCACACGCGGCGGGTATGCTCACCGCGATGGCCAGCCCGAAATCCACACCCGATGCACGCTCGTTCCCCTATAAAATCGCGGTCCTCTGCGACCTGCGCGACCGCGACGGGCGCATCCTCCTGCTCCACCGCGCCAAGGACCCGAACAAGGGGCTCTATTCGCCCATCGGCGGCAAACTCGACACCCACACCGGCGAGAGCCCGGCCATGTGCGCACAGCGCGAGATTCTGGAGGAAGCCGGCCTCGAGGTCCGCATCGAAGACCTCCACCTGGGGGGCATGATCTCCGAGCACGGCTTCAACGGGGAGACCAACTGGCTCCTGTTCTGGTACCGCGTCCTGCCCCCGGTGGACCTCGAACCATTTGAGATGCGCGAGGGCCGGCTCGAGTGGCACCACGAGGCGTCTCTCGACTCGCTCCCCCTGCCCGACACCGACCGCCGCATCATCTGGCCCCTCGTCCGGGCGCACGACGGGAACGGTCACGACGCCGCGGCCCGGGGTTTCTTCGCGGTCCACATCGACTGCACGAAAGCGGGGGGGCTGGACTGCCGCCTCGAGCAGTCGTCCATCGGCCTGAAGTCCTTGCCCTGACCCGCCACCGGCCACCCCAACAGGCGTAGAATGCGGTCGATGCAACTGCTTGGCCCAGCCCGGTATGCCCCCGCCCGCACCCGCCGGTGGTCGCGCTTCGCCGGCGCGCTCTCCGCATTGGCGTTCTCGGCCCTCTCGCTGGCCGCGAGCGTCGCCGAACGGCCCGCACCCGGCGAGGGCGCCCCGGTCTCATCGGCCCCTGCCGTCCCGGCAACGCGCCAGGCGACAAATGTCGCCGTCATCACCATCCAAGGCCCGATCGACGCCGTCACCGCCTTCAGCGTCGAACGCCGCATCAAGCAGGCCGAGGACGGCGGCGCCGACTGCATCGTCATCGACATCAACACCCCCGGCGGCGAGGTCCCATCGGTCTTGGCGATCTGCAGCGCCATCAAGCGATCCAAGATTCAGAACTCGGTCGGGTGGGTGAACCCGGACGCCTATTCCGGCGGCGCGTACATCGCCCTGGCCTGCCGCGAGATCATCGTTTCGCGCTCGGCAACCATGGGCGACGCCGCCCCCGTCATGGGCTCGGCGTTCGGCATGATGCAGATGCCCGCCACAGAACGCGCCAAGCAGCTCGCGCCCCTCCTGGCCGAACTCGTCGACTCCGCCCGCCTCCGCGGCTACGACGAGAAACTCGTTCAGGCATTCGTCATGCTCGGCGTCGAACTCTGGATGGTCCGCGACAAGCAGAGCGGGGAACTCCATTTCATCGACGAGGCCGAGTGGGAAGACCTCTTCGGCACAGAGCCGCCACGCGGCAACCCGCGCATGCCCTCCGGCGCGGCGCCCGGCGCCGAGATGCCCACACCGACCGGCGGCACCGAGGAAGAAGTCGGTCCCGCCGTCGGCGACGCCGAGCCCCAGACCGACACCGATTTCCGCTCCGCCTCGCCCGAACTCGCCTCTTCTGTCGCCGGCAAGGTCAGCGAGATGCTCGACGCACCCTCCACGCGACCCGACTTCGCCGCCGCGGACGCCTCGGAGTATGAGTTCGTCGCCTACGCCACCGACGGCCAGGCCCTGCTCACGCTCAAGGAACAGGACCTCATCTTCTTCGGGCTGGCGCAGGAAACGATCTCGACCGATGAGGAACTCAAGCAGTTCCTCGGCGCCACCAACCTCCGACGGCTCGACGCATCGTGGTCCGAGTGGTTCGTCGCCCTCACGACGCAGGGCGCCTCGGGCCTCATCATCCGCGGCGTGCTGATCGTCGTCTTCCTCATCGCCCTCTTCCTCGAGATGAGCATGCCCGGCGTCGGCCTGCCCGGCATCGTCGCCATCATCGCGCTCATCGGCCTATTCGTGCCGCCGATGCTCATCGGCGCCTCGGCGTGGTGGGCCTTGGCCGCGATCGTCATGGGCGTCTGCCTGCTGGCGGTCGAGGTGCTGATTCTCCCCGGATTCGGCGTGCCCGGCGTGCTTGGGCTCGGGCTCATGTTTGTCGGGCTGGTCGGCTCCTTCGCGGGCATCGGCGATCTCTTCCCCGGCGCCGGCGGCGGCTCCTCGGAACTCACCTGGGCGCTGGCGACCGTCCTCACCGCGATCTTCGCGGCTTCGATCGGGATGTACTTCATCTCCCGATACACCCACCGCATCCCCATCGCCAACAAACTCATGATCGCCCCGACCACCACGCGCCAATCCGACGAAACACTCCTCGGCGCGATGGGCCCCTCTCCGGCGCAGGGACTCGTCCGCGTCGGCGACATCGGCACGGCCACCACCACACTCCGCCCCTCGGGCACCGCGATGTTCGACGACCGCCTCGTCGATGTCGTCAGCGAGTTCGGGTTCGTCGACGCCGGGCAGCGTGTCCGCGTTGCGTCCGTGAGCCGCTACCGTGTCGGCGTCGAGGCGATCCGGGGCGATCAGCCCGGCGCCGAACCTACGGAGACCGCCTGATGGAGTCGGGGATGGCATGGGCATTCGGCCTGGCGCTCGGCGCGGTGCTGCTCTTCCTGCTGGAACTGCTCGTGCCCTCGGGCGGCATCATCGGCATCGCCTCGTTCATCGCCGTGATCTTCTCGATCGTGGCGTTCTTCGGCGTCAGCGAGTGGTGGGGCATCGGCAGCATCGGTGTCTTCATCGTGCTCGTGCCGCTGGCCATCAATTTCGCCATCAAGATCCTCCCGCACACCCCGATCGGGCGACGCCTCATGCTCGGCGATCTGGAGGATGAAGAAGAGGGCGCGATGTCGCGCCAGGAGCGCGAGCGCCTCGAACGCGAGCAGGCCCAGGCGCTCGTCGGCGCGCAGGGCGTGACCCTCAGCGACCTCCGCCCCGTCGGCGCCGTCGAGATCGAGGGCGCGCGCATCGAGGCCCTCTCCGAGGCGGGCGTCATCCCCGCCGGCACCCGCGTCCGCGTCGTCCGCGTCGAGGGCATGCAGGTGAAGGTCCGTCCGGTCGACTGATCACCGGTTTCAATCTCATGGAGCCCGCCGCGATGGTCACCACACTGGCGCTCAGCACGGCC
>CAZSLT010000010.1:0-31041 GCA_964607595.1 uncultured Phycisphaeraceae bacterium
GCCCTCGGCCTGCCCGTCGGCCTGGCCCTCGGCCTGCCCCTCGGCCGGGACGCCCTCGGGCGGGGTGGGCTGTCCCTCGGCGCTCTGGCCGGCGCTCGGCTGGGTCGCGGCGGTCTGCTTGGCCGCCTGCTTGCCGGCCCCGGTCGGCAGGGGCTCGGGCCCGGCGGGCGCCGGGATTGTCAGGGCGGCGACGGTCAGGGCGCAGCCGAGCAGGAGGGAACGGGTGTGGTTCGTGGGCATGGCGTGCTCCGCTCGGGCTAGACCGCGGCTTCGGTCACCCGGAAGACTTCCTGAACGGTGGTGAGGCCCTGCGCAACCTTGCGCATCCCGTCGGCCCGGAGCGTGACCATGCCGCGGTCGACGCAAAGCCGGCGAAACTCGCTGACATTGGGGTTCCGCGCGATGATGTCGCGCGTCTGGTCGTCCACGACCAGCAGCTCATAGATGCCGACGCGCCCGGAATACCCGGTGTTGCGGCAGCGCTCGCAGCCCTTGGCCGTCCACGCCTTGGTCGCGTCCAGCCCCTGCATCTCCAGATACTCGGCCATCTCCTCGCTGGGCGGCTCCTGGGCCTTGCAGTTGCCGCAGAGGCGCCGAACCAGCCGCTGGGCCAGCACCGAGTTCACCGCCGCCCCGACCAGGAACGGCTCGAGGCCGATATTCACAAGCCGGGTGATCGAGCTCGGCGCGTCGTTGGTGTGCAGCGTCGAGAGCACGAGGTGGCCGGTGAGCGCGGCCTGGATCGCCGTGTGGGCGGTCTCCATGTCGCGGATCTCGCCGAGCATGATCACGTCGGGGTCCTGACGCAGCAGGGCCTTGAGCGCCCGGGCGAAGGTCATCCCGATCTTCTCGTGCGTCTGCGTCTGGGTGATGCCGTCGAGGTGGTACTCGATGGGGTCCTCGACGGTGGAGACATTCAGCGCTTTCTTGTCCATCTGGCGGAGCGAGGCGTAGAGGGTGGTCGTCTTACCCGAGCCGGTGGGGCCGGTGACGAGCACGATGCCGTGCGGCTCCTCGATCTGCTTCTTCCAGATGGTGAGCGTGTTCTCGTCGAAGCCGAGGTCGTCGAGCGAGACATTGATGGACTTGGTGTCCAGGATACGCATGACGACCTTCTCGCCGCCGGCGCACGGGATGGTGGACATGCGCAGGTCGAGCTTGCGTCCCTGGACGACGCAGCGGATGCGGCCGTCCTGCGGGATGCGGCGCTCGGAGATGTCGAGGTTCGCCATGATCTTGAGGCGCGAGATGATGGCCGAGGACATCTTGACGGGCGGGTTCATCGACTCGAAGAGCAGTCCGTCGATGCGGAAGCGCACCTTCATGGCCTTCTCGCCGGGCTCGATGTGGATGTCCGAGGCGCCCTCCTTGACGGCGTTCTGGATGATGTAGTTCACATAGCGGATGACGGGGGACTCGCCGGCCTCGCGTTCGAGGTCGACCTCCTCGTCGATCGAGCGTTCGATCTGGACATCGTCCTCGTCCACATCACCGAGGATCGACTCGAGGTCCTCGGTGGCGTCCTTGGATGAGGTCGCGGCCTCCAGCGCGTTGCGGATATCGTCCGACGGCGTGACGACGACGCGAACGAGCGAGGCCTGCAGCCGGAGCCGGGCGTCGTCGAGCGTGAAGACATCCTCGGGTCGCGCCATCGCGATGACGACGCGCCCGTGCTCCTTGCGGAGCGGGACGATCAGGTGCTGCTTGCAGTAATCGAGGCCGAGGCGCGCGACAAGCTCGGCGTCGAAGGGGTTGCTGGGGCCGGAGGAGTCGAGCCGTTCGAAGTCGAGCGTGCTGGTCTCGGCGACGATGCGGAGCAGCCCGGACTCATCGACGCCCTGGTTGCGGAGCGTGTCGACCAGCCCCGCGCCGGGCGTCTGGCGGATGAGACTCTCGGCGGCGGTGATGTCTTTGGGGGCGCAGACGCGTTGCTGGAGGAGCGCCTGCTTGAGATCGGCGTCGGGGTCGTAGCCGTGCGCGCCGGGGTCGTGGAGCAGGGTGAGGCGAGACTCGTCGATGACGCCCGATCCGACGGCGTTGCCGGTGTGCTGGCCGAGCATGGCCTGCGAGATGTTGCGGGTGCGTGTGATCGCGCCGCTCTGCATGGGCACGAGGTCGGAAAGCGAGTCGTTGGGATCGGCGACGATCGGCTCGGACTCTTCGCGCGCGGGCTCGGCGCCGGGGGTCTCGCCGACCCCGAGTTCCTGCAACAGCCGTTCGACATCGAACTTGCCCACTCGTTCCTCCGGTTCTTGCTCGGTCCCCGACGCGTCGGTCAGGTGGGGTCTTTCATGGTCAGCGTGTAGGTGCGGCCGTCGGCCAGGAGCTCGACGGTGCGGTCCTTGGGCCGGATCGCGCCGACGATGAAGGTGCCGTCGATGGTGTCGCCGACCTTCACCAGTTTGCCGGCGATGGTGGCGACGGGGACGCGCCCGTCCATCACCGAGTTGAGCGCCAGCGTGTTGAACTTGGCCTCGATCTTGCGGCGGTTCTCGGCGGCGATCTGCTCGGGGGACGGGCTGGTGTTCTTCGCCGGCTTCGCCACGGTGTCGACCTTGATGTCCGCCACCATTTCGGGGTCCCAGCGGAAGGGGTTCTTCTGGACCTGATCGATGGGCACCTGGTTGGTGACATGCGCGTTGGCCGAGAGCTCGGTCAGGACGCGGCTGTGGTCCATGGAGAGCGCGGCCGCGGCCTCGATCGGGTAGTCGATCTTGAGGTCGAGCAGTTCGAGCTTCGAGCCCAGCCCGATGCGTCGCATGGTCACGAGCCCGGCGCCGGCGGCCAGCACGACGATGGCCAGGATGATCATGCCGTTGATCTGGCGCTTGGGCCCGGCGCCGGCGGGGAGGCCGCCCTCGGCGTTCGAGGCGATCTGCGCGAAGAAGCTGGTGGCCTCGCCGCGACCGTCCTCGCGCTTGGCCAGCGAGTGGCTGTCTCCGCTCTTGGTGGGCGGGCTGGGTGGGGTGCTGATCATCCCGTGGCTCCCTTGGTGTTCTGGAAGTAGATGCTGAGTGTGAAGGTCGCCTCCATGGCGCCGTCCTGCTTCTCGGCCTTCTCCATCACCATCTCGGGCAGCCGGGTGATTCGGTCGAGCTGCTCGACGCTGAGCAGGAAGGAGTAGAAGTCGTCGAAGTCGCCGGCGATGGTCATCTCCAGGGGCTGCTCCATGTAGCCGGCCATCTGCACGGGCTTGAGCGCGGTGACCTTGCGGAGATCGAGCTTGCTCTTGCGGGCCAGGTCGGAGACCTGCTCGAGGATGACATCGACTTCCTTGCCGTTGGGCAGCCGTCCCTCGACGGTGGAGATCGCCAGCGCGAGCTCTTCGTTCTCGCGTTCGAGGTCCTCGGTGCGGGCCTGGGCCTCCTCGAGTCGGGAGAGGTCGCGCTCCTTGACCTCGATCTCGCGCTTGGCCTTGATGATGTCGTCGTTCTGCGGCTTGAAGAGGAAGAAGTACGCCGACAGCGGCATCGCGACGAGCACCATCAGGAACAGCAGTTCTCGGAGTCCGAATTTCATGATTACTTGTCCTCCGCGTTGGCGACGGGCTTGTCGGGGTTGGCGCCGCCCATGATCTCGAGCCCCTGGTCCATCACGAAGATGTCCATGCGGGGCGTCTCGAGGACCTCCATGCGGCGGGCGTCGGCGTCGATCGGGATCGTCGCCTCGAGCCGGAACTTGTTGACCTCGTGGTCCTTGATCATCGTGACCTCGGAGAAGCGGAGCTCGACCGAGCTGAGCAGGTCGCACTTCTGGAGCTCGGAGACGAACTTGGCGACCTCGCCGTGGCCGGGGGCCACGCCGACGAGCGTGATGCGGGTCTCGAAGCGGGGGGCCATGACGCGGGCCTCCTCGTCGCCGCCCTTCTTTGACTTCGTCGAGCGGCTGGACTTGGAGACCATGCTCTTGCCCTTCTCGGTCGTCGCCTCGCGCTTCTGGCGGACATTGACCGGCTTGTCGAGGCGCTGGCTGACCAGCTCGACCTCGAGAAGGGTCATGCGCTTGGGCATGCGGTTGATGACCTCGGCGAAGAGGATGGATTTGGGCACGCGCTCGAGCAGCGCGGTGGTCAGCTCGGCCTTCTCGATGAGCGTGGCCTTCTGGTCCTCCACGGACTTGAGCTGCTCGATGGCGCTGGCGCTGGCCTGGTACCGGATGTTGATCTGCTTGGTGTAGTACCGGACATCGTTCCACTGCTGGTTGGTGACGAAGAACGCGGCGATGACGCCGCTGAACACCAGCACGCACAGAACGAGCATCAGGAACACCGTGCGGCGCTCGGCCTTCTGCTGGAGGTAATCCTCCGGGAGGAAGGACGAGTCGGGCATCTTGCTTTGCTTGAGCATCTTGAGCATGGCGGGTCGGCCCTCGGTGAGCGTGTCGAATCAGAGATCGGTGGGTGAGACGCAGAGCCCCAGCGGCACGGCCCAACCGGGCTGGGGTTTACGCAGATCGATGTCCAGATCGGGGTCGTAGCTGCCCTCGGCGAAGCGCGAGAGCGGGTCCGCGGCCATCGCCGGCAGGTGCAGGGCGCGGGCGATGGTCCGGCAGATCTCGGCGCTGCCGGCGCCGCCGCCGACGAAGATGGCGCGACCGATGCCGGCGCGCGGGAAGATGGCCTTGTGGTAGCGCAGGCCCATGGCGATCTCGTCGAGCAGCGCGCCCATCGTGTCGTCGCGGCGGCCCGGCGCGTGGCCGGCGGGCTCGTCGTGATGCGTGGCGCTCGTGTCGATGGGGACCATGCCCTTGGGCGTCTCGGCGGCGCGGCGGTCGTCGGCGACCGCGGTGGATGTCTCGGGGAGCCGCGTCTCGGTCTCGGCCGCGGCGTCGTCATGCGCGGGGTCGGCGGCGGCGGCGAACGAGTCGGCGCCGTCGACGCGCGGGCTGATCGGGCCCCGACGGAGGGGCGCGGCCGCGGCGCGCTGGCGTTCCTTCTGATCGTTCAGGCACTTGGCGACCGCGCCGGCCCCGAGCGGGATGGTGCGGGCCAGGGCGATCTCGGTGCCGTGGGCGATGATGAGCTTTGTCGTGCCGGCGCCGATGTCGATGTACAGACTGACGAGGTCGCGGTCCTCGGTGCGGCGCGTGATCGGGTCGAACAGGCGCAGGAGGGCCATGTGCTCGGTGTGGATGCCGACGACCTCGAGGCGGCACGCCTTGAGGGCCCGCATGTGATTGACCACGACCTCGCGCGGCATGGCGAAGCAGATCACCTCGGTGCGCTTCTCGCCGTGCCGGATGATCTCACCGACCTCGGCGTGACGCAGGATCAACTGCCCCGGCACCGCGCCGGTGGCGCGCCGGAGCTGCTCGCCGATGGCGGAGCTCATGTTGGTGGTTCCGGCGGCCTGGATCTGCAGGTGCTGCACGAGCACGCAGGTCGCCGGGACGGTGCACACGACACGCCGGCCCTTGAACCCGCCCTGCTTGAGCAGCTTGTTGAGCGATTCGATCTGGAAGTTCAGACGGGCCTCGTCGCGGTGCAGCAGGACCTCCGGCGTCTTGATCTGCGACGCCGCGATGAGCGACGGCGAGTCGCCGACGGCGACCTGCAGCGCCTTGAGCGCGCTGACGCCGAAGTCGATCGCGATGGGCGATGCATTGGTTTTGAGCCAACCGAAAGACATCTGCACGCTCCGTGCGCCGCCGCCGATCTGCCCGGTCCGATGCCGGGAACCCCGCTTCTGCCATCGGGTGAGTCGGCGCGGTCGTTGAGCGTGTTGACGCCGTTGCGGTCTTTCCAGACCGATCAACCCCCCCACCCCCCCGCCACCACCCCTCCCTCGGCCCGTTGGGCGGGGTGATCGGTATCGGCGCGGTTATAGGGCGCGGGCGACGGAACCCAGCGCGTGCAACGCCCCGGCGAGGTCCCAGATCTGGCGGGCGCGGTCGCCGGTTGTATTGGAGATGACGCGGACCTCGGCGAAGCGGGCGTCGGGTCCGAGGATGCGGTGCGCGGCCAGGCCGACGGCCGCGCCCTCCATCGCCTCGGCGATCGCGCCGGTGCGCGCCGCCAACGCGCTGGCGTGGTCATCGGCGCCGGCGCATGCGGAGACCGTGGCGATCGGGCCGGTGAAGTCGGCGATCGGCGCGAGTGCCGCGAGCAATTCCGGCGAGCCGGGGATCGCCATGCCACGCGGCGTGGGCGGGAAGCCGAGCGAGGCGATGTCGATGAACGAGTCCGGTGTGCGCACGCCCTCGTCGGCCATGACGCTCGTGGTGGCCAGAACGCGCGCCCCGATCGCGGGTGAGGCCGGGCCGGGCAGCGCGCCGGCGATGCCCAGGGAGAGGACGCCGGCGTGGCGGGCGGGGTCGATGGTGCACGCGGCCGCGCCCGCGGCGTTGGCCTTGCCGACACCACTGAGCACGGCGTCGAAGCGGTCTGTCAGTTCGATGCGGGTCCACTCCGGCGGCGACTCCGGCGCGCCGGGGTTGATGGCGGAGGCGATGGCGCGCCACTCCTTGGGCGCGGCGATGACGAGCAGCCATCGGCGCGACGGGCCGGGGAGGTCGAGGAGGCGCGTGGACATGCGGTGAGCGTACCGGGAGGGGGCGTGGCGCGGCGTGCGGGGGTGGGGGGGGTGGGGGTGGGGAGTGGTGCATGGCGGGGAGTGCCCCGCGTGGCTAGTGTTGGCGGCGTGGCTGCCGCGAACGGAACAGATCAGAAGGTGGCGCTGACCATCGGCAACTTCGACGGGTGCCACGCCGGGCACGCATCGCTGGTGGCGCGGGCACGGGAACTGGCGGGGCCGGGGGGGCGTGTGGAGGCGATGTGTTTCTATCCGCATCCGAGGACGGTGCTGGAGCCGCGCCCCCAGTCCGGCGCCAAGCCGGTGCTGATGACCTACGAGCGGCGCGAGGCGGTGCTGCGCGGGATGGGCGCGGATGAGGTGATCCGGCTGGAGCCGACGCGGGAACTGCTGGCGATGACGCCGGAAGAGTTCGTGGAGGGCGTGCTGCTGCCGCGGGGACCACAGTGGATCGTGGAGGGTGAAGATTTTCGGTTCGGCAAGGATCGGGCGGGGGATGTGCGGACGCTGGCGGCGCTGGGTGAGCATCACGGGTTCGGGGTGGAGGTCGCCGGGACGGTGGAGGTGTCGATGTCGGACCAGCGGGTCGCGCCGGCGTCGAGTTCGCTGGCGCGGTGGCTGGTGGGTGAGGGGCGCGTGGAGGACGCGGCACGGGTGCTCGGCCGCGCGCACACGATCGACGGCGTGGTGGAGCGTGGCGACCGGCGCGGGCGCGAGATCGGGTTCCCGACGGCGAATGTGCGCACGGCGTGCCTCCCGCCCCGCGAGGGGATCTACGCGGGAGTGGCGCACCTGCCGGACGGGCGGTCGCTCACGGCGGCGATTCATGTGGGGCGGCGGCCGACCTTTGATGATCCGCGCCCGACGATCGAGGCGTTCGTGCTGGGCTGGGCGGGGCCGGTCCCCGAGGGACGCGAGGAGTATGGTTGGCCGATCGCGCTGGAGTTCCGGCGATGGGTGCGGGACCAGTTGCGTTTCCCGGGCGTCGGGCCGCTGGTGGAACAGATGAACCGAGATGTGGCGCTGGTGCGTGAGATGAGCGCCGGATGGGAACGGGCCGGATGCGGGGTGCCTGCGTGAGTGCTGAGCGGTGGGTTTCGACGACGGATGTCGCGGGCGTCGCGGAGCGGCTGCGTTCGGCGGAGCGCGTTGCGGTGTTCACGCATCTCAAGCCCGACGGCGACGCGGTGGGGTCCACGCTGGCGCTGGCGCGGGCGCTGACGATAGTCGGCAAGGGGGCGACGCCGGTGTACCTCAAGCCGTGGCCGGCGCGGTTCACGGCGATCGTCGGCGCGACGCCGGTGGTGCACGAGCGCGACGGCGACGCGTGGACGCGTGCGCCGGGCGTGGCGGATGCGGACACGGTGGTGATCTGCGATACGGGTTCGTGGGGGCAGGTGGCCGGGGCGCGTGGGGTGATCGAGTCGAAGCGCGAGCGGGCGATCATCATTGATCACCACGCGCACGGCGATCCGGAGATGGCGCCGACGCGGCTGATTGAAGTCGGCGCGGCCGCGGCGTGCGAGATCCTGGCGTCGGTCGTCTGCGAGTTGCTCGGCCAGACGCCGGATCGATTGCCGACAGAGATCGGCATCCCGTTGTACCTGGGGATCGCGACGGACACGGGGTGGTTCCGGTACTCGAACACGACCGCGTCGACGCTGCGGCTGGCGGCGGCGCTCATCGAGTCGGGCGTGCGGGCCAACGAGCTCTATCAGATGGTGGAGCAGTGCGACACGGCGGGGCGGGTGCGGCTGATCGGGCGGGCGGTGGCGGGGATGGACCTGACGCACGACGGCTCGGTGGCGGTGATCACCGTTCGACAGAAGGACCTGGCCGAGACCGGCGCGAGCGTGGATGAGGCGAGCGGGCTGACGGACCTGCCGCAGATGATCGAGAGCGTGCGCGTGGTGGCGGTGCTGATCGAGCAGGACGACGGCTCGACGAAGGTGAGTCTGCGGAGCAAGGCCGGCGCGGCGGAGGTTGATGTGAACGCGGCGGCGCAGCGACTGGGCGGCGGAGGCCACAAGCACGCGGCGGGCGCGCGGCTGAAGGACACCATCGAGTCGGCCCGGGCGCGGGTCATCGAAGCGATCGACGGGGCGGTCCGATGAAGCCGGCGCGGTCGGGGCCTCGGGGCGAGGGGGATGGAGCGCACGGCGGTGAACGGGGCGGCGGGCGCTCGCGCGGGGCGGCGCGGAAGCCGCCGCTGCGGATCATGACGACGACGCTCTGGGAGTACCCGAGCCAGCACTACGGCGCGGGGATTCAGGGCGACAAGAACTACGCGGGCGCGACGCCGGGGTGGGTGATCTGGCAGGTGCTCAGCCGGTATACGCGCCCGGGGGATGTGGTGGTGGACCCGATGTGCGGCTCGGGGACGACGCTGGATGTGTGCAAGGACCTGGGACGCACCGGCGTGGGGTTTGATCTGGTGCCGCGTCGGGAGGACATCGGGCAAGCGGATGCGCGGTCGCTCCCGCTGGAGGATGCGTCGGCGGACTTCGTGTTTGTGGACCCGCCGTACTCGACGCACATTGATTATTCGGATGACCCGTCGTGCATCGGGAAACTGGACGCGGGCGGCGATGATCACGGCGCGGCGTACTACGGGGCGATGGAGCGCGTGATCGGCGAGATCCACCGTGTGATGCGCGACCGGCGGTACATGGCGCTGTATGTGTCGGACTCGTTCCGCAAGGGCCGGCCGTTCATGCCGATCGGGTTCGAGTTGTTCTCGATGCTGCGGCGGCGGTTCAAGCCGGTGGACATCATCGCGGTGGCGCGGGGGAACGCGAAACTGGGCCGGGGGAATTGGCACAAGAGCGCCGAGGAGGGGAATTACTTCCTCCGAGGCTTCAACTACCTCTTCATCATGAAGAAGGAGGACGGGGCGCCTCCGCCGAGGGCGGGTGGCGGTGGCGGAGAGCGGGCGAAGCGTGTCTCGGGGAAGAGCGGGCCGGGGGGGAAGGGCCGGGGTGGCCGAGGATAGGGGGATAAACCCCGTCTGACTCCGGGTTTACCATTGCGAAACGCGTTGGGTGCGTCATAGTGAGGGTGGCACGGGTTTGTGCCGCGGGTTGTCGTATTGGCATCGATCCTGGAGAAATCACAGATGAAGCATTCATGTGTTCTGAGGTCGGCGGCGCTGCTGGGTGTGGTCGGGGTCGCGGCGATGATGCCGGCGGGGGCGGACGGCAAGCCGGCGGTTGATCCGGGTGCGGTGAGCGGGGCGGAGCAGGGTCCGATCGCGGGCGAGCTGCGCGACGCCGGCCGGCTGATCCGGCTGGACTCGATGTCCACGATGATCGTGACCTCGACGGGGCGTGAGATCGAGTTGGACCCGGACTCGACGCAGGGCACGACGCCGCAGTTCACCTCGACGCACACCGACGCGGACTTCACGGGCGGGACCTTCATCGCGCAGGGCGGGTTCGCGGAGGATGAGTTCGCGGGCGCGACCTATCAGATTCCCAATAGTCTGTTCCCGATCCGGGTGGACTCGACGGAGATGATCTTCGCGGTGCAGGGCGCACAGCAGACGACCACGACGCAGTGGCGGATCCAGATCTTCGACGGGCTGCCGACGTCCGGGCAGGGGACCATGGTGGCGAACTTCTCGTCGCTCGATGACGGCCTGCCGCCGATCGTGCTGCCGGGCGGGAACGCGGGCGTGAATGTGCTGTTCTTCGTGGACCCGCAGGACCCGGAGCAGATCATCATCCTCAAGGACCCGAACCTGGGGCCGAACGACTTCCGGAACATCACGATCGCCTACGGCATCGACCAGCACAACGCCCAGACGCAGAACCCGTGCTTCGTCGCGCCGCCGAATTGCTGCAACGCGTTCCCGTGCTCGGATGTGAGCGGTCTGGCGGCGCCGAGCCAGAACTGGATCAAGGCGGTGCAGTGCCCCACGGTGATCTGCCCGTCGGGCGGGTGGTTCCGGTTCAATCAGATCAACGCGCTGTGCCGCCCGTCGGGCGACTGGGTGATGCGGATGACATGGTCCTCGCTGGCGGTGCCGTGCAACGGCGACGCGAACGAGGACGGCCAGGTGGATGTCGATGATCTCAACGAGATTCTCGCGCACTGGTTCACGCCGCAGCCGACGGGCTCGAACGGCGATGTGACGAGCAACGGCTTCGTCAATGTGGACGACCTGAATCTGGTGCTCGGCAACTGGGGTCAGTCCTGCTGAGCGCGTTGGCACGCAAGCCGATGACATGACGACACGGGCGGCCCTCGACGGATGGGCCGCCCGTGTTCTTGCATGGGCGTCGTGAGCGTCGGCGTCAGCGTGAGGCGACGACCGAGGCGGGCTTGAACGACCCGCCCAGCACGCGCTTGGGATCGGCGCGCATCCATGATGTGAGCACATCGGCGTAGACCGAGCGGAAGTCGGTGTGGAACTTGAGGTCGCCGTCGTCGAGATCGGTGAGGGAAGGGTGGCGTCCGTGAACGCCGGCCTTGACCATCGGACCGAAGAAGAACATGGGGGCGGCGGTGCCGTGATCGGTGCCGCCGGAGCCGTTCTGGGCGACGCGCCGCCCGAACTCGGAGAAGGACATGGTGAGCACGCGCTTGTCGTTGTCCTGCGCCTTGAGGTCGGCGTAGAACGCGGCGACAGAGGACGAGAACTGATCCATGAGATTGGCGTGGCGTCCGTTGGCGCCGCCCTGGCCGGCGTGCGTGTCGAAGCCGCCGAGCGTGACATAGTAGACGCGGGTCTCGAGGCCGGCGCGGATCATCGCGGCGACCATCGCGAGCTGGCGCGCCAGCTCGTTGCCCGGATAGGCGACGAGCGGGCGCGACTCGACGGCCTTGCGGATGCGGTCGCTGGCGACCTGCGCATCCAGCGCGGTGCGCATGAGGAACTGCGCGTTGGGATTGTGGGCGAGGTCCTCGTCGGGCTCGGCGCGGGTGATGGTCTCGTAGGGCGCCGCCAGCGACTCGTGCAGGTCGAGCCCGGTCCATCGGAAGAGATCGGGCGTTTCGAAGGAGATGGGCTTGTAGAGCCGGCCCTGCATCGCCAGCGGCGCGGTGCGGCCCAGGGCGATGCCGGACTCGCCGGCGATGTCCTTGTTCGGCTGTCCGGGTGTGCCCTCGCACTCGCAGTCGAAGTAGCGGCCGAGCCATCCGTCGCCGGTGCCGCTGGTCTCGGCGGTGTGCCAGATGTCCATCGAGGCGAAGTGCGAGCGGTTGGGGTTGGGGTAGCCGACGCCCTGCACAACGGCGCAGAGTCCGTTGTCGTAGAGGTCCTTGATGCCGGCGAGGCGCGGGTGGAGACCGACGCCGGAGCCCTTGGCGAGTTGGAGGAGTTCGCGCTCGGGGATGCCGATGGTCTGTCGGACGCGGTAGTACTGCGGGTCGGCGAAGGGGATGACGGTGTTGAGCCCGTCGTTGCCGCCGCCGAGCTGGACGACGACGAGGATGCGGTCGTCGGGGACGCCGGGGCGGGAGGTGAGCGCCTCATCGGGGCGCATCATGGCGAAGGCGGAGCGCTGGAGGAAGCAGGGGATGGTGGTGACGGCGGAGGCGAGCGTCATGCCGCGGAAGAGGAAGGCGCGGCGTGTGTAGGCGCTGGAGTTGTGGAGGTCCATGGTGGGGTGCTCCCTCAGCAGAGTTGGTATTCGGGCATGGCGGTGATGAGGGCCAGTGCGCCGGTGAGGACGGGGGGGGTGATCTGTCCGCCGTGCTCGGCGGTGAACTTCATGATGGTGTCGAGCCGCGATGCGGAGGGCTCGCCGCCGAGCGCGAAGCGCAGGATGTAGGGCACGACTCGTGCGGGGTCGCGCTGCGCGCCGGGGTCGGTGGCGGCCAGGTCGTCGAGCAGCGCGGTGGGGTCGTACTTCTCGACATTGGCCATGGCGTCGAAGCCGACGGGCGTGCGCCCGGTGAGGAGGTAGTTCATGACATTTTGGCGGACGAAAAGCGTGGAGGTGTTGATCCACGGGCGTCCGACCTCCCAGCCCTTGACCGAGGGCGGGAAGAAGATGTCCTGCCCCATGCGGTCGAGCGCGTCGGTGAGGAGCCCGAGGTCGCGCGCGGGGGTGCGCATGGAGCGGATCGCGCCGACGAGGAGATCGACGGGGCTCTTGATGCGGCTCGCGGCGATCGCGGGGTCGTAGAAGTGCTCGGAGAGGAAGAGGCGCGAGAGGACGGGCTTGAGGTCGTAGCGGGCCTTGAGCATCGTCTGGGCCATCTGGCGGACGACGCTCTGGGAGGCGCGGGCGCGGTCGGAGCCGTCGTTGAGCGGCGCATCGGAGACGAAGTATCGGTAGAGCTTGGCGCTGATGAACTCGGCGCACTCGCGCCGGGCGAGGATGAGTTTGACGAAGCCGTCGCCGTCGAAGTTGCCGGCCTTGCCGAAGATGGTCTTGGCGGACTCGTCGTGGAGATTCTTGTTGAAGACGAACTCGTTGAAGTCGTAGGAGTAGCCGGTGAGCGCGCGGGCGCCTTCTTTGATGTCGTCCTCGGTGTAGTGGCCCTCGCCGAGAGAGAAGAGCTCCATGATCTCGCGGGCGAGGTTCTCGTTGGGGTTGCCGCGGATGTTGCGGTTGTTGTCGAGGTAGCGCAGCATCGCGGGGTCGCGGATGATGGCGAAGAGGAGTTCCCCGAAGTTGCCGGCGCCCTTGGCGCGGAACAACTGGTTCTGGAGGAACATGTGGTACGAATTCTCGATGGTGCGGTACGAGGTGGCGAAGTGGCCGTGCCAGAAGAGGGCGAGTTTCTCCTGGAGCGGGCGCGGGGTCTCGATCATGCGCTTGAGCCACCAGCGCTGCATCGAGGCGACCTGCTGGCGGTCGGCGCGTTCGCGGCGCTGGATCTCCTCGCGGAAGCGCGCCACGGCGTTTTCGTCCTGTCTGCGCTGGGCCTCGCGGTACTCGCGGAGCTCGGCCTCGCTGGGCGGCTTCATGATGGAGGGCTCGAAGTCGCTCTCCTTCGGTTCGGGGTAGTCGCCGACGGAGAAATCCAGCAGGTGCTCGACGGCGCGCTGCGGGCCCCAGTCGGCGAGCGTGCGGATCTGGTCGGGTGAGCCGCCGAAGCCGGCGCGCCAGAGGAGGTGGCGGGCCTGGTCGTAGCCGAAGCGCGGCTTGGCGATGGGTGACATCGAAGTCGAGATGGTCTGGCCGGCGGCGGGTTGGGGCATCATTTCCTCCGGCGCGGGGGCGGGGTGGGATTGGCGAGGTTCCCGCGGCTCAACGCGGGGCGCCACCCCTGATTGCAGACCCGTTGGCCCGTGACGGACCCCTTGAAGTATTGGCCGGAATTGAAGACATGTTGCAGAAGTGTGTGGGACTGGGACGGACACGATGAGATTGGACGCGCCGGTTGGTGTTCTGTTCAGGCCAGATCGGCGCCGGTGGGCACGACGAAGGGCTCACCGCCGCCCAGGTCCAATACGGGGCGGCCGTCTTCGGTGAGACCCGTGAGCCGGCCGGTCAGGCGTTCGCCGCCGGGCAGGATGACGCCGACGGACTCTCCAACGCCGTGGAGTGATTGGCGCGCGCCGGCGAGTGTGAGGGCGTCGATGCCGCGGGAAGTGACGGCGCGATGAAGGGCGGCGCGGAGTTCGCGTTCAAGCCGCGGCAAGTTAATCGGTTGCCCGACCTCGTGCGCGAGTGAGGTCGGCGAGCGGCGGAGGTCGTGCGGGAGGTCGGCGGGGTCGTTGTTGGTGTTGACTCCGACGCCGACGAGAAGGACCGCGCCGGCGCCACGCGGCAGGACCTGCGAAAGACTGCCGCAGACTTTACGGCCGTTGATGAGGATGTCGTTGGGCCATTTGAGCGTGACCGTTGCGGTGTGCCGGTGGTTGGCGAGCGTGACGCGAACGGTGTTGAGGCACGCGACGCCGACGCGGGTGGCGAGCCCTTCGATGGTGGCTTGCGCGTCGCCGTCGCCCCCGCCGATCGGCCAGGCGATGGTGGCCCAGAGGCCGCCCGGCGGGGAATGCCAGGCGCGGCCGTGGCGGCCGACGCCGCCCGACTGCGATCGCGCGATGAACATGACGCCGCGGGCGTCCGGGGTGTCCACGAGGTTCCCGGACTCGGCGGCGTGCCGGGCGAGTGTCATGGTGGAGTCGACCTCGCCGACACGCACGATGGGCAGGATGGCGTCGAGCGGGTCGGGGGGCGTCATCGCGTCAAAGGTACCTGCCTCTTGGCTCGCGCTTGCCTCGGGGGCGTGGGACGCCGATACTGTTTGACCGATTCTTATGTCCACCCAGACACAAACAAATCCCTACCCTGTTTCGATGGGGGTTGGCCGCTCGTCCTCTCAGGCGGGCGGGACACTGTTGGCGTTGCTGATTCTGCTGACGGTGTTGCCGAGCGCGGCGGCGGTGTCGTCGCGCGGGGCGGATGCCGCGGCGTTGGCGACGCTGGTCGAGGTGTCTCGCGCCTCTCGTGCCGAGGCGTCGCGTCGGGCGCAGGCGGAGACGCCGGCGCGTCCGGCGGGCGCGGGCGCGGCCAAGCCGTGGGCCCCGGAGCCGGCGATCGGCGCCGCGGATGAGGCGCGGCCGGTCGAGCACGCATCGTGGATCCGCGCGATGGCCCCGAGCGGGCTGGGCGCGATGCCGCCGCCCGCGGCGTGAGCGTTGTTGGCGGCCCGACTCGGCCCCGTTGGCGGGTTGATCGCCGGTCTGCCTCCCCCCGATGGCTCACGACCGAAGCGTTCACTGACATCCTGAAACAGACTCGACCGGCGCCCGCGGCGCGTTCCCGCGTGGGCGCGGGTTCTGATCACGGCGCATCGCTCACCGACTGACCCCGTCCGACGCGGACGGGCCGCGTGGGCGGGCGCCCGGAAGGCACACACGATGGCATCCACTGAAATCCCGGTTCTCGGCCCGCTGATCTCGCGAATCTTCGGCACGCGCAACGAGCGTGTGGTGAAGCGGTACACGGCGCGGGTGGAGATGATCAACTCGCTCGAGGCCCAGACGCGGTCGCTGACCGACGAGCAGCTCCGCGCCAAGACGGCCGAGTTCAGGTCGAAGTTCGAGAAGCAGGCGGAGTCGGGCGGCGACAGCGCCGCTACGGCGATGTCGCTGATGAACGAGATCTTCGCGGTGGCGCGCGAGGCGATGGACCGCAATGTCGGCATGCGGAATGTGTTCAACCCCGCGCTGGCGGAGCGGTTCCCGGTGGACCGACTGCCCGCGGCGGCGAGGGAGGCGTACGACCGCACGAAGGCCGCGATGGAGGCGGCGGGCGAGCGGGCGCCGACGGGCGATCTTCTGGGCAACGAGAAGCCGCTGCCGGCGTGGATGTGGACGGACATCCCCAACGAGGTGTACGACGCGGTGCGTGAGATGTTCCCGCTGAGCAAGCCGCCGTTCCGGGCGCGTCCGTTCGATGTGCAGCTCATCGGCGCGATGGTGCTGTACCAGGGCCGGATCGCCGAGATGAAGACGGGTGAGGGCAAGACGATCGTGGCGCCGCTGGCGTCGTACCTTGCGGCGCTCGAGGGGCTCAAGGTGCATGTGGTGACGGTGAACGACTACCTGGTGCAGCGCGACCGCGACTGGGTGTTCCCGTTCTTCCGCGGGCTGGGGATGACGGTCGGGGCGATCCACCCGATGCACATGCAGAACGAGGACATCAAGCGGGTGATGTACCAGTGCGATGTCGTGTACGGGACGACGGCGGAGTTCGGCTTCGACTTCCTGCGCGACAACATGAAGCGGACGGCGGACCAGCAGGTGCAGCGCCTGCGTGAGTTCGCGATCGTGGACGAGGTGGACTCGATCCTGATCGACGAGGCGCGGACGCCGCTGATCATCTCCGGCCCGGCGCATGAGGGCGAGCCGCGGTACGAGCTGGCGGACCAGATGGCGCGGCACCTGGTGAAGCTGCAGGCGGAGTGGAGCCAAGCCGACGAGAAGGTGACCAAGTGCAAGCAGCGGATCAAGGGGATCGAGGGGGACATCCGCAACGCGCGTGAGAAGTCGCAGGTGCCGGAGATGCAGGCGCAGCTGAAGAAGGCGAAGGAGGACCTGCCGCGTCTGGAGGCCGAGCGCGACCGGTACACGCAGTACTACGAGGTGGAGCGCGACCGCAAGCAGGCGCGGCTGACGCACCAGGGCATCGCCGAGGCGCAGAAGAAGGCGAACATCGGGTCGTTTTACGTGGGCCAGAACCAGGACCTGCACCACCTGCTCGAGCAGTCGCTGCGGGCGCACGCGGTGTACGAGCTGGATGTGGACTATGTGATCATGCCGTCGCAGAACCCGAACACGGGTCGGACGGAGCCGGATGTGGTGATCGTCGATGTGAACACGGGCCGGCCGATGGTGGGGCGGCAGTGGTCGGACGGTCTGCACCAGGCGGTGCAGGCGAAGGAGGGCGTGCCGATCCGGCAGGAGACGCAGACGGTCGCGACGATCACGATCCAGAACTTCTTCAAGATGTACAAGCGTCTGGCGGGCATGACGGGCACGGCCGACACCGAGGCGCAGGAGTTCTACGACATCTACAAGCTGGATGTGGTGACGATCCCGACGAATGTCCCGGTGATCCGGCGTGACTTCGAGGACATGGTGTACCTGTCCGCCCGGGACAAGTGGGACGCGATCGTCGAGGAGATCAAGAACTTCCACGACATGGGCCGGCCGGTGCTGGTGGGCACGACGAGCGTCGAGAAGAGCGAGATGCTCTCGAAGATGCTGACCACCAAGCACGGGATCAAGCACGAGGTGCTCAACGCCAAGCAGCACGAGCGCGAGGCGCACATCGTCGAGAACGCGGGCCAGCTCGGCGCGGTGATGATCGCCACGAACATGGCCGGTCGCGGCACGGACATCAAGCTGGCGCGAGTCTCGCGCGAACAGCTGCTCGACCACTGGCTGCGCCGGGGCATCGCCCCGCGCGAGCTGACCGTCCAGGACTCCGACGAGCAGGTGCGTGAGAAGGTCTTCCGCAAGATCGCGGCCAAGGAGCTGGGCGTCAAAAAGCGCGACGCCGAGGAGATGCCCTTCGCCGAGCTGGAGATCCAGTTGCTGCGCAAGTGGGCGCTCGAGAACACCTGGGTCGCCGACAAGAAGATCGAGACGATGACCGCCGACGAACTCCGCGAGGCGCTGGACCTGCAGGGCCGCTTCGGGCTGCACCGCCTCGGCTGGATGGACTCGGTCGAGGGGCTGGGCGGGCTGCATGTGATCGGCACGGAGCGGCACGAGTCGCGGCGCATCGACAACCAGCTCCGCGGGCGTTCGGGCCGCCAGGGCGACCGCGGCTCGACGCGGTTCTTCGTCTCGCTCGAAGACGACCTCATGAAGATGTTCGCGGGCGAGACGACGCTCAAGATCCTCTCGCGCCTGGGCATGAAGGAGGGTGACGCGATCGAGCACCCGATGCTCAGCAAGTCGATCGTCCGGGCGCAGCGCAAGGTCGAGGAGCGGAACTTCCAGATCCGCAAGAACATTCTCGAGTACGACGAGGTCATGGAGCACCAGCGCCAGGACTACTACGGCATGCGTCAGCGCGTGCTGGACGGGCGGGATGTCCGCGGGCTCATCTTCGAGTTCGTGGACGACTCGGCCAGCGACGCCGTGGAGCGGTACCTCGACAAGGATTACGCGCTGGAGTGCATCGCGCAGTTCGCGTCGGAGAAGACAAAGGTGTCGCTGCCGGTCGAGCGGCTGCGCCGGCGCGAGGGCGAGGAGATTCTCGAGGCGATCCGCAAGGAGGCGCTGGCCGAGGCGCGCCACGAGGTCTCAGTGACGCTGGGCGAGTACTACCCGGTGGGCGCGGGCGTCGAGGACATCGATGTGGCGGGGCTGGAGCGCTGGGCGCTCGACCGCTTCGGGCTGGAACTGACAGCGCCGGAGATTCACGGCTCGACGCCGCGTGACCTGTCCGAGCGGCTGCTCGAAGCCGCCGAGAAGCGTCTGGCGACGCTTGATTTGGCCGAGGCGCGCAAGTTCATGACGCCGAACTACGGCCACAAGGAGTTGTCGGCGTGGCTGCGCAAGACGATGAGTCTGGAGATCCCGCCCGAGAAGCTGCTGGCCTGCCAGAGCCAGGACCAGATCATCGAGCTGGTCCGCGGGCAGGTGCGCGAGGCGTACGACAAGCGCGAGGTGGAGTACCCGGTCGAATTCATGATGGAATGGACGATGGGGCTGGCCAAGTACAACCCCGAGGGCGCCGCCAGGAACCTCTCGCGCTGGGCCAAGACGCGGTTCGGGATCGACATGCCCGAGAACACGCTGCGCACGCGGATGCCGCAGCAGATCGCCGAGGAGCTCCGCAAGGAGTCGAAGAAATTCCTTGAGGCCGGCCGCCTGGAGAAGGCGGTGGCCGCGGCGCAGGCGTGCACGACCTGGGACGAGCTGGTCACGCATATGCGCGAGAACTACGACTCGACGGTCCCGGACTGGGTCAAGCGGCTGCGCGGCCAGGAGCGGGAGGATGCGGTGCGGGCGCGGGTCGAGAACATCCTGCGGAGCGAGCTGGTGTGGTTCGAGCAGACGGTGCTGCTGCAAATACTCGACCCGGTATGGAAGGACCACCTGTACGCGATGGACCAGCTGCGCGACTCGATCGGGTTCCGCGCGTTCAGCCAGCAGGACCCGCGGATCGAGTTCAAGCGCGAGGGCGCGCGGCTGTTCGGCGAGATGTGGGAGAAGACGCGCGACCGCGTGGCCGAGTATGTGTTCCGGCTGCGTCTGCTGCCGCAGGTCGCGGCCCCGCCGCAGTCGCCCCGCCCGGCGCCCGCGCCCCGGCCCGCAGCCGTCGGCGCGGGGGCGGTGGGGGCGGGTGGCGTTGGCGCGGCGGGCGGAGCGCGCCCGGCGCCGGCGCAGGGCGGATCGTCGATCACGGGCCCGGGGCTTGATGCGCCGCCCGGCGGGTCGCGTCCCGGTCCGGCGGGGGGCGTGTGACGGCCGGCGCGATCACGCTTCGATGGATCGAGAACCCGGGCGACGCCGAGGCCGCGTCGATGGCGCGCGTGCTGCACGAAGCCATGCGCGCCTTCCCCGTGAGTTACGGCTCGGAGGATGAGGCCCTGGCGGAGGTGCGGACATTCCGACGAGATGATCGCGTGGCGGTGGGCGCCGAGTCCGGCGGGGCGATGCTCGGCTGGGGCGGTCTGGTGATGCACGGGCCGCACGCGTGGGAGCTGCACCCGCTGTGCGTGTCGCCCGCGGCGCAGGGGCGGGGCGTCGGGCGGATGATCGTCGGGGCGCTCGAGGCGCGGGCGCGGGGAGCGGGCGTCACGACGCTGTGGCTGGGCACGGAGGACGAGGTCGGCGCCACGACGCTGTTCGGGCTGGATCTGTACCCGGAGGTATCGTCGAAACTCGCGGGGATGCGCGTCCTGCGCCCCCACCCGATCTCGTTCTATCAGGGGCTGGGGTTCGAGGTGAGCGGGGTGATCCCCGACGCCTCGGGGCCGGGTCGGCACGACTTCATCATGAGCAAGCGGCTGGCGTAGGATGCGCGGGCCGAAGGCAGGGAGGCATGCATGGCGGTGACATTCAGGCACGCGACGCTCCCCAACGGTCTCTCGATCGTCGCGGAGACCGACCCGGACGCGCACAGCGCGGCGGTGGGGTTCTTCGTCAAGACCGGCGCGCGGGACGAGGACGGCGCGGTCATGGGCGTCTCGCACTTCCTCGAGCACATGATGTTCAAGGGGACGGCGCGCCGCAGCGCCGACGATGTGAACCGTGAGTTCGACGGGATCGGCGCCTCCTACAACGCCTTTACGACCTCGGAGATCACCGCGTTCCACGCGCATGTGCTGCCGGAGTACCTGCGCACCGCGACGGACATCCTGGCCGACATCCTCCGCCCGGCGCTGCGCACGGAGGATTTCGACACCGAGAAGGGCGTGATCCTCGAAGAGATCGCCATGTACAAGGACAACCCGTTCTGGGTGCTCTACGAGCGGTCGATGGAGGAGTTCTACGGCTCGCACCCGCTGGGGTACCGGGTGCTGGGCACGGCGGACACGATCACGGCGCTGCAGCGCGACCAGATGCAGGCGTACTTCGACCATCGCTACTCGGCGGACAACACGACGGTGGCGCTGGCCGGGCGGGTGGACTTCGACGACGCCGTGTCGCAGATCGGCGAGTTGTGCGGGCCGTGGCGTCGGACGGGGGCGCGGCGTGACGCCTCGGGGCCGCGGGTGAACGGCAAGTCGTTCGAGATGCGCGACTCGCGGATCAATCGGGCGTACATGCTGGAGGTGCGTCCGGGGCCGGCGATGGGGGATGATGCGCGGTATGCGAGCTTCATGCTCGCCAAGGTGCTGGGCGACCCGGACAACAGCCGCCTGCACTGGGCGCTGATCGAGACGGGGATCGCCGAGGATGCGCAGGCGGGGTTCGAGCCGCAGGACGGCACGGGGATGTACTACCTCTACGCGTCGGGCGACCCGGAGCGGGCCGATGAAATCTGGGCGATCGCCGAGCGCGAGGTGGCGGGGCTGCGCGACACGCTCTCGGAAGACGATCTCCAGCGGCTGCGCACGAAACTGGCGACCGCGGTGACGCTGGCGGGCGAGAAGCCCGGCGGGCGGATGCAGCGGCTCGGGCGGATGTGGCCGTACCTCGGCAAATACATCTCGCTCGAAGAGGAATTAGCGCGGATCAACGCGGTGACGCTGAAGGACTTGCGCAGCGCGTGCGACGCGATGACGGCGTCGGCGCGCACGGTCGGACGGTTGATGCCGGGGGAGTGATCGCGCGAACGAACATGGTTCACCCTCTCTTCGCTCGGGTCGAACCATAGCACCCAAAGTGAATCCGATGAAGGGTTTGGTTACCCGACGCTCTCGCCGCGGGGCGGGCGGCTCATCAGCCGCGTGATCGCGTCGATCGGGTCGAGCGACTCGAAGAGCACGGCGTGGACGGCGTCCGAGATCGGCATCTCGACCTTGTAGCGCCGCGCGAGCATCGTGAGTGAGCGTGTGGTGGCCACGCCCTCGACCACGGAGGCGGTGCGCGCCAGGTAGTGTTCGAGGGTCTCGCCCTTGCCCAGCGCCTCGCCGAGTGATCGGTTGCGTCCCTCGGGGCTGAAGCAGGTGGTGGCCAGGTCGCCGACGCCCGCGAGCCCGAAGAAGGTCTCGGCGCGGGCGCCCATCGCGACGCCGAGACGCACGATCTCCGACAGCCCCCGCGCCAACAGGGCGCTCTTGGCGTTGTACCCGGCCTGCAGCCCGTCGATGATTCCCGCGGCGATGGCGATGACATTCTTGGCGGCGCCGGCGATCTCGACGCCCAGGGCATCATCGCCGGTGTAGATGCGCAGCCAACTGGTGGCGAAGAGTTCCTGCACGGCGCGCGACGCGCCGGGGTGGTCGCTGGCCGCGATCATGGTGGCGGGCAGGCAGCGGGCCAATTCCGCGGCGATGGTCGGGCCGGAGAGGACGACGAGCGGCCGTGCGGCCCTGTCGGGGTCGTCGCGCTGGCCCATCAACGACTCGCCGATTACCTGCAACGGGCGGAGCAGGGTGTCGTTCTCGATGCCCTTGGCGACGCTGACGACCGGCGCACCGGCCGGCGCGTGTGGCGCGGCCAGCGTCCAGACCGACCGGATGAACTGGGTGGGAACGGCGCTGACGATCAGCGTGGCGTCTTGGAGCGCTTTGGCCGCGTTGTCGGTGACACGGACGGACTCGGGCAGTTCGACGCCCGGCAGCCGGCTGGAGCGGCGGGTCTGGGTGAGGCGGGAGACATCGCCGGGATCATGGCCCCAGAGGGAGAGCCGCTCGGGGCGCGCCCCGTCGGGCTGATTGGCCAGCAGCGCGGCCAGAACCAGGCCCATCTGGCCGTCTCCGAGGATCGCGACTCGTTCGGTCATCTGGGCTCCCTCTAAGGATCGAGGCCGGCCGGGGCGAACCCGGGGGGCGGGTCGAGCGTACCGAACCGGTACAGGACGCGGCGGGCCGGGCCAGGCGGCACGCCGTAAGATACGCTCCTTCCCCGATCTGCCCACGGATGAGGCCCTCGGCGGTCGCGGCGGCGGCATTCCCCCCCTCCTCCACGATTCGCCGCCCGAGACCCCCGAACCTTCCCCCACGACCCCGACGCGGAGACCCGATCGCATGTCGACCCACGAGTCCGGACTGGTCAGCAACGCCGGTGTGTCAGCCGAGGGCGGCCCGACGGCCGGCGGTGGCGTGCGGCTGGAGCGTTGGATTCTGCTGTCGTTCGTCGGCGGCGTGTTGGTTTTGACGACCTCGGTGGCGCGGCTGTTCGACCTGGTGCCGGACGAGGTGGCGCGGATCCCCGCGTTCATCGGCGCGATCGTGCTGGGGCTCGGGCTGTTCCGCTCGGCGATGCAGGAGATCAGCGAGGGCAAGCCGGGGACCTGGTCGCTGGCGTCTCTGGCGATCGTGGCGGCGCTGGCGATCGGCCGCTACGAGGCCGCGGGCTATGTGGCGTTCATCCTGCTGGTGTTCGACCACGCGCTGCGCCGGACGGCGTGGGGCGCGCGGCGTGCGATCGAGGAACTGGTGCAGTTGACGCCGGACACCGCGCGGATCGTCGGCGACGACGGCATGGAGCGCGAGGTTGATCTTTCGCAGGTGCGGGTTGGGACGGTTGTGCGCGTGCGTCCCGGCGAGAACCTGCCGGTGGACGGCGTGGTCACCAAGGGCACCTCGACGATCAACCAGGCGAGTCTGACGGGCGAGGCGATGCCCGTCGATGTGCAGCAGGGTTCGAGCGTCTACGCGGGCACGACGAACCTCTCGGGTGTGATCGAGCTGCGGACGACCTCGGTGGGTCAGGACACGACGATCGGCAAGGTCGCGAGTCTGATTCAGGAGGCCGAGCAGACCAAGACGCCCAAGCAGTTGCTCATCGAGCAGGTGGCGGGATACTTCGTGCCGATCGCCCTGGGGACCTTCGGGCTGGTGTGGTACCTGTCGAGTCTGGACCGCGCGGTGGCGGTGCTGATCATGGCGTCGCCGGCGGCGCTGCTGATCTCGAGCCCGACGGCGATGATGGCCGCGTTCGGCGCGGCGGCGCGGCTCGGCATCATGATCAAGCAGTCGGGCGACCTCGAGGCCGCGGCGAACATCGACACGGTGGTGTTCGACAAGACGGGCACGCTGACGACGGGGAACTTCGCGGTGAGCCGCCTGGCCCCGGCAGAGGGCGTGGAGGGGGCGGAGTTGCTGCAGGCCGCGGCCGACGCGGAGCAGCACTCGAACCACCCGCTGGCGCAGTCGATCATGCACACTTCGAATAAGGCGCGGATCGCGCCGGACGCGGACGCGTCGGCGGAGGAGATCCACGGCAAGGGCGTGCGGGCGCGGACGGCGCGCGGCGAGGTGCTGGCGGGTCGGCCGTCGTGGATCAAGTCGATGAACCCGTCGGTCTCCGCGGAGGTTGACCGCATCGAAGCGCAGATCGAGGGGATGTCGGGCGTGCATGTGATGGTGGGTGGGCGGTACCTCGGCGCGGTGGGGCTCGAGGACAAGCTGCGTCACAACGCCAAGGGCGTCGTGACCGAACTGCGCGACCTGGGCGTGCGCTCGATCGTGATCATGACGGGCGACCGCCTCTCGGTGGCCAAGCGCGTGGGTATCACGGTGGGTGTGGACAAGGTCGAGGCCGAGTGCCTGCCCGAAGAGAAGCACGACATCGTCAAGGGGATGGTCGCCAAGGGGCGGCGCGTGCTGATGGTCGGCGACGGCATCAACGACGGCGCGGCGCTGGCCGCGTCGGATGTCGGCGTGGCGATGGGGCTCTCGGGCTCGGACATCGCGACCAACTCCGCGGGCGTGGCGCTGATGAACGACGATGTCGGGCGCGTGCCGTTCCTGATGGCACTGGCGCGCCGGACGCGGACGGTGATTGCGCAGAACATCGCGGCGTCGGTGCTCATCGCCATCATCGGCGTGGTGATCGCGGTGGCGACGAACCTGCCCCTGGGCGTCGCGGCGATCTACCACTTCCTGGGCGATATTTTCGTGTTGGGCAACAGTTTCCGCCTGTTCCGCTTCGGCGAGGATTTCGCCGCGCACGAGCCCTCATCGGGCCAGGCGGCCAGGCGCGAACCGGCCCGGACGGGCTCGGCGACGATTTCCCGTCCCGCCACGGTGTAGGGTCTTTGGAGCGGGGTCCGATCGGGTTACACTCGACGCGGCGGCGGGTTCGATGGCCGGCCGCGTGACCAGAACGCCATCCCGCACAGGAGCACACTCATGGCGAAGTTCGAAATGTACAAGGACGCCAAGGGCGAGTACCGCTGGCGCCTCAAGGCCTCCAACGGGCAGACGATCGCGACCTCCGGCGAGGGGTACACGACCAAGGCGAACTGCGAGAACGGGATCGAGTCCGTGAAGAAGAACGCGCCCGGCGCGAGCACGGACGACCAGACCGGCGGCTGAGGCCACGAATCGCCATACGACCACCGATCAGCCCCCGCTCAGGGGGCTTTTTCAATGAGTGCCGGGAGGGGCTCGCCCGCGCGTCCTGATGAACCGGGGGGCGGCGGACGCGGTACCAACCCATAGGGCACGCGGGGGTCAAAGGAGCCGATCATGCGGGCACGAACGGGACGGCGGACGGCGCTGGCGGCGCTCTCGATGATTTTGGCCGTGGGCGGGGCGACCGGCGCCGCCTCGGCGCAGTTGTTCTTTGAAGAAGAGGCGCAGCGGATTGTCGAGCAGGCGCTGCACTTCGCGGATCAGTTCGAGGGCGTGGACCGCGGCGAGCGCATCGTCGTGACCCCGAAGCTGCGAGCGCACCTGAAGAAGATCGACGCCCAGGCGAACCAGAAGGACGCGGCGTGGTCGCGCCTGTTCTGGCACACCGATCTGGAGTCGGCGCTGGTCGATGCCAAGCGGCTGAACCGGCCGGTGCTGTCGCTGCGGATGCTTGGCCGCCTGGACGAGGAATACTCGTGCGCCAACTCGCGTTTCTTCCGCGCGGCGCTGTACGCCAACGCGGAGGTGTCGGCGTACCTGCGGGATCATTTCGTGCTGCACTGGGAGAGTGTGCGCCCCGTTCCGCGGATCACGATCGACTACGGCGACGGGCGCGTTATCAAGTCGACGATCACTGGGAATTCAATTCACTATGTGCTCTCGCCGGATGGCGCTGTGGCCGAAGCACTGCCGGGGCTGTATGGTCCGGGCGTATTCCTGGAGGCGCTGAAGAACGCCGAGGCCGAGGCGATGGCGCCACACGACCCGGCAGTCGCGTCCGCGTTGGCGGATTCGGAGATCACGCCGTACACAGCGCTCTCGGTGAACAACGGCCGATTCGAGAGAGTGCCGGAGGAGATGGCGCAGAAGGCGATGCGTGCGACCTTCTCGAAGGCGTTCGTTGAGATGCCGGTCCTTCAGGCGGTGCTCGGGCTAGAGGCGCACCCGGTCGAGATGACGATCCCGCTGAGCGCCGCGGGTTATGCGGACCGCTGCCGCCTGGACGCGCGAAGCACCTCGCTCATCCGCACGCAGATGGGCGACGCCGACGACGCGGCGGTCTCGCGGACCATCGCGGAGTTCGAGCGGTCGATGGCCGCGGACACGGCGCACAACGAGGAGGTCATTCGCCCGGCGATCCTGGCGATGATCGAGTCCGACCCGTCGCTGAGGCATGATCTGGTCCGTCTCAACGAGCGGGTGTACGACGAGGTGTTCCGCACGCCCTCGTCGGACCCGTGGCTGGGGCTGCGAGCGCCGGATGCGTTCACGGGGCTGTGGTCGCGGGGCGGGACACCGCCCGGCGGATGACGCTACATTCTCGGGATCGTGGAGCGAGAAGCGTTCACCAGCACCGAGGCATTCCGTTCCGGCGTGCCGTATTCGCTGGAGCGTATCCATGCCGCGGCCGTGTACTGCTCGGACGGGCGGCTCGGCGAGGCGTTCGACGACTTCCTGCAGAATGGGCTGCAATTGCCCCGGTATGACCGGGTGGCGGTGCCGGGGGGCGCGGCGTGCCTGGCGGGGCACTTCTCGGCGTACCGCGAGGGCGAGGCCGCGATCGATCAGTTGCGGTTTCTGGTCGAGGTCCACGGCCTCAAGCGGGTCGTGCTGATCGCGCACCAGAAGTGCGCCTTCTACACCGACCGGCTGAAGGTGCACGAGATCGATCTGCGCGAGCGGCAGTTCCACGACTTATCGCGCGCAGCCAAGCGGGCACGACGGTTGTGCCCCACGCTGAGCGTCGAGGGGTATTTCGCGGCGATCACCGAGCATCACACGGTGGTGTTCGAGCGGATCGGCGTCTGACTCAACCCTCGGCCAGCGGCGCGACGACGGCGATGCGCTCCTTGCTCGAAACCACCACGCCGCCGGGCTTCTCCACCGTGACGGCGAAGAGTGTGGGCTGACGCACGGTGAGCTTGGCGTCGATCGGCACGATGGCGCGCCCGTCGGCGCCGATATCGAAGACGCCGCCGTCGACCGGGTGCTCGCGTGACCCGTCGAAGATCCAGAGCTGATACTGCTCGACCGTGGGGTCATTGGCGCGCAGCCCGCTGAAGACCATGTAGCCCTGCTGGCGCGACTGGCTCCAGTAGACCTCGCCGGCGAGTTGCTCGGTAACGAGCGGGTCGGGCTGGCCGGCCCACGCGACGCGGACGAGGTCCGCCGGGGGCGCGACGGTCGTGAACTCGTCGAGTTGCTGGGCGATCGTGGGATTGGGCGTGGGAGACTGAGCCGCCGGGCGTGAGACCCAGGCGACCGCGGCCAGCGCGATCGACGCCGCGGCCAGCAACCACGGGAACCACGCCGCGCCGGCGCGCGGGGCGGGGCCGACGCGTCCGGCCGGCGCGCTGCCGCGTTCGGCGAACGCTCCGGCGTCGGCGATGAGCCGGCGCTTGAGCGACTCGGGCATCGGGTCGTCGTCGGCGACGGGCATGGCCAGCGACGCGGCGGCCGCGGCCGCGTCCATCGCGTCGGCGGGCAGGCCGGGGTTCGCCTCCAGCAGGCGGTCGAGTTCCGCGGCGTCGCGCGGGTCGAGTTCGCCCACGGCGCGATCGGCCAGCAGGTCCAGCAGGCGGTCCATCTCGTGCGGGTTGGGGGTGTGGCGGCTCATGAGGCGTCGCCCCCTCCCGTTGAAGCGCCGGGCGCGAGGGCTTCGCGAATCTTACGGAGCCCGCGCCGGCAGAGACTCTTGACCGTGCCGACCGGCATGCCCAGGGTCGCGGCGATCTGCTCGTGGGACAGCCCGCGCGCGATCGAGAGGTCCAGCACGCGCTGCTCCTCGGGTCGGAGGTCTTGCATGGCACGACGCGCGACCCGGGCGTCCTCCGTGAGCTCCAGGGGCGACCCGACCGAGGGCGCGGACAGGTCGGCGGCGTCCGCCGCGTCGCCGGTGGCGGCCGGGCGGCGCGAGGTGCTGCGGAGGCGGTCGACCAATCGGCGCCGCGCGATCATGGCGATGAATGTGGTCTCGTTGGCGATGCGTTCATCAAAGCGCGGGGCGGAACGCCAGAGATCGACAAAGATCTCCTGCACGGCGTCCTCGGCGTCGGCGCGGGTCGGGCACATGCGACGCGCCAGCGACCAGACGATTCCGCTGTAGCGGTCGATCGCCTCCCGCATGGCCGACTCGTCGCCCCGGGCGACGCGCGGCAGCAGCGCCGGCGGCGAGTGCGGTGTCTGGGGGTGTCGGAGGAGCGTGCTCACGGTGATCGGTCCCATCGCTCGGCGGCGCGGTCCGGCGGCTGACTCGACGCACATGGTAGCGGTGGCACAGATCAATGACGAACCTCGGAATCGTTCACCCCCATGCATTCGACCTTTCCCATCGGGCGGATTCAGGGTTGATCGTTGCCTGAACGAATCCGGCGGGCCGGTGGCGGCGAAGACGGACGCGTCCCGGGGAATCGGCCCGCGGGACGGATCTTCCCGGCCCCGCCGTCGAACTGGGGCCAATTCTCGGAACAAAGGATGCAAGCCATGATGCAGGTTTCAAAGGTTGCGATGATTCTGGGCGCCTCGGCGCTCGGCGCCGGGGTGTACGCCTCGTGCCCGGCCTCCGGCGGGTGCGGCTCGGAGAAGTCCGGCGCGGCCATGGTGAACGCTTCGTACAGCGCGCCGCAGACGATCGTCCAGACGGCGATCGAGGCGGGCTCGTTCAAGACGCTGGTCGCGGCGGTGCAGGCCGCGGGCCTCGCCGAGACGCTCTCGGGCAAGGGGCCCTTCACCGTCTTTGCGCCGACGGATGAGGCGTTCGCGAAGCTGCCCAAGGGGACGGTCGAGAATCTTCTCAAGCCGGAGAACCGCGCCGCGCTCAAGAACATTCTGTTGTTCCATGTCGTCGAGGGCGAGGCGATGGCGGGCTCGGTCGTCAAGATGAACAGCGCAACGATGCTCAACGGTCAGCGCGCCGCGGTGAGGGTCAAGGGCGGCGAGGTCATGCTCGACGACGCCAAGGTCGTCAAGACCGACATCAAGTGCTCGAACGGCGTGATTCATGTCATCGACTCGGTGATCCTGCCCGAGACGCGCGACATCTTGACGGTGGCGAGCGAGGCGGGATCGTTCAACACGCTGGCCGCGGCCATCGAGGCGGCGGGGCTGACGGAAGTGCTCCGGGGCGAGGGACCGTTCACGGTGTTCGCGCCGACGGACACGGCCTTCGCCAAGCTCCCGCCGGGCACGGTCGAGAACCTGCTCAAGCCGGAGAACCGCGAGAAGCTGCGCTCCGTGCTGCTCTACCATGTGGTCCCCGGGCGCGTGTTCGCGGATCAGGCGATGAAGACGAGCAGCGCCAAGACGGCGCAGGGCACGACGGTGGACCTGCGTGCCGCGGCCGGGACGGTGATCGTCGATAATGCCGCGGTCATGACCGCCGACATCGAAGCGAGCAACGGCGTGATCCATGTGATTGACACGGTGATCCTGCCGAACTGACGCGGGTGTTCCTCCATCGGTCCGCGGCCTATCCGCTCGCCCACAGGGCGGCGAGATCGGGCGCGTGGACATTCCGGGCAAAGGGCGGTCGCCACGGCGCGGCCGCCCTTTCCCATGCGCCGCTGATGCGTCCCGCGGGCCCCGGATCGGGACTCGACCGGCGCGGATCGTGTGCTAGCGTGTGACTCTGGAAAGGGGCGCACGCATGGGATTGATCTGGGAGCTATGGCAGCACAACCGCATCGGTACGGCCCGCGACGAGGCCGGGGCCGCGTCGAGCACGGCCAACCGCACGGCGATGGAGTTCGCGCACCTGGAGCGCCGGGTGGAGCGGCTGGCGCTGGCGTGCCAGGCGATGTGGGAGCTGCTTGCCGAGCGGACGGGCGTCACCGAGCAGGAACTCATGGAGCACATGGAGCAGATCGACCTGCGCGACGGCGCGGCCGACGGCAAGATGCAGGCCCAGACGCTGACCTGCCCGACCTGTAATCGCCGTGTGAACACGAAGCGGACGATCTGCATGTACTGCACGCACCCGCTGCCGCGTCCGCACGCGTTCGAGTGACTTCGCTTCGCCGACTACGGCACCGCGATCGGCGTCGTCGGGCAGGAGTTGTTCCAGTTCGAGAGCACCTCGTTGAGGTCATCGACATCGACCGCCAAGTCGTTGGTGATGTCGCCGGCCGGGCCGGCGGTGGTCCAGTTGGAGAGGACCTCGTTGAGGTCATCGACATCGACCGTTGAGTCGCCGTTGAGGTCGCCGGGGCAGGGCGCGACGAACGAGCCGGGGCCGGTGATCGTGTTGGTGAAGGGCTGGCCCGGCGAGGTGGCCGAGAACTGCGAGTTGATGAGGTAGTAGGTCTCGCCCTCGAAGAGCATGGCGCTGATGATGCTCGTGCCCGCGGGCGGGCCGTTGGGCGGCACGGGCACGCCGTTGCCGACATCGTAATCAAAGAGATTGGCGATCGGCTGCGCGGGGTTGAAGGAGCCCTTGTAGATCGCGGTGAAGTTGTTGCCGCTGGGCACGATCGAATGGATGTGGTACCCGCCGCTCTCGGTAACGCGGAACTCGATGCCCTGGTAGATCACCGGGCCGAGCCCCGAGATGCCGACGATCGAGAACGGCCGGCTCCAGGTCGGGCCGCTGGCGACCGAGCCGCTCAAGACCTGCACGACATCGGGCACGGTCGTGGTCAGGTGCAGGCGCACATCGCGCAGCCCGGCGACCCACGGCGGGCCGAAGGAGTCGAACGCGAAGGACCAGTTGCCCGCGCTGGGCACCGCGGCCGCGAGCGGAGTCGGCGTGTAATCCTGCAGCGGGTAGTCGGCGATCGAGACCTCGCCGCCGATGGGGTCCCAGTCGATGGAGGGCGCGCCGGTCGGGGGTGTGATGAGCACCTCGAGGTCGAGCGACCACGGCGCGGTGCCCTTCTCATCATCGACGACGACGGGCGTCCAGAGCGCGGTGAGCCCGGCGCCGTTGACGGGCCCGGCGTCGGGGAAGGCGACGATCTGCGTATTGCCGGCCGCCGAGACATCGAGGTCCGGGTGGGCGACGGTGGCGACGAGCTTCTCGGCTGCGGGCGCGGCCAGGGTCAGACCGAGCGCCAGCGCGGCCGACGCCGCGACGATGGAACGGTGAACGGGCATGGGAGGTCCTCCGCGGGTAGTTTCGGGC
>CAZSLT010000011.1:0-28047 GCA_964607595.1 uncultured Phycisphaeraceae bacterium
GTGATCGTCTCGACGCTCAGCTCCGACTTCATGCCCAGCGCGTGGGGCTACTACAGCCCGACCTTCGTGGACATCGGCACCTTCATCGGTTCGCTGGGCATCTTCATGACGCTGTTCCTGCTGTTCTGCCGCTTCCTGCCGATGCTGGCGATCAGCGAGGTCAAGAATGTGATGCACCAGGCGCACGAGCACCTGCACGGGCACGGCGACGATCACCATCACGCGGAGGGCCACTGACATGGCGCACACGGCTGACGCGGTCCCGGCCGCCCCGGTGTGGGGCGTGATGGCGGAATTCCCGGACATCACGACGATCTACAAGGCGGCCCACGAGGTGCGTGACGCCGGCTTCACGAAGTGGGATGTCTACTCGCCCGTGCCGATCCACGGGATGGGCGAGGCGATGGGCCTGAAGATGTCGCGGATCACCTTCATCATCGCCGCCGGCGCCGTCACCGGCGTAACGATCGCGATTCTGCTGCAGTTCTGGGCGAGCGCCTACGAGTACCAGACGATTGTCGGCGGCAAGCCGTTCGCCGCGTGGGAACCGTTTGTGCCGATCATCTTCGAGTTGGGCGTGCTGCTCTCGGCGTTCGGCGCGGTCTTCGGCATGCTGGCGCTCAACAAGCTGCCCATGCTGTACCACCCGCTTCTGAAGAAGGAGCGGTTCCTGCGGGTGAGCGACGATCGGTTCGTGATCGCGATCGAGGCGGATGATCCGAAGTTTGACGCCGCGGACGCGGGCGCGATGCTCCGCCGGCTCGGCGCGACGCATGTCGATGTGGTGGAGGCGTGATGTTCATGACCGATGCGACCATCGCGATGAAGTTGGCGGCGATCGCCGGTGTGGCGGGCGCTGTGGCGCTCCTTGGCGGGTGCCGCGGCGAGCGGTCGGACGACCCGCCCCGCCAGTTCCTGCCCGACATGGACGATCAACCGAAGTACAAGGCGCAGACCAAGTCGGCGTTCTTCAAGGACTTCGAGGACCCCGAGACCGGCGAGATGTACGGCCGGTCGATGCGCCAGCCCGTCGCCGGGACGGTCGCGTTCGGGCACTTCGCCGAGGTCGGGAGCGTTGACGGATTTGATTTCGAGTCGGGGCGCGCCGAGATCGTGAAAGAGGACCCGGCTTTCTACACCGGCAAGAACAACGACGGCTCGTGGGTGAAGTTCGTCCCCGCGAAAGTCGACGAGGAATTCCTGGCGCTGGGGCGCGAGAACTTCGGGATCTACTGCCAGATCTGCCACGGCGCTCTCGGCGACGGCATGGGCACGGTCGGGCTCCGCTGGTCGTACGCGCTGCCGACCTGGCACCAGGATCAATACCGGCACGGCGGGGAGAAGGGCGACGACGGGTTCCTCTTTGATGTGATCCGCCACGGGGTGCCGAACCCCGGCGGCGCCTATCCGCTGAAGATGCCGTCCTATGCGTCGAAAGTGAGCGAGCGCGAGAGCTGGGCGATCGTGGCGTACCTGCGCGTGCTGCAGGCCGCGCACGAGTCGCCGATCGATGCGTTGCCCGAGCGTGACCGCGTGGGCTTGGAGCGTCAGATGAACCGGGGCGGGACACCCGCCGGCGGCACCGGGGAGGGGAGCGGCTCGTGAGCGCGATCCATGTGAACCAGGACAAGATTCTCGCCAAGGAGAACATCTACCTCGGCGATCGCTCCGGCGGCATGCTCTGGGCGGCGTTGTCGTTCGTCGGGCTGGCGCTGATCGGTGTGACGCTGATCGGCGCGCTGGCGGGCGGCGCCGCGGCCAAGTCGGTCGCGCTGCACGCGCTGCACACGGGCTCGCTCGTGGCGCTGGCGTTCTCGCTGGGCGCGATGGCGGTCGTGATGTTCCTCCGCGCTGTCGAGGGCGGGTGGTCCGTGACCGTCCGGCGGCAGTTCGAGAACATCATGTCGCTGTGGTGGGTCGGCGCCGTGCTCGTGGTCGGCGTGATCATCCTGCAGGTCGTGCTGACCCGCACCAGCGAGGGCGGGCACGATGCGCCCTTCCTCTGGAAGTGGATGAACCCGGCGTACACCGAGGGCGACCCCATCTACGCGGCCAAGAGCGCGTACCTCAACCCGGTGTTCTTCGGCGTCCGGGTGCTGATCTACTTCCTGATCTGGGGCGGCCTGGCCACGGGGCTGTGGTACTACTCGACGCAGCAGGACCTCGACGGCGACCGCTGGCACTCGCTGCGGGCACGCAACCTGTCCTATGTCGGCCTGGTCGTCGGCTCGTTCACGCTCCTCTTCGCGTCCTCGGACTTCGTGATGTCGCTGGATTACCACTGGTTCAGCACGATGATGCCGGTGTGGTTCCTGGCCGGGTGCCTGGCCTCGTCGCTGGCGCTGGGAATGCTCGTGCTCCTCTCGCTCCGCGGCGCCGGGCGGCTGCACCAGCTCTTCACCGGCGAGCACCAGCACGACCTGTCAAAGCTGGTCTTCGGCTTTGCGATCTGCTTCTGGGCGTACATCTCGCTGAGCCAGTACCTGCTGATCTGGTACGCGAACATCCCGGAAGAAACCGCGTTCTTTGATCTGCGCAAGGCTCCCGGCACACTGTGGGTGGTGATCTCCTGGGTGCTGCCGATCGCCCACTTCATCATCCCGTTCGTGCTGTTCCTGCCCCGTCCGATGCGGCGCAGCCGCGTCGCGACCGCGTTCATCTGCGTGTGGCTGATCGTGATCCACATCATCGACTGGTGGTGGATGATCCGGCCGAATGTCAAGGGCTCGACCGGCGCGCACTGGATCGACTTCGTCGGCGTCGCCGGGCCGGTCCTGCTGTTCCTGGGGCTGACCGTGCGGAAGGTGGCGTCCGGGCCGCTGGTCCCGCTGCGTGATCCGCGCATGCACGAGGCGATCGAGCACAAGAACTTCGTCTGACCGCTGAGGAAGACCCGATGAGCACCGAAGGCCACATCATCCACGACGAACAAGAGCTGATGCACGAGCTCGAGGTCCACGACGAGTGGTTCCGGCACTCGGCCGACGAGCCCCATCATCAGGACTCTCACGGCAGCACGAACCCGTGGATCATCGGCTCGTTCCTGGGCCTCACGGTCGTGTTCGTGTTCGCCTCGGCGTGGGTCCTTGTGAACATGTTCTTCCTCCCGCACATCAACACGCTCAAGTCCGCCAGCCAGGAGTCGGTCGCGCCGCTGAGCAAGCTGTACGACACGACGCTCGGCGGGTACGCGGCCGGCGTCTCGCAGCTCAACGCCGAGTGGAACAGCAAGATGACCACCGGCGCGATGGTCGATCCTCAGAAGGGCACCGCGCGGATCCCGGTTGACTCGGCGATGCGCCTGGTCATCGAGCAGTACAAGGAGCACGCCCCGCGATGATCGGTGCGGCACGCACAACACGGGCGGGGTTGGCCGGCGCGGCGATGGCCGCGGCCGTGTCGTTCGGCGCGCCGGCGTGCGGGCAGGTCATCCTCGACAGTCTGCCGCAGACCGAGGGCGTGGGCGTGGTGCACAAGGTCGGGGCCGTGGTCCCCCCGGACCTGCGGTTCACCGACTCCTTCGGCGCCGAGGTTCGCCTGGGCGACATGTTCGACGGCGAGCGCCCGGTGCTTCTGGTGCTCGGCTACTTCGATTGCCCGCTGTTGTGCGACCTGATCTTCACGAGCGTGACCGACGGCATCGAGGAGATCGGCCTGGATGTCGGCGACGACTACCGCGTGCTGGCGGTGAGTTTCGACCACACCAACACGCGCGAGCAGGCGGCCGAGAAGCGCGATTTCTACGGCGCGCTCTACCAGCGGCCGACGCCCCGAGACGGCTGGGTCTTCTGCACGAGTGAGCCGGACGCGGTCCGCACGCTCGCGGCGTCGGTCGGCTACCGCTACCGCTACCTGCCCGAGCAGGGCGAGTTCTCGCACCCGGCGGCGATCGTGTTCCTCACGCCCGAGGGCAAGGTGGCCAGCTACATCGAGGGCGTGAAGTTCGCGTCGCGCGATCTTCAACTGGCCCTGATGGACGCGGGGGACGGCAAGATCGGCACGGCGTTCGAGCAGTTCCTGTTCACCTGCTTCCATTACGACCCGAGCGCGGGCACATGGAGCGTGGCCGCGGGCCGGGTGATGAAGATTGGGGGGTTGATCACGATGCTGGCGCTGATGACGGGAATCGGTTCTCTTGTTCTGACGAATACGCTCCGCAAGCGCACGACCGACGCGACCGCGCCGGCGGCGTCGAACGACACGGGCTTACGATCATGATGATTGCCTCGACCATGACGCGACTGCCCTCCTCGATCCTGCCGACGCTGCTGGGCGCGGAGGAGTCGGGCTGGATGAAGATGTGGTTCCGCAGCACGCAGGGCACCTTCGCCGAGGGTGTGGACGGCGTGTTCTTCTTCATCTTCTGGGTATCGGCGTTCTTCTTCGCCGTGCTGATGGGGCTGATGGTCTATTTCGGCTTCCGGTACCGGCGCCTCAAGGGCGTGCCGATCGAGCACAGCGTCTCGCACAACACCTTCCTGGAGCTGTCGTGGTCGGTGATCCCGACGATCCTGATGGCGGTGATGTTCTACTGGGGCTTCAAGGAATATGTCGTGATGCGCGTGCCCCCGGGCGACGCGATGGAGGTCTATGTCACCGCCAAGAAGTGGAACTGGACGCTGGAGTACCCCAACGGCGCCGGGTCGCTCGAGACGATCTCCAAGTCGCAGGAGGGGCGGCTCATGGCGGGCATTGATGCGCCCGTCTTCGTGCTCCCCGTGAATAAGCCCATCAAGTTCATCATGACCAGCCAGGATGTGATCCACTCGTTCTTCATCCCGGAGATGCGGATCAAGCGGGATGTGTTCCCGAATCGTTACACGACCCTCTGGTGCGAGCCCACCGAGATCACCCACCGCTGGGACCCGACGCTCAAGCACGGCGTGCCCGTGACCGAGGGCGGCAAGGGGCTGTACCTCTTCTGCACCGAGTATTGCGGCGATCAGCACTCGCAGATGCTCGCCGAGGTGCAGATCATGAGCGATGCGGACTTCCGCGCATGGATGGCCGAACAGGCCAACACCGACACGATCGAACTGCTCAAACTCGGTCAGATCCTCTACAAGACCGCCGGCTGCGTCTCGTGTCACACGGTCGACGGCGGCGCCGGCACGGGGCCGACCTGGAAGGACATCTGGAACGACGAGCGTCCGGGCTGGAAGCCGCAAGAGGGGGACGGCATGCTTGATCCGGATGATCGACCGGTGGTGGGTCTGAACTACATCCATCAGTCGATCATTGATCCGGCGTCGTATCTTCGCCAGGGATTTGCGAATCAGATGCCGACCTACCAAGCCAAGTTCAAGAATCGCGAGATCAGCGCCATCGCGACATACATCAAGTCGCTGGACTCGGAGTTCGCGGCCGAGGCCAAGGCGGAGTCCGAAGCCGAGATCGCCGGGCAGGGCGCGGCCGGGGCGGGGACCGAGTCCGGGGCGGAGTCGGGCGGGGAATAAGCACGGTTGACTGACGCCCGCGCACCAGCGACGGGCGAGACGGAGAACGGATATGGGCGGGCATCACGATGTGAGTTTCCTGGCGCCGAAAGAGACGCCGCTCAAAACGCTCATCTCATGGATCTACACCGTCGATCACAAAAAGATCGGCGTGATGTATCTCGTGGCCACGACCTTCGCCTTCCTCCTGGGGGGGTTGGCGGCGCTGCTCCTGCGCGCCGAGCTGATGTATCCGGCCCTCGGGCAGGTCCTGCCCGATGTCAGCGACACCATCGTCGCCAACAATGTCTACAACCGCGCCTTCTCGCTCCACGGCGTGATCATGGTGTTCCTGTTCATCATCCCCGCTATCCCCGCGGCCCTGGGCAACATCTTCCTGCCCATCATGCTGGGGGCCAAGGATGTCGCCTTCCCCCGGCTCAACCTGATGTCCTGGTACATCTATGTGGTCGGCGGGATCATCGCGGTGTACTCGCTCATCGCCGGCGGCGTCGAGACCGGCTGGACCTTCTACACGCCGTACTCCTCGACGACCAACTGGGGCGCGGTGACCGCGATGGTCATGGCCGCGTTCATCCTCGGATTTTCGTCGATCCTCACCGGCATCAACTTCATCGTGACGACACACAAGCTCCGCGTGCCGGGGATGGGCTGGTTCGACATCCCGCTGTTCGTGTGGGCGGTGTACGCCACGGCGATCATCCAGGTGCTGGCCACGCCGGTGCTGGCGATCACGCTGATCCTGCTGATGTGCGAGCGGACCTTCCACATCGGCATCTTCGACCCGGCGATGGGCGGCGACGCCGTGCTGTTCCAGCACTTCTTCTGGTTCTACTCCCACCCGGCCGTGTACATCATGATCCTTCCGGGCATGGGGATCGTCAGCGAGATCATCGCGGTGCACTGCCGCAAGCGGATCTTCGGCTACCGTGCTATCGCGTTCTCCTCGATCGCCATCGCCGCGATCTCGTTCCTCGTGTGGGGCCACCACATGTTCACGAGCGAGACGCCCGCGGCCAATGTCGTGTTTTCGGCGCTCACCTTCCTCGTGGCGATCCCGACCGCGATCAAGGTGTTCAACTGGGTCTCGACGATGTACAAGGCGTCGATCGCCTGGACGACGCCGATGCTCTACGCCGCGTCTTTCCTGTTCAACTTCACCATCGGCGGGCTGACCGGCCCGCCGCTGGCGACGCTGGCGACCGATGTCCACCTGCACGACACCTACTTCGTCGTCGCCCACTTCCACTATGTGATGATGGGCGGCACGGTGTTCGCCTTCGTCGGCGGGCTGCACCACTGGTGGCCGAAGATCTCCGGCCGGATGTACAACGAGAACCTCGGCCGGATCGGCGCGGTGATCGTGTTCGTCGGCTTCAACATGACCTTCTTCACGCAGTTCTTCCTGGGCACGCAGGGCATGCCCCGCCGCTACGCGACCTATGTCGATGAGTTCCAGACGCTGCACATGATCTCGACGATCGGGTCGTGGCTGATCGGCGGCGGCTTCCTGCTGCACCTGATCGTGTTCGTCCAGTCGATCCTCGGAGGCGAGAAAGCGCCGCGGAACCCGTGGGGCGGGCTGACGCTGGAATGGGAGACCGAGAGCCCGCCCATCGAGCACAACTTCCCGCACGAGCCGGTGATGACGCACGGCCCGTACGACTATGAAACGGTGGCGCCGCCCCACACGGACCCGGACGACTTCCCGCTTCCCGACCAGTCCAAACTGCCGCCTGGGCACTGAGCCAACATTCGTGAGCACACCATGACGACCACAGACACACACGACCTGAAGCCGCACGAGGCCTACATCCCCGGTCATCACTGGCGCAACGCCGAGGATGAACTGGAGGGCGCCAAGCTCGGCATGTGGCTCTTCCTGGGCACGGAAGTGCTCATGTTCTCCGGGTTCTTCTGCGCCTACGCCGTGTTCCGGATGCTCTACCCGGACAACTGGCACGAGGCATCTCGTTACTACCTGAACTGGAAGATCGGCTTCGCCAATACGGTGGTGCTGCTGCTCTCGTCCTACACGGTCGTGCTGGCGATCCGCGGCGCCCAGACGGGCAACCGCGCCATGATCCTCTGGAACCTGCTGATCACGCAGTTGTGCGCGGCGTTTTTCCTTGTGGTCAAGATCGGCTGGGAGTACATCCCCAAGATTCAGAAGGGCGAGCTCCCAGGCGCGAACTTCATGTACGCCGGCAGCCACGGCGCCGAGCACGCCGCGGCCACGGTGGACCCGAACGCGCTGGGACAGATCGTCGAGGTCGCCGCCGCGGCCGGCGACGCCGCCCACCACTTCACCCCCATGCCGCACGACCAGATCTTCCTGTCGGTCTACTGGGTCGCCACCGCGACGCACGGCCTGCATGTGTTCGTCGGCATGATCGTGATCGGCTGGGCGATGATCAAAGCCGCCAAGTGGCAGTACGGCCCCCGCCACTACACCTCGCTCGAGAACATCGGGCTCTACTGGCACATCGTCGACATTATCTGGATCTTCCTCTTCCCGCTGCTCTACCTCGTCTGACCGAGCACCCCAGGACTTTCGACGCCCGACGCGCGAGACACGACCATGAGCCAACCGCACGACAACGAATTCGCCGGCTTCGACCCGCACGAGACGCTCTCGACGACGGAGTACCAGCACTTCCATGTGCACCTCACGCCGATGAAGCCCATGACGATCGTGTTCGCGCTCCTGCTGGCGCTGACCGCGCTGACGGTCTGGACCTCGAACATGCACGGCGTGCAGGTCGGCAACACATGGATCGAGTTCTCGGGGTTTATCCACATCATGATCGCGATGGGCATCGCGGTGGTGAAGGCCCTGCTGGTCGCGGCGTACTTCATGCACCTCAAGTACGACAAACCCATGAACACGATCGTGGTGAGCGCCACGCTCTTCGCGGTCGTGCTCTTCATCGGCCTGACGATGCTCGACCTCGGCTCGCGCTACCTCGTGGATCCGATCCAGGGCGGCGAGATCAAGAAGGGCGGCAACTATCAGCTGTACGGCGGAAGCCACGACGACCCCGCCAGCCCGTTGAGCCGCAAGCCCGAGATGAATCCGGTCGAGTTCGCCAAGTCGGAGGCCGACGCGAAATCGCACGCCGACCCGGCTCACGGCGAAGACACAACGAACGCGACCAGCGAGGACGCCCCGACCGATCAGCACGGGCGCGAACCGGCGCCGCATTGATCACGGGCGGCGGATCGAGATGAAACGCGGCAAGCGAGCGAAATGGATCGGCGCGGGGATGATGGCGCTGGGCGTCATCGGCTTGGTGGCTTCCGTTCCCAACATGGTTCAGCGCCTCGGCGATCGCAAGGACCTGGCCGGCCGACCGATGGTCTGGTTCGGCAAGCAGGCGACCAGCGAGCCGTTCACATTCGAGGGCGAGCGGTACAGCGTCACTCGGGTCGAGTCGCACACGGGACCGGTGTTGAAGATCGGGTGGCGCGATCACACCATCGACTTCCCCGTCAACACCGTTGAGGATAAGCCGGACCTGCCGGGCCTGCTTAAGCACGAGGACTGGTTCAAGCTTGTGCCGATGGCGGTCGGGCCGTACCGGACGCAGGATGATTTTCAGAAGGCGCTGCAGGCGGGCGAGGTCAAGCCGCGCCTGATCGCGGCCGCGCGATACCCCGCCGAGGGGTTCGACCCCGGCAAGTGGGGGAGTGTCCGCCGGCGTGAGTGGCGGTACCGATTCGTGGAGTTCCTGCACGACGCGCCGCCCGAGGCGTCGATCCGGGTCACCGAAACGACTTACGGCGATCTCGACCGCGTCTTCGCGCCCGGCCCGCACGACAAGCCGAGCGAGACGCCGCTGACCGACGAGCAGAAGTACGCCCGGCTGTGGGAGTACTACGCGATGCTTCAGGTCACGCCGCCCACGATGTACCGGGCGCGCGACAAACTGGTCGCCGACGGCATGCACGCGATGGGCTGGACCTGGCCGGTGGCCGGGGGCTCGGTGATCGTCGCGGCCGTGGGCGCGGTCGTGCTGGGTGCGTCTCGGGTCACCCCGCGCCGTTGACCACGCTCGCCCGGTTCCGGCGTCGCGCCTACGCTTTCGGCCCGTCCCTCCCCGCCGACACCGTCAGGAGCCCCCGTGAGCACCGGCCATGAGCCGCAAACCAAGCTCGACCCCGTCGCGCCGATCGGCGTGGGGGGCGCGTTGGCGTCGCCGACCGGATCGATCGCACCCGCGAAGCGATTCGCGTGCGTCGCCGCGACCCACACACTGATCGATATCTTTCCGATCTTCTTCACCTCGCTGATGCTCGTGTTCCAGGGGCGTCTGGGGCTGACGGCGGGCCAGGAAACCATCGTCTACATGATCACGCCGATCTTCAGCGGCGCGACACAACCGTTCTTCGCGTGGTTGAGCGACCGCTTCGACACGCGGCTGTGCGGGCCGGTGGGGATGGTGCTCGGCGCGGTGTGCATCGGGTCGATCGGCTTCGCCCGGTCGTTCGAGCAACTGATCGCGCTGCAGATCGTCGGCGTCATCGGCACGGGGATGTACCACCCGATCGGTGTGGCGCTGGCGGGTCAGTCGGGGATGAAATTCCTGCGGCGCGGACGCACGCAGGCGATCGGATTGTTCATCGCGGCGGGCATGCTCGGCCAAGCGGCGGGGCCGCAGATCGCCACCGAGGTCAGCCGCCGGTGGGGGATGGAGCACCTGGCGTGGCTGATCATCCCCGCGTTGTTCGCCGCGATCGGGCTGCACGCGCTGACGCGCCGGATGCCGCACCGTCACGATGATCATCACGCCAGACGCGCGTCGTTTGATCTGGCCGAGTCCCGTCGGCGGTGGTTCGCGATCGGAGTGATCACGGCCCAGAACTCGCTGCGATTCACGGCGAATGTCGGCATGTTCGTGATGTTCAATGTGTGGGCGAAATCCAAGATGCTCGCGCAATCGCCGGGCATGCCTCTGACGGAGATCGAGGAGCGTGGCGCCGCGATGGCCGCCAAACTCGCCTCGGCCATGACGATCGGTATGGGCGTGTGCATGATCGCGGTTGGCTACCTCGTGGTCCGCGGGGCCGAGCGGCGGCCGCTGTGGCTGTACTCATTGATCGGGGCGGCCGCGATGGCGAGCACCGGATTCGTGGGGGATTGGGGTGTGGCGCGGTTCGGCGTGGGGGCCGCGGGAGTCCTGCCGATGGCGTTGATGGTCTTCGTGACGCCGATCGGATTCTTCGCGACATTCCCGATCGCCACATCGCTGGCCCAGCGGCTCCAGCCGGGCCACACCAGCCTGGTGTCAGCGCTGCTGATGGGCGTGGGCTGGGCGGTGAGTTCGATGGCGCCGATTCTCGCGATCGCGTTCTTCGGCGGCGTCTCCACAAAGGAAGCGCCGATGCTCGGCGACGCAAGGATCAACGCGGGGTTCATCGGGTTCGCCTCGCTCCTCGTGATCGCCGGGGCGCTCACGGTCTTGATCCGCAAAGACCTCGTCCAGCGCGTCGCCGATCACGACTGATCGGCCGTCACCCGCGCGCCACACCCACCAGATGCCGATCGAGCAACACGACCGGGTGCTCGGCCGTCACGCCCGTGCCCTCGGCCACTTGATGCCTGCAGCTCGTCCCCGGCGCAACCAGCACATCTCCGGGTTTCATCGCTCGGGCGGCTGGCAATAGCGCGAGCTCACCGATTTCCATGCTCAGCTCGTAGCGATCGGCGGTGTATCCGAATGACCCGGCCATGCCGCAGCAGCCGGAGTCGAGGACGCGGATGCGCTCGCCGCCGAGGGCGCGCCGGAGCAGCTCCGCCGAGGTGTCAGCGCCCCAGAGCGCCTTCTGATGGCAATGGCCGTGCAGGATGATCCCACCCGCGGCGGCGCGAAACTCGGGGCGCGACGGATGCTCGTCCCATCGTTCGGCGAGGAACTGCTCGACCATGAACGACTTCGATGCGACGGAGCGCGCCTGCTCCGGGTCCGCGCCTGAACGCAATTTCAGCCACTCGTCCTTGATCGCGCTCAGGCAACTCGGTTCGGCGACAACAACCGCCTCCGCCCTGTGCTCGTGCATGATCCGGTCCAGCCGATCGGCCGTCCGCCGGATCGTCTTCGCGGCATCGGTCAGGCAGCCCGTCGAGATCAATGCCCTGCCGCAGCACCCGGCGTCGGCGATGACGACCCGGTACCCGAACGCGTTGAGCAGCCGCGCCGACGCCAGCCCGATCGCCGGCTCGTTGTACGCCGTGAAGCAATCGCCGAACAGGACGACGCTCGGCGCCGCGTCGGCCAGGCCCGCGTTGATCGCGGGAACCGCCCGCCGCGTCCGCCGGAACAGCGACCGATCGAACCGCGGCAACAGTCGCTGCGGTGCGAGCCCGAGCGACCGATCGATGAGGAATCGATGCGGGCGCGAATTCAGCACCCAGTTCGAGAGGGGTGCGAGCGCCGAGCCGAGGCGGTTGAGCGCCCGGACATGGCCGAAGACCCGCGCCTGCCACGGCGTGCCGCCCCCGGCCCGGTACGAGTGGGCGAGGTACTCCGCCTTGTACTGCGCGATGTCCACATTCGTCGGGCACTCGGTCTTGCAGCCCTTGCAGGACAGGCACAGGCGTAGTGTCTCGAGCGTTTCCTTGTCGTTCCAGGTCGGGGCCGAGCCGTCGAGTTGCCCCGTGATCGCCAGCCGCAGCGCGTTGCCACGGCCGCGCGTCGAATGCCGCTCGTCGAGCGTCGCCATATACGACGGGCACATCGTCCCGCCCTGTTTCTTGCGGCAAACCCCCGAGCCATTGCACATCTCGACCGCGTGATCGAAGCCGCCCTCGGCGTCGTACTCGAAGTAGGTATCGGCCTCGGCGTGCGGCAGGTTGTCGCCCCGCGGTCGCACCCGTGTCGTTTCGTGAATGCTTTCAATGCCCAACGGCTCGACAATATTGCCGGGGTTGAGCAGCCCGTGCGGATCGAACAGACTCTTGATCTCTCGGAACGCGCCCATCAACTCGGCGCCGAAGTACCGCTCCAGCAGCGGGCCGCGGGCGCGTCCGTCGCCGTGCTCGCCGCTCATCACGCCGCCGAGCGATGCCGCAAGGTCGGCCACCTCGACGGCGATCTCCTCCATCCGGCGGCGGTCGCCGCTCTCCCGCAGGTCAAGCAGGGGTCGGACATGAAGCACACCGACGGAGGCGTGCGCGTAGAAGGCGGCCTGGGTTCCCTTGCTCCGCACGATCCGACGGAACTCGCGGACGAACTCGGCCAACCGTTCCACGGGCACGGCGTTGTCCTCGACGAACCCGAGCGGCTTGCGTGCCCCCGGGATCGCGTGCAGGAGCGGCTCGCCGGCCTTTCGCAGTTTGAGCGCCTGCGCGACTTCCGCGGCCGATGTCAGACGCGCGAGGCCCGCCCCGGGATTGACGCCCGCCATCAGCACCGACAGTGCGTCAAACCGATCGATGATCTCATCGGGGTGTTGATCGGCGGAGAACTCGACATACAGCACCGCGGCCGCCGCGCCGTCCCGCGGCGTCGGCATCAGTTCGACATACTTCGAGTACTCGATGTTTTTCCGCGCCAGATCGATCACCAGATCATCGAGAAGCTCGACCGCCGATGGCTTGAGCGTCAGCAGCGGCACGACCGCTTCGATGGCCTCGTCGAGCGTGGAAAACGCCAGGACGCCGAGCCCCCGCGCCTTCGGTGCCGGATGAAGCCGCAGCGTCGCCCGACGCGTGAAGGCGAGCGTCCCCTCGGACCCACAGAGGAGCTTGGCGAGATTGAGTTCTTCCAGCGCGTCGACACCCGCTCGGTCGGCACGCTCGATGTCCGAGAGGATGTCATCGAGCGCGTACCCGGCGTTCCGCCGCAGCGTCTTGGGGAACCGCGTGCGAATCAGCGCCTCGTGCCGACGGACGATCCCGATGACGCCCGTACCGAGCCGACGGGCCGCGTCGTCCCGCGTGGCCGACCCGCGGCAGAACGACGCCGGGGAGCCGTCGGCGAGCAACGCATCGATGCCGATCAGACTCTCGGAGGTCCGCCCGTACCGGATGCTCCGCGTTCCCGCGGCGTTGTTGCCGATCGCGCCGCCGATGTTGCACTGCCTGGCCGTCGCGGGGTCCGGCGCAAAGAACAGCTCGTGCCCCTGCGCCCGAAGCCGGTCGTTCAGGTCGTCGATCGTCAGCCCCGCCTCGACGACGCATGAGCGCTGTGCGGCGTTGACGCTCATGAGTCCGTTGCACCCGGCCGAGAGATCAATGACGACCGCGTGGTTCACGCACTGCCCGGCGAGGGATGTGCCGCCCCCGCGGGGCAGCATCGGCAGCCGATGCTCGGCGCAGTACCGAACGACCCGCGCCAGATCGTCGTCGTCTGCCGGAATCACGACGCCCATCGGCTCGACCTGATAGATCGACGCGTCCGTCGCATAGAGCATCCTGTCATGGCGCCCGAAACGCACCCCGCCACGGACCAAGCCGGCCAGCGCGCGGTGATGTCGCTCGATCAACGCGCTGGAGGTCAGCGCGGCCGCGACAACGGGTTGATGTCGGGGGGAGCCGGTGGCCATGCGCGTCGGATTGTAGGTCGGCGGCGCTCGGCGCGCGGCGGTCGGATCAAGCCGCCTTGCGGACCACCGACGCGAACTCCGAGATCGGTCGGGACGCCCCGCCGCCAACGGAGATCACGAGTTGACGCTTCTGATCCCAACCGATCAACACCGGGCCCCGGATCATCCGCTGGATGACCGCGGCGGTGTCGTCGGTCTCGATGCGCACATTGGCATGGAGCACTCGGTCCAGCCTGACTTCCACCCGCCGCGAGCGTTCGATCATGGTGTTCAGCCGCAGGACGGCGTCCTCGCAGGCGGCCTTGCGGCGCAGGTGCTCGTCGAGTTGGACATTGCACGCCAGCAGCGCTTCTCCCGCGGGGCCGGCCGGGGCTTGCCCGTTCGGGGCGAGCGTCGCGGCCTGCTCGCGCAGCTGCGCGACCGCCCGCTCGATCGCCTTGATCGCGTTCTCGAACTCCGATCGCTGTTGAGTCAGTATTGGGGCTGAACCGAGGCGGAGTGTCGTCGGCGTCTCACCCGCCGAGCCGACCGTCCCCAGCCGGACGGCCCCGGTGGGTCGGATGATCCCGCCGATCACCGTCGCCGACGGACCCTCGATGTTCGCCCCGACGGTGACATCGCAGTTGATCATCTCTCGCCCGAGCGTGAGCGAGCCCCCGATCTCGATCCGGCAACTGTCGATGAACCCGACCGTCAACCCGCCCTTGGCCTTGATGGAGCCGGCGTACCGCGCGGCCATTCCGCGGAGCAGCGCGATGTCGCCACCCGCTTCGAGCGTGGCCGCCTCGACGAGCCCGGCGATCTGGATGTTCTTCTGAGCGCTCACCAGGAATCGATCCCGCACCGCCCCTTTGACCAGGATGGACCCTCGGCTCTGGAGGTTCCCCGTCGAGAAGTCCACATCTGAGTTGATCTCGAGGAGGTCGGCGACGGCGACCACGCCCTGGACGATCTGGAGCACGCCGGTCCGCCGCGCAGTCAGTTCGCCAGACACGAGCGATGTCGACGCCTCATCGAATCGAAGCGGCAGCTTCCGCCCCGTCTTTGGTTTGATGTCGCGCCCCCGGACATCCCTCCCCGGCTCTCCGGGCGTCTCGGCGGTGACCGTCGCCAGCACATCACCCTCATTCACCTGCACCAGGTGCTGCTGGCGATAGTGGTCGACGGTCCCGTTCTTGTTGAGCACCGGCTCGGGAGTCCGCGTGGGATCGAGCCCCTCGCGCCACTCGATCCGCGCGTCGACCCCGTCGACCGGCGGACGAGACACGGCGATCTCAACATCGATGTCACTGGGCGCCGCCGCGAACGACTCGGCGATCTGCGCGAACTGTTCCCGCATCTCTTCCGAGACGACCACGCCCGCCGCGGTCACGCACGCGATGATGTCGTGGACGGACGCGGCCTCCGGCGACAAGTCCGCGCGAATCAACAGACTGGCGCGCGACGCGTCCGACGAGATGTTGACTGTCATCGGGCTGTCCATGACGGACTCACAACGGGAGCCGATCGGCGCACTCCCGATCGTCGGTATCGACCGAAAATACCCGCGGCATGCGGCCCGCCCCCGGACTTGAGCGGGTCTCGCCGGATTCACGCGAATCTGAACGGTCCATTCGGTGGATTCGGGCGGCGTCGGCGTCACCGGCCGGCGTCAGGGGGGGCGATAATCAGTCCGGCGTACGCTCGATCAGATCGGCCAGATGTGTGCGAATCCCGCCGAGGCCGCGGTTCAGGAACAACCCCCGGGCGGCGTCCGGCACGATCGACGACGCGGCATCCTTGGAGAACTGATTGCGCGGCTCTGCGGGGCTGCTGTCGTCGATGCTGCAGCGCGTGCCCAGCAGTGACTGCGCCGTGTGCGCCCAGTCGGACCAACGCGCGTAGCAGTCCACAAGGTTGATCGGCCGGCCCGACGCGGCCGGTGACGACAGCGCGCCGACCGCGGCCTCGGCGACATCATCGACATGCACGAACTTGCCGCCGCCGGGCTTGTTGATCGCTTCGCCGCGCCGCAGCTTCTGAATCAGCGAGTACCCGTGCGACCGCTCGATGCTCGGGTCAACGCCGTACACGCCGCACGGGCGCAGCGCGCAGGTGTGCCTGCCGTCCCGGGCGTGATCGACCCACAGATGCGCCTCGGCCGCGGCCTTGTACGCGCCGTAGTCCGAGTTCGGCAGCAGCGGGTGATCCTCATCGACGAGCCCGTGCCAGCGGTCGCGCATTTCGTGATGCACCGCGATCGACGAGATGAAGACGAAGGGGCGCGGCGCCGAAGCCCGCAGGAATCTGATCGTGCCGACGAGATTGGAACGCAGGTGCGCCGCCAGATCACCCGATCGAATCGAGGCCCAATCGACCGAGTTGTGGATCACGGCGTCAGCGCCGTCCAGCAGCCGATCCCATGCCCGTTCATCGGCCTGATCGCCCTCGACAAATCGGTCCACAAAGGGCTCGACATGCTCCCGGCGGCTGGTGACGCGCAAGAGGCCGGTCACGGCGTGGCCCCGCGCCGCGGCGCATCGCGCGATGGCCGATCCGATGAATCCGGAGACGCCTGTTAATGCGATTCGCATGGATCAAGCGTAGACGACCGATCCCCGGGCCGCTACCGGGCGATCTCGATGGCGCGGGTCTCGCGGAGCACGGTCACTCGGATCTCGCCCGGAAAGGTCATTTCCTCGGAGACCTTGTCGGCGATCTGTTTGGCGATGAACCACGCCTGATCGTCCGAGACCTTGCGGGCGTCGACCATGACACGGACTTCGCGCCCCGCCTGGATCGCGTGCGCTTCTTCGACGCCTTCGTGCGAGAGCGCGATGTCCTGGAGTTGCTCCAGCCGCTGAATGTACTTCTCAAGCGACTCGCGCCGGGCGCCCGGGCGCGCCCCCGAGACGGCGTCCGCCGCCATCACGATCGGGGTGTAGAAACTGGTGGCCGGGATATCGCCGTGGTGGCCGCCGATGGCGTTGAGCACCGGCTCCTTCTCGCCGTGCAGGCGGGCGAAATCCATGCCGATCTTCGGGTGCCCGCCCTCCATCTCGTGATCCATCGCCTTGCCGATGTCGTGCAGGAACCCGCAGCGCCGAGCCAGCGCGCCGTCGAGGCCGAGTTGATCGGCGATGACCTGGCTGATGAACGCGACTTCGATCGAGTGTCGCAGCACATTCTGGCCGTAGCTCGTGCGGAACTGGAGCCGGCCCATCGCCTCGGAGATCTTCGGGTGAATATTCCGGAGCTTGCACTCGAGGATCGCGTCCTTGCCGTGCTGTCGGACACGCTCCTCGACCTCCCCGCGCACCTGCGCGACGACCTCCTCCACGCGCGTCGGGTGGATTCGCCCGTCGGCGATGAGCTTCGCCAGCGCTTCGGCCGCGATCGCCTGGCGCACCTTGTCGAAGCAAGACACGACAATCACTCCCGGTGTGTCGTCCACGATGAGGTCCACGCCCGTGGCCTTTTCGATGGCGCGGATGTTCCTGCCCTCGCGCCCGATGATCCGCCCCTTCACATCGTCGGACGGAATCGGGATGCTCCGGACGGTGGACTCCGAGACATACTCACCGGCGTACCGCTGGACCGCGTTGAGCACGATCTCGCGGGCCTTTTCCCGACCCTCGGCCTGCGCCTCCTCGGTGTACTTGCGTGTGATGTGGGCCGCGTCGTCCCGGACATCGTCCTCGATCATCGACAGCAGCCGCTTGCGGGCCTCGTCCATCGTCAGATCGGCCACCCGCGCCAGCTCGAGCTTCTGGCGCTCGATCAGGGCGTCGATCTCCTTCTCGCGTTCGGTGGCCCGGCGCTCGCGCGTCTGAAGTGTCTCGGCGGTCCGGGCCAACTGCTCCTCCTTGAGCGTCAGGGCCTCCAGTTTCCGCTCGTGCTGGTCCTCGCGCTTGGCGATGCGCCGTTCCTGCTCTCGAATCGCCTCGCGTTCGGCCTGGACCTCCTTCTCGAATCGCTCACGCTCTTCGATGGTCCGCTTCTGCGCCTCCACCTCGGCCTGCTGGGTGATCGACCGGGCGTTCGTCTCCGCCATGCGGATGTTCTGCTCGGCCGCGGCTTTCGCTTTGGCCACCGTCTGCCCGCCGAGCACCCGGATGCCGACCAGCCCGACGACGACGCCGAGCACGACGCCCCCGACGCCCCAGAGCAACGAGGTGGATTCAATCGCGAGGATGTTGACCGTCCAAGACATGGGCGGAGTCCTGTCGAAGCGGGCGCAAGCACGCCCGGGAGGTGTCGGTGCGTCCGACGCCGCATGCCATGTCCCCGCCACCGCCCCGGATCACTCCGAGGACTCTGATTGATCAGGCGATCCAATCCCCCATCGGCAACGCCCCGTGTGGTCGGCGCGGTCCGGAGGAATTCAGTCTGCGTTCTGGAAGCTTCGTCAAGGATTGCTGTCCGGAAAGTGCCGCGTGTTGAAAGGTTCGCGGCGGTGCCGTGGATCGCTCATCTATCAACCCGGCCCTGGGAAGGGCCGCCCGCGCAGCAAGCCGAAATCGGCGTACGACACGGAGTGGAAACGGTGTGGCTCGGCCTCATCGCTGTCGCGGGTCCGACGCACCGTGGAAAGAGAAAACCGTAATGTGGATGCATTCTAACAACGACCGCTTCGCCGCGATACGGGGCGAGTTCGGGATATGATGATCGGATTTTGTAAGGTAGGCACGACTGAGGCGTTCGGGAAATCGGCGGCTACCATGCCGGCACGATGCCCGCCGCCCTCCGATGGCTCTTGGACCTCCTGCCCACCAATCCGATCGTCGTGCGCATCGTGCAGGGCGGCTCGCGCCGGACGAGGCACCTCTACATCCGCGCCGGGTACCTCGCGGCCCTGATCATCGTCTTCCTGTTGGTGCTGATGCCTCAGAACTCGGCCGAGGTCGAGTACAGCGAACTCGCCCGGCGCGGCGCTTCAGCGTTCGAGATGCTTTCGTATTTGCAGATCGGGCTGATCTGCCTGCTCACGCCGGTCTTCATGGCCGGCGCGATCGCCCAGGAGTCCAACCCGCGCACCTGGGACATCTTGCTGACCACACCCCTGTCGTCCATGCAGATGGTGCTGGGAAACATCTTCGGACGGCTCTTCTTCGTGCTGGCGCTGCTGATGGCATCGCTGCCGCTCGTGGCGCTCACCCAGTTCTTCGGCGGCGTGCCCGGAAGGAGCGTGCTGCTGAGCTACGCGATCGCCGCCTGCGCGGCCCTGCTCGTCGGCGCGATCGCTGTGGCGCTGTCGGTGAACCGTCTGGCGGGCAAGCGCGCCGTCTTCGCGTTCTACATCTCCGTGGTGACCTACCTCGGCGTCACGGCCGCGATCGACGCGGGGCTGCGCGCCGGCGCGGGCGGTGTTACCGTCATGACGCCCCTCAATCCGTTCCTGGCGCTGGCCGCGCTGCTCAACCCGACCGCCTACCCGCGCCCGGACCCGCTCGCGCTCGAGGCCATGCCGTTCCTGCGTCGGCTGTGGTTCGGCGATCCGGTGCTGGCGTGGTGCCTGATCAGCGGCGGGCTCTCCGTCCTGCTGATCGGTGTCAGCGCGGTGAGCGTCCGCAATGTCGGGTCGCGTCTCGGCGTGCCGCTGCACCGGCGGCTCTTCAAGCGCTCGGAGCGTTCGCTCACGAGCCGGCCCGCCAAGACCGTTTCCAGAAACCCCATCGCGTGGCGTGAAGCGTCGGCGCGACAGGCCACGCTGCCCAAGATCGTGGCCCGCTGGGCGTTCATCGGGCTCGGGCTGCTCTGGGGCGTGGGCGCCGTCGTGTACTTCCACGGCGGGGGTATGACCGCCGACGAACTGCGATTCGTGCTGGCCGCGACAGTGTGGACCGAGGTCATCGTCATCGTGCTCGTGGCGATCAATGTCTCGGCGACCGCCATCTCACGCGAACGCGAGGACGGCACGCTCGATATCATCCTCACCACGCCCATCACGCCGAAGGAGTACCTCAACGGGAAACTCCGCGGCCTGGTCACCTATCTGCTCCCGATGCTCGGCGTCCCGCTTGCGACGCTGGCGATCGGCTCGATTTATACGCTCTTCTCAGGGCAGACCGTGAGCGTCCGACTCACGAATACCCCGGGGGCGCCGACCGTGGCCTCGCCGCTCGTGCTCCCCGAGGCCGCGCTCATCGCGCCGCTGGCGATGGTCCCGTTCCTCGCCTTCGTCGTGATGGTCGGGCTGCAGTGGTCGCTCAAGAGCAAGGGGACCATCGGCTCTGTGATCGGGGCCGTCGGTGTGGTCGGCGCGGTGGGCGGCGTCGTTGGGATTTGCGGCTGGCAGGCCTCGGCCGGGCTGGGAGTCGTCGGCCCGGTGCTCGCGCCGATGACGCCCGTCACGCTGACCCATGCCGTGCTCAACCCCGCCACCGCGATGGAGGAAACCGTTGCCGCGGGCGGGACGGCCCCGCTGGCGGGCGCGCGGATCGGCCTGACCATGGGCGCGGTGGCCGCGTTCGCGGTCTACTTCGCGATCGTCAGCGCGATGCGATCGGCGCTGGTCCGCACTTTCGACATGACCACCCGTCGGCTCGCCGGACGCGGGTGACGGCCGTCACTCACCGGGGCCCGGAACCGCCCGGCCGATGATGTCAAACGAGCCCGTGTCGCCCATCGCGTGAATCGTGACGGTGCCGAACACCACGCCTGTCGCGCCCGGTTTGGCGCGGACGCCGATGGTGATATCAAACCCGCCGTCGCGCCCTTGGGGAACGCCCTCGGGCTTTTCAAGGCGCACGATTTCGACATCGCACTGATCCGTGTTGGTCCACTCGAAGGACTCAATGAATTCCTCGGCGGGGGGCAGACTCCCGCCCACGATCCGGAAACTCCGCTCGACCAACTCACCCGGCTTCATCGCCCCGAATACAAGCCGCTGCTCCGAGAGATTGAACGCCCGACGACGCCGTTCCGGGAACACCTCGTTGTTGGGGACAAAGACATCAATGACGGCCGCGGTCGGATGGTCCGTCTCGATGATGAACCACTTCGGCAGACTCTCCGCTTCGTACTCCGAGAGGTCCTGCCGGATGACATATTTGGCGCGGGGTTCGTCCGACGCGGGGTCGAAACCATCGAGATATTCCGGCGCCTTCCCGCCCGCCGAGAGGACTCGGAACGGTTCTGAGGGCTTCACGCCCTCCAGCGTGATGGTCGCCAGGCGCGTCTGACCCGGCGGGTCGTACGCGACGGCCGTGCGCACGCCGTAATTGACATCCGCGTTCACCACCATCTGAAGCGGCTGCGTGTACCCCTCAAACATCGCCAGGACATACCGCTCGGTGAGCCCGGTCGCCGATCCCGCGTCGAGCTCAATCTCCACCGTGATCGATGCCCCCGGGGCGATGAGGTCGCTCTGGATGCCGGGGATGGTGCAGGCGCAGGTCGAACGCAGCCCGATGATGCGCAGCGGCGCTTCGCCGACATTCGTGAGCTTCATCGTCCCGACGCCCTTGGTGTTGGGCATCATGTCGCCAAGGTCCAGCACCTCCGGGTCGAGACTGATGGGCGCCAGCGACCCGAGGATCGGCGTGCCGTCCGTGTTCCCCATCGGCGCCTCCAACAGGCGCTGCGTGAGCGCTTCGGGAGATTCCGGGGCCGTGTCGGCCGGCTCGGCTTGGGAGCCGTCCGCCGACGCGGTGCGCTCCTGTGCGCCGGTCGCGGCCGGTTCCGCCGGCGTCGAGTCGGCGGGCTTCGGCGCGGCTTCGGCGCTGGCTTCCTGGGGCGTGGTCTCGATCGGGGCCGGGTCCTGCTTGTTGCAGGAGGCCGCGCTGAGACACGCGAGAAGAACGGCCAATATCGTGACAATTCGCACGCTGACAACCTCCAAATCGGCTGAAGTCGGGGTCAACAACCCGGGGTGGACTCGAACCACCGACCTGCGGATTAGAAGTCCGCTGCTCTATCCAACTGAGCTACCGGGTCCCGGTTGCGGGAACTCTATTCGCCGCCCACACCCTGAACAAACACAGGCCCGATATGCTGCCGATCACAGCCCGCCGCGGACCGGCCGGGAGGATTCATGATCAGCCGACTCATTCTGGGCATCGTCATCGCCTGCGGCGTCCTCTTGGCCGGGTGCCCGCCAGCGTCGGGCGAGCCGCGCGAACAGCGTCTGCGCATCGCGACCTTCAACATCCAAGACGCCGGGACCGAAGCGATCACCTCCGGCCGGGATGAGCGACTGAAGCGGGTCGCCGAGGTCATCCTCGACATCCGCCCGGACATCATCCTCCTCAATGAAATCGATCAGGACGCGGCCTGTTCGAACGGCCAGCGCTTCGCCGATGGGTACCTGGTCGCGGAAGTTGGTCGACGAGCGCCGATCCGATACCGCGCCTTCATGCGCCCCAGCAACACCGGCGTCCATTCAGGCTTCGACCTCGACAACAACGGTGTCATCGATACGAAGGAAGGATCACGCGACTTCGGGGGCGACTGCCTCGGCTACGGCGAGCACCCCGGCCAGTACGGGATGGCCCTGCTCGTCCGCGAAGGACTGACCATCGACGAAGGCCGCGTGCGCACATTCCGGAATTTCCTCTGGAAAGACATGCCCGGCGCGCTCCTCCCGCCCATGACCGATGGCACGGGATCGTGGTACACCGACGAGGAACTCGCCGCCCTTCCGCTCTCGAGCAAATCGCACTGGGATGTGCCGGTAATCCTTGAGAACGGCGCCACTGTCCACATCCTGGCCAGCCACCCCACGCCGCCCGTCTTCGACGGCCCCGAGGACCGCAACGGCCGGCGCAATCACGACGAGATCCGCCTCTGGGCCGACTACATCTCGGGCGGCGACGACGCGGCCTACATCACCGACGACTCAGGCGCCCGCGGCGGCCTCCACGCCGATGCCCACTTCGTTATCGTCGGCGATCTCAACGCCGACCCCGAGAAGGGCGACTCACGCGACAACCCCATGCAACTCCTGCTCGCGCACGAACGCGTCGCGAAGGTGGATCCACCCTTCAGCACGACTCCCGACCGGACGACCCGACGAAACGAGGTCGTCACGCTGACAGACTTCGACACCTCACGGTTCGCGATGCGCATCGACTACGCGCTGCCGTCCTCCGGGGTTCGTGTCGTCGGGTCCCGCGTGTACCGACAACCGCTGGATATCGAGGTACCTTCCCATGCCAGACACGGCGAGGTCGGCGTCGAAATGGATGACCGATTCGCAACCACGGAATGGACCTTTCCCAGCGACCACTTCCCCGTCTTCGTCGATCTCGTCGTTCCGCCGCCCCCATCCCTTGAGGACGCTACAATCTCGCCTGTCCCGTCTGGCAAGAATCCGTGAGGGTTCGCCCTCATAAATCCCCCTTTGAGGTCGGTGTGAGCCAGCATCCCGGAGCCAACCCGAGCACATTGGACGCCGCCCCGGCGATGCCGGCCCTGCGCGATCTCGTCGAGCTGTCCAAGCCGGGCATTGTGAAGATGGTGGCGATCACCACCGGCGTCGGGCTCGCCCTCGGCGGGGTAGCGACCGCGTGGAGCCGCGAAGGCCTGCTCTGGATCTCCATCGCCTGCATGATGAGCACCGTCCTGGCGGGTGCCGGCGCGAATGTGCTGAACCAGGTGATGGAGGCCGAACGGGACGCATCCATGCCCCGGACCTGGGCTCGCCCCATCCCGGCCGGGCGCGTCTCTCCCCGGTTCGGGTGGTTCTACGGAGTCGCGCTGACGATTCTGGGAACGGCGATCCTCTGGCTCGGGGCGCACCCCATGGCCGGTGTTGTCGCTCTTGCCACGACGCTGATCTATCTGGCCGGGTACACGGTCATGAAGCCGATTTCGCCCGCGTCTACCCTTGTCGGGGCGGTGCCCGGCGCGCTGCCGCCGCTCATCGGCTGGGCCGCGGCCTGGGGCGGGCAGTGGGGCGGGCTCGACCGCCTCGCCCCGTGGTCGCTGTTCCTGCTTATGTTCGTCTGGCAGATCCCGCATGTGCTGGCGATCGCCTGGCGCTACCGCGACCAGTACCGCGAGGGCGGGCACCTCGTCCTTCCGGTCGTTGATCCCAGCGGGGTACGCACCTCTTGGGCCGTGCTCGCGTGGTCGCTCACGCTCATCCCCGTCTCGCTGCTGCCGGTGCGGGCAATGCCCGGCGTGCTGAGTCTGGCCACGCTCATCGTCGCGACCGTCGCCGGTCTGGCGATGCTCTACAGCGCCGTGCAGTTCGTCGTCGGCCGCACCGACAAGGACGCCCGCTCGCTCTTCCTGGCGACAATCATGTACCTGCCGCTGGTCATGCTGACGATGGTGTTCGACGCCTTTGTGCTGGCGCGGTGGCTGGCATGAGCGACGCGGACCCGATCCCGCTCGCGCCCAACGAACCCGAAGACGGAGCCACCACGCCGCCCGCGATCCGTGTGAAGGACCTACGGCGCAAGTACGCCGGTTCTCGCCGCTCCCCCGGCACGACGGCGCTGGACGGCGTGTCCTTCGAAGCGCCGGCCGGTTCGTGGGTCGCCCTGCTCGGCCCGAACGGCTCCGGCAAATCCACGCTCCTGCGCATCCTGGCGACGCTCGACAGCCCGGACTCCGGCGGCGCCGAGGTGCTGGGCCACTCGACGGTGTTCGACGCCGACTTGGTGCGCGCGCACCTGGGCGTCGTCTTCCAGACGCCCGGCCTGGACGGCCTGCTGACCGTGCGAGAAAACCTCCGCCTCCAGGCGTCGCTCGTCGGCATGAGCCGATCGCTGTTCCGCGAGCGCTCCCAGCGCGTCATGCAACTGCTCGCGATCGAGAGTCTCGTGCGCCGACGCGTGGGTCGCCTATCCGGAGGCCAGCGACGGCGTGTCGATCTGGCCCGGGCGCTGCTTACCGATCCCATCGTCCTCTTGCTCGACGAGCCGACCGCCGGGCTCGATGTCGAGTCCCGGCGCGCCTTCATGGAAACGATCGCGGAGATCCGGCGTCGACGCCCCATCACCGTCCTCATGACGACGCACATGATGGACGAGGCCGACCGCGCCGATGTCGTGATCATGATGAGCCGGGGCCGCGTCGCAGCGATCGGCTCACCCGAGGAACTCCGACGCTCGATCGGCGCCGAGGGCCTCATGGTGCGGACCGATCCGGCGCACGCCGACATGCTCGAAGCCGCGGGGCTCCGGGTCTCGCTCGCGGGGGGGGGCGGGCGCGTGGTCGGGGTCGGCCCCGCCGACGGCGTGGCCGCCGCCGCGGCCGCGTTGATTCGGACCGATAGCTCGTTCGAGGTCGGCCCGCCGACGCTCGAGGATGTGTATATGACGCACGCGGGCGACTCGCTGAGTTCGCCGGAGGACGCGCCATGAGGCGCTCGGGCGATGGCAGATCGGCACTGCTGGCGCTGACGCTGCGCGAACTGATCCGCTTCGCGCGTCAGCCCTCGCGGATCATCGGTTCCATCGGCACGCCCGCGCTCATCTGGCTCCTGGCCGGCAGCGGCATGGCGGGGTCATTCGCCTCGCCCATCGCGGATGAGGTGTCTCGCGCCGGCGCCGCAAACGCCTACGCCGCGTACCTCATCCCCGGCATGGCGACCATGGTGGTGATTTTCGGGACGGTTTTCGCCTCGATCTCTCTGATCCAGGACCGGCACGCCGGGTTCCTGCAGTCGGTGCTGGTCAGCCCCGCGCCGACCTGGGCGATTGTCGGCTCCAAGGTCGGGGGCGCGGTGATCCTTTCGGTGCTGCAGGGATTGATCGTCCTGCTGGCGGCGCCGCTCGTCGGCGTCCATCCCGGCGTTCTGGGGTACCTGATCGCGACACTGGCGCTCGCGCTGGCCGCGGTGTTCGTCACCTGCCTCGGCCTGACGCTGGCGTGGAGGATGGACTCGGTCGCCGGCTTCCACGGCGTCATGAATCTGGTCCTGCTGCCGATGTGGATCCTCTCGGGCTCGATGTTCCCGCTCGAGGGGACGGCGCCCTGGCTGTACTGGGTCGTGCGGCTCAACCCGCTGGGCTGGAGCACCCGCGCCATCGGCGGATCGCTCGGCACCGGCAACGCCGGGTTCCTGGAATGGATCGGCGCGCCGCTCGCGGCCGCGGCGGCCTTCGGGCTGGCGTGGGTCGTCATCGGTCGGCGCAGGGTGCGCACAAGCGGAACGGAGGGCGCGTCATGACGAAGAACACGAATAAGAAGGGCATCCAGCCGGGGACGATCGTGATTCTGCTCGTCATCGTCGGGGCGATCATCTCCGGCACGATCATGGCGGTGCTGCTGGCCACCAGCAAGGCCCGGACCGACGCCTCCGACACCTTCGCCTCGCCCGACGATGTGATGCGCGAAGCGCTGGCCGCGATGACGATCCCCGAGTTCCGGTTGACCGATCAACTCGGCCGCCCCACCGACCGCTCGGTGTTCGAGGGTAAATGGACGGTGCTGGAGTTCATGTTCACCGCGTGCGTGACGGCGTGCCCGGTGATGAAGGGCAATCTGTTCAGCGTGCAGCAGGAACTCGGCGATCTTCCCGTGCAGTTCGTCAGCATCACGGTGGACCCGGAGCACGACACCCCCGAGCACCTGCGGAATTACTCGTCGCGCTTCGAGGTCGAGCCGGACAAGTGGCGGTTCCTGACCGGTGACATAGACACCATTCTCTCGATCTGCGAGGAAGGGCTCGGTTTCGGCGTACAGGTCGACCCGGCCATGACCATCACCCGTCCGAGCGGGGACACCATGGCGAACATCATGCACCCGTCCCGCTTCTTCGTGGTATCGCCGGAGGTACGCATCGTCGCGATGTACGACGGCCTGGACCGCGACGATGCGCTCCGCATGGCGCGGGACCTCAAAAGGTTCACGCGGACCGGGGCGTACTGAGTTCAGATCGCCCGATCGGAGCGACGCCCGACCAGCCGCCAGCCGATCGGGAGCAGCGCCGTGGCCGCGGCGATCTTCAGCCCCGCGTCGAGCGGAATGAACGGCAGCAGACCCACGGCCATCACGCGGTCGGGCGCGATCGGCGAGTCGCCGGTGAGGCCCGCCAGCACCGTCGCCAGCGCCAGCAGCCAAGAAAGCCCGAACGCGAAGACGACCGCGCTGCCCGCGAGCATCGCGATGAAGTTGGTCCAGACGCGCCGGTCCCAACCACGCTCGGCGAGCCACCCGATGACGAACGCCGCGGGGATGAACCCGACCAGGTAGCCCAGCGTGAAGAGCGGCACGCCCGCGTGGAAGCCCGCGAACACCGGAAGCCCGGCGGCTCCTTCGAGGAAATACAGCGTCAGGGCCGCGGCCCCACGCTTCGAGCCGAGCAGCGCGCCCACCAGCATCACGCCGAAAGTCTGCAGCGTTATCGGGACGGGACCGACCGGGATCACCATCTGGGCGCAGAGCGCGACGAACAGCGATGCGCCGACGATCAACGCCGCGTCGTAGGCGCGAGCGCGGGTCAACTCGGTCGGGCGGAACAGGTCGGCCAGGAGCGGATGGGTCGGGCGGGCGATGGCGGTGGTCATCGTGATCCTCGTCTCGGTCGCCGCCCGCGAACGATCCGGGCGGCCGTGGTCGGGCGGGAGTGTACCCGATGGACGCTCGTGTATAGTCTGCCCGCGCATGGCGCCAGCGACGCACAAAGACATCGCGGGTGGGAAGTCGACGGGCGCGGGCCTGCCCGGCGTCCGCGGCATGAGCCGGGCCGAGATCGTCTCGTTGCTCGACGCGGCCGACCGCTACCGGGAGATGCTCCTGCGTCGTGAGTCGACCGACCTGCTCCGCGGGCGGACGGTGGTCAACGCGTTCTTTGAGCACTCGACGCGGACACGGACCAGCTTCGAGATCGCGGCCAACCACATGGGCGCGATGGTCGTCAACTTCGAGCCCGGGCTGTCGAGCGTCGCCAAGGGCGAGTCGCTGGCGGACACAGCGCGCACGATCGACGCGATGGGCATCGACGCGCTGGTGATCCGGCACCCCTCGGCGGGGGCCGCGGAGTATGTCGCGCGGCATATCGTCGCGGCGGTCATCAACGCCGGCGACGGCCGCCACGAGCACCCCACCCAGGCGCTGGCCGATGCGCTGACCATCCGTCGCTCGCTGGGCTCGATCGAGGGCAAGCGCG
>CAZSLT010000012.1:0-27976 GCA_964607595.1 uncultured Phycisphaeraceae bacterium
CCCTCGCGCGAGAGCGTCTTGAGTTGATCGTCGTTGAGGGTGGTGATGGTGATGTGGCGGAGTTCGCTCGTCGAGCCGGGGAAGATCGGCAAATGGTCCGGCGCGTGCGGCTCGTGGTGGATGGCCTCGATGACCGGGTTGGCCAGCAGCCGCTTGGCGATCGTCTCGGCTTGTGCGTTGTTCACGCCCGCGAGATCGAATCGCTTGCCGGTCGAGACGGCGCAGTCGATTCCGGTGAGTTCGAGGATCGAGGCGCGAACGGTCTGGGCCGCGGGGTCCATGACGCCGGGCAGCGGGTGGACCTCGATGGTGCGCTCGTCGGCGTTCGCTTTGGTGGCGCCGACGACGGAGGACTCCAGGACCGGGTTGGTGAGCAGGCGTGTGCGGATGCGCTCGATGTCGGCGTCGGTCAGCGGGCCCTCGATGAGGTACACCAGCGCGGAGCGGACGCCGGTGGGCGCGATGCCGAGGGCTTCGGCCTGTTTCCGCAGCGCCTCGGCGCGGGGGTCGCCGGCGCGGTCGTGCGGGCGGACCTCGATCCGCGCTAGTCGAGTCGGCGCGGCGTCCATTCCGTGACGGGCGGGGGTGGAAACAGGGCTGGGCGGGGGCGTCATGCGGCAATCCTACCGCACACAATGGGCCGAGTGCGTACACTCGGCCCGTCATGAGCGAAGCGGCGATGGACACGGTCATGCTCTACACCGACGGCGCCTGCTCCGGGAACCCCGGGCCGGGCGGGTGGGCGTTCATCCTCAAGCACCCCGCCTCGGGCAAGGAGGTCGAAGGCGTCGGCGCGGAACTCGAGACGACCAACAACCGCATGGAGCTCATGGCGGTGATCGCGGGGCTGGAGGCGGTCAAGCGTCCCTGCCGCGTCGAGATCTACTCCGACAGCCAATATGTCCTCAAGGGTCTCAAAGAGTGGCTGGACCAGTGGATCAAGCGGGGCTGGCGGACGGCCTCGAAGCAGCCGGTGAAGAACCAGGATCTCTGGGAGCGTCTGGACGGTCTGCGCCGGAAGCACCATCTGAGCTTCCATTGGCTCCGCGGCCACAACGAGCACCCCGAGAACGAGCGTTGCGACCGGATGGCGGTGGCGGCGCGCGAGGCGATCGTTGAGGAAATGCGCCAATAAGCCGACGGCGGGCTTTCCTGACCGTCACAGGCCGAGTCGTGAGCCGGTTGGAAGCGGTGAGGCAGGGTGCGGGTCGGTGCGGCCATTCCGATGCTCTTGGTATGAAACGACGCCGCGGGGTGAGGATGGCGTTCCTGCTGGTGGGGCTGTGCGCCGGGCTGGCAGGGCTGGCGAACGGTTACGAGCGGTTGTCTCCGATGCTCAAGGGCATCACCGAGAAGCTCCCGCTCCCGATCGTTGAGTCTCCGGGGATGATGGCGACGGATCAGACCTTCGATCCGGTCGTGATGATGGCGGGTCTGCCGCTCCCTCAGGGCGTGGGTGTGGCACCGCAGTCAAAGAAGCCGGACCCGGGTGTGGTGATCTTCGGCCCGGGCGGCAATGGCCCGGAGGTCGATCTGACGCGCATGCGCGCCAGGTCACAGGAGAAGGTCGAGCGCCCGGCGGTGAAAGAGGACACCGTGGTGCTCGTGCGGGACTCCGAGGACATCAATCATCGCTGACGCCGAGCATGCGGCGTTTCTGCTGCCACTCGGCCTGCTCGCGTGAATTGGCGGTGTCGATCTCGGCGCGCCCCTCGCGGATCGCTTCGATCTCGAGGCGGGTGAGCTGCACGCTCTCGAGCATGTAGTCGCGGAACGCCTCCATCGTGATCGGGACGATGGGCTCGATGAGGGCGTACATGGCGCGCCCGTACTCACGGATCTCGTGCTGGGCGTGCTCGTCGAGGCGGAGTTTGAGGAAGTGCAGGATGTTGTGCAGGTCGCACTTCCAGTACCACTCGGTGTACAGACTCAGCGGCAGGCCGGCGCGGGCCATCTCGCGTGACACGCCCTTCTCCGTGAGTTCCAGATACTCGCGGTAGACGGCCTCGGCCTTGGAGAGATACGCCAGGAACTCGGCGGCGGTCGAGCCGTCGATCGGTTCCTCTCCGCCTTGCCGGTTCGTTTTCGACTGCTTCCGCACCGCGTCCAGCGACGGATGGTAGAAGCGGTCGGGCATGATCGAGTACCGGCCCGAGTACTCGTTGATGTTGGCGGTGCGGTGGCGGATCCACTGGCGCGCGATGAAGATCGGCATGGCGCAGTGGAACTTGAACTCCACCATTTCGAATGGTGTGGTGTGGCGGTGACGCATGAGGTAGCGGATCAGGCCGCGGTCTTCGGTGATCTTCTTCGTGCCGACCCCATACGACACCCGCGCCGCCTGGACGATCGCGCCGTCGGCGGTGGGCGGGGCTTCGGAGGACGCCTCCACGCCGACCAGCCGCGGCATGGCGTCCACGAGCGCCACGAACCCGTGATCGAGCACGCGGACCTCGCGCCGGAGGTCGCCCGCCATGACATCGCGGAGCACGGTCCCGGAGTCTGGCTTGACGCTTGTGAATGAGTCTGTGGCGACGGCGTGTGGTTTGGGTTCGATCACCGCTTTCCCTCCGGCGCAGAAAGTACCAGACGGGAGGGAGCGCGTTCCGCGATCACCGGACGGTGAATTTTCGACAGCCCGCGCCAGCGCGCGACAGGTTATCCACAGCGATATCGCATACCGCCGACAGGTTTACCCCACCGCGGGCTTCTTGCGGGCCTTGGGATCGGCGCGGTTGGCGCAGGCGTTCATGCCAGAGAACCCGCCGCCGGCCTGGATGACCGCGCCGGTCGCCGCGACCACCGCCGCGACTACGGGGATGAGCAGGGGCTTGGCGGCCATGCCGTCGATGAGCGGCTGGCGCCAGCCCTCGACCTGAAGCAACGCTGCCAGACCGCCGACGGTCAGGAGCGTCGCGCCTCCGACGGTGGTGAGCGCGATGACGACGGTGCGGAAGGCCGTGAAGGCGAGCATGCCGGCGACGACGAGCCCGATGAGGGCCCCGTAGTGGTGGTCGTCGGCGGGGTAGCCCAGGGCGGTCCAGAGATTCGCGCCGAGGAACGCCCCGGCGAGGCCGCCGAAGAGCGCCACGGAGTACTTGAGCAGCGGCCACGAGAGCACGACAAAGAGCACCGACATGCACGCTGCGACGACGGTCGTCTCGCCGATCCGCTGTCCGATCGTCAGCCCGGCCCACACGCCGAGCATCCCCGCCAGCGCGAGGATGACCGTCTTGTGCCACTTGTAGCCGTGAATCACGCAGAGGAACCCGATCGTCACGAAGATCGCGGCCCAGACGACATTGATCTGGAGCACCATCTCCGAGAGCGCCGCGGGGTGGTTCAGTACATCCAGTTGGGTGCGGAGCACTTCGTTCAGGACGCCGATCGCGTTCTCGCCGGTGTCGGAGAGAACCGCGCCGGCTTCCCGCGCGGCGGTGTCGAGTTGCTCGCCGCCCATCGTGATGGTGCTGGAGCTGTCGGCGGGCTGAGCCAAAACGGAGGTGAGTGCGTTGAGAATGAACATGTCTGTGGTCCCATGAGTGAGGGGGCGTTGCTCAGTCGTTATCGGCTTTGCGACGCGACCCCATCAATTGGACCTTCATTCCCAAGGCCGATAACACAATCCAGACCATGGCCCAGACCGCCAGCGGTATGCGGGGGGGCTCAAGACCCGCGGCGGACGCCAGCCACAGCCCCGAGCCGATGATCACCGCCGAGCCGACGCACGCGGTGAGTGCCGCCGAGGAACGCTTGGGGGCGATGAACCCGATGATCGCCCCCAGCGAGAGGCCGAGGAGGGCCGAACTGACGAGTTTCAGCCGTTGATCCGAGGGGATCGACGACCACGCCGTCCGCGCTTCCTGAACGAGGTGGTCCACAAAGGCGCGGATCCGCTCGTCGGCGAGTGTCGCGGCGTCGGGGAGTTCGAGGGGGGGGCCGTCGAACCCAGAATTCTCGTCGGTTTCCGCCGGAGTCGAGTCCACAAGAGGGACGCCTTCGAGCAGGAGTTCATCGCCCAGAAGCGGTCCCGTCGGCGGTTCCGGCATCGAGAACCCGATGACCAGAGCGCAGATGCTGACGCCGAGAATCGCCCCCAGGGCGCCGAGCCACAACGCGACAGTCACGCGGAAGACCACGAAGGAAAGGACCCCTCCGAGGGCCGCACCGATGATGATGCCGACAACCGGGGGCACCCCGATCTGGAGCGCGGGCAGCAGGAGGCTCGCCGCGAGCCCGCCGGCCGCCATCCCGATCAGGACGAATGTCATCCGGAGGATGTGGCGGCCGAAGAGCCACATGACCGCCCCGGCGATGAACGCGGCCAAGACCAGTGAATGCGTCGAAAGTGGCAGGGAGTCCAAGCCCTGTTGGACCGCGTCATGGATGGGCTGCTGGATACTTGGGTCCATGGGCGACTCGGGGGCGCGGGGGAACGGCACGCGGGAGACTATAGAAGCGGTCGGGTAGGATCGCGGCGGCCCGGGAAGGGGGAGCCCGGATTCATTCGCCGTCCGATCCTGACGATTTCAACGGAGCGCCATGGCTACCGATCCGGCGACATTCTCTGCCGAGTCTGACGACGCGAGGCGCACGCTCGCGGCGCTACGCCTGCGCATCGACCAGATCGACCATCGCCTCGTCGAACTGCTGAACGAGCGGGCGTCGCTCGTCGTAGAGGTGGGGGGGCTGAAGCGGGGGTCGGGGATCCCGATCTATGCGCCCCACCGCGAGCAGGAAGTGCTGGCCAAGGTGCTCGGGCTGAATCGCGGGCCGCTTTCGGACCGTACCATCGAGGCGGTGTACCGTGAGATCATGAGCGGTTCATTCGCGCTGGAGCACCCGCTTCGCATCGGCTACCTCGGGCCGCAGGGGTCGTTCAGTCATCAGGCGGCGGTCAAGCACTTCGGGACTTCGGTGAGTTTCGAGGATGTTCATGAGGTCCGGGGCGTCTTTACCGAGGTCGTCCGGGGCCACTGCAACTACGGGCTGGTGCCGATCGAGAACTCGCTCGGCGGCGGCATCGTCGAAACGCTCGATGCGTTCATGGATCATGGCAACGCGATCAGCGTTTACGCCGAAGTGCTGCTCTCGGTGCGGCACGCGCTGCTGGCCAACTGCGAGCCGCGCCAGGTCAAGCGGATCTACTCGAAGGCGGAGGTGTTCAGCCAGTGCCGCGACTGGCTGGCGACGCAGTACCCCGGCGCCGAGCAGATCGCGGCGACGAGCACGAGCCGTGCGGTGCAGATGGTCAGTGAGGAGAGCGAACGGGACCCGGCGTGCGGCAGCGCCGCGATCGCGTCGGAGCTGGCCGGTCAGTTGTACGGTGTGAACATGCTGTTCGCGGACATCGAGGACGACCCGAACAATGTGACGAGGTTCTTTGTGATCTCGCGTCAGCAGGCGCGGCCCTCGGACGACGACAAGACCTCGGTGATGTTCACGACCCCCGACAAGCCGGGCGCGCTGGTGAGCGTGCTCAGTGCGTTCGAGCGGAGCGGCGTGAATCTCTCGCACATCGACAAGCGGCCGAGCCGGCGCGAGAACTGGCAGTACACTTTCTTCGTCGATGCGCAGGGCCACCGCGAGGACGAGAAGATGCGTGCCGCCTTCGCCGAAGCGCAGGGGCACTGCAAGGATCTTGTCGTGCTCGGGAGTTACCCGCGGGCGCGCCGGGTGCTCTGAGCGGGATCAGCGCTCTTTGGGCTTGGGTCCGTTGAGGTCGATCGTGCCGTAGGCCTGCTCGTAGGCCGCGACGGCCTGATGGATGCTCCCGAGCAGCCGCTTGGCGGTCGGCCAGTTCACGATGACCCGTGACCCGACGGAGAACACCATCTGCATGGGCTCGCCCTTCTTGGCGCCGCTCTGGACGGGGAGGTTCACGCCGAAGTCCAGCACGAGTTCCTCGTTGGTGGTGCCGGAACGGATGGTGTTGGCGTAGGTGGTCCCCATCTTCGACTCGTCGATGCGAATGTGTACCTGCTGCTCCTGGGGATCCATGATCGTGCTCCGTTGGCTGGTGATTGGTGGTCGGGTGAGGGGTTCGGGCCGGTGGCCCGGGGTCTGAACATCAGTGCCGGAGGAGGGAGTCGAACCCTCAAACCCTTTCGGGCGGCGGATTTTGAATCCGCTGCGTCTGCCAGTTCCGCCACTCCGGCGTTGGTGCGGAGGTTGAGTGATGCAAATTCGTACGGGCCTGTCGGGGGCCGACATCATAGCGACGCGGGAATCGCCGACCCGGCGGCGCGAATCCCTCGTGCATCCGGGTGTTCGGCCAGGAAACGGTTCGGCCGGAGGGTTGGCGGGTCCGCGTAAAGCGGGTACCCTTCCCGGCCCGCCTCGGGCGGGCAAACCACGCCGAATTGAACCCCGACGAGGGGTGGAGAGCGCCGACCATGGCCCAGACCGCCGAGAAGAGCAGCCAGAAAGTCAAGATCGAGGATGTGGGACCGAGCCGCAAGCGGATCACAATCTCGATCCCGGCGGACATGGTGACCCAGCGGATGGACGAGATGCTCGACGCGATGTCGGCTCAGGCCGCGTTGCCCGGCTTCCGCCCCGGGCACGCCCCGCGCCAGATCGTGCAGAAGAAGTTCGGCGCTCATCTCAAGAACGAGGCGCGTTCGCAGCTCATCTCCTCGTCGTACAGCGATGCGATCCAGTCGAACAAGATCGTCGTCCTCGGCGAGCCGGAGCCGGTCGGCGATCTGGATAACATCGAGCTCGAACGCGGCAAGCCGGTCTCGTTCACGGTCGAGGTCGATGTCCCTCCGTCGTTCGAGATGCCAAAGACCGACGGCATGACCATCATGAAGCCCGTCATCGAGGTCACCGAAGAGATGGCGACCCGCCAGATCAAACAGCTCTGCCTGAATGAAGGCCGGCTGGAGACCCAGGACAAGGCCTCCCCCGGCGACTACTGCATCGGGCGCGGCGTGATGAAGAAGGGCGACGAGACGATCCTTGACATCGAGGGCGCGGTCATCCAGATCCCCGACAAGTCGGCGGACGGCAAGGGCGCGATCCTGGGCGTGCTGGTCGATGACTTCGCGACGCAGGCCGGGCTGCCGAAGGCCGGAGATGTCCTCAAGATCAAGACCAAGGGCCCGGCAAACCACGAGGACGACCGCGTCCGCAACGCCGACATCACGATCGAGTACGAGGTGGACCGCGTCGAGCGAATCATCCCGATCGCCGTGGACGAACTCGTCCGCGCTCTGGGCTTTTCCGAGGAGAAGCAGCTGCGCGAGATGGTCACGCTGCGGCTCAATCAGCGTGCGATGCTCGAGCAGCAGGCGGCGCTGCGCCAGCAGGTGGCCCTGCATCTGGTCGATCACACCGAGATGGAATTGCCCGAGCGGGTGACCTCCAAGCAGGCCGCGGCGAACATCGAGCGCCGCCACATGGAGATGTCGTACCGCGGCGTCAGCCCCGCCGAGATCGAGCGACGGATGGCGGAGGTCCGCCGGACCTCGGACGAGTCGGCGCGTCGGGACCTCAAGCTGTTCTTCATCCTCGCCAAGGCCGCGGAGTCGAACCAAGTCCAGATCACTCCCGAAGAGGTCAACGGGCGGATCACGCAGATGGCGGCGCAGCGCGGGATGCGTCCGGACAAACTCGCCGAGGAACTGCACAAGGCGGGCAAACTCAACCTTCTGGCGCAGCAGATCCGCGAGCACAAGACGCTCGATGCGCTGGTCGCCAAGGCGAAGGTCGAAGAGGTCCCCGTGGAAGAGTACAACAAGCGCGTCTCCAAGAAGGACGCGCTGAGCGAAGTCGCGGTTGTCGAGTAATGCCCGCGCGGCACCGCGACGCGACGATGCCCCGACATGAAGCCCAACCACGACATCGCCTCCCCGATTCACGGCGCGATGTCGCTCGCCCAGTCTTCGAGTGCTGATGTGCTGCTGCGCCTGCTGCCGTTGCTGCTCGTCGTCGCGGTGATCGTGGTCGTCGGCGGCGTGATCATCTCGATGGCGCGTCGTCGGCTCATCGACACCTCGAAGGAAGAGAAGAGCGCGATCGAGCTTGATGGCCTGCGGCGGCTGCGCGACTCGGGCGCGATCTCTCAGCAGGAGTACGAGATCGCACGCGACGCCCTGATCGGCCGGGCCGAGCCATCGGCCACGCAGAAGCGGCCGCGACGCCGGATCGGGCCGGACGGGGCGCTGAGCGCCGCGCCGGGGTTCGACCTGACCGGCGAACCACTGCCCGACACGAGCGACGACGGCGATAACGAGGACCCGGACGACGACCACACCGGCCCCGCGGGCGTGCCCGCCTGATCCGGGGAAGCTCCCGGTCCGTCTGGGATTATCAGGTGACGGTGCGGTCTGTGAGGGCGATTGTGCGGTCCGGCGACGCGACAGACTCAAAAACCCGCGTGATGAAGCGTGGTTTGGGAAGATCAACCGCGCGCGGGACGATACAATCTTCGCTGCGTTGCTTCGTCGGTGCGACGCGATCTGTTCTCCCATGCCTCGAGGAGTCGAATGGCCAAGAATCGCAACGACGACAACGGTCCCCCCCGCACACCGAACGGGGAGGGCGAGGCGGGCGACGGCGGCGGTAGTGGGTTTCGCGGCCGACGCGTGACCACCTGCTCATTCTGCGGCAAGACATCGCGCGAGGTCGGCCCCATGGTCGAAGGCCCGAACGATGTCTACATCTGCTGCAACTGCACCGACCTCTGCCAGAACATCTTCAAGCAGGAGCGGCGGCGCGTCAGCAGCGGCCGGCCCTCGCTCGGGGCGATTCCCTCCCCCCGGCAGCTCAAGGAATTCCTCGACCAGTATGTAGTCGGCCAGCACATTGCCAAGCGCGGCCTCTCGGTCGCCGTCCACAACCACTACAAGCGTCTCGCCCAGCTCGATAACGAGCAGGCACCGGTCGAACTCGACAAGTCGAATGTCATGCTCATCGGCCCGACCGGGTCGGGCAAGACCCTGCTGGCCCGCACGCTCGCCCGCGTGCTGAATGTCCCGTTCGCGATCGGCGACGCGACTTCGCTCACCGAGGCGGGGTATGTCGGCGAGGATGTCGAGAACCTGCTGCTCAAACTGCTGCAGGCCGCCGACTTCGACCTCGAGTCCGCGCAGCGCGGCATCATTTACATCGATGAGATCGACAAGGTCGGCAAGACCTCCGGCAATGTTTCGATCACCCGGGATGTGTCCGGCGAGGGTGTGCAGCAGTCGCTGCTCAAGATGCTCGAAGGCACCATCGCCAATGTGCCGCCCCAGGGAGGCCGCAAGCACCCCGAGCAGCAGTACATCCAGATGGACACGACCAACATCCTGTTCATCTGCGGCGGGACCTTCGTCGGGCTCGAAGAGATCATCCGCCGCCGTATCGGCCAGCGCCGCATCGGTTTCGCGGCCGAGACCGTCCGCAACGACACCCGCGAGGACACCGAAGAGGTTCTGTCGCAGGTCACGCCGGAGGATGTGATCGAATACGGCATGATTCCCGAGTTTGTCGGGCGTCTGCCGGTGATCACGCCCCTCATGCCGCTGACCGAGGAAGCGATGATGCAGGTGCTCACCGAGCCGCGGAACGCGCTTTCCCGCCAGTACGAGTACCTCTTCTCGCTCGAGGGCGCGAAGCTGACCTTCACCACCGATGCACTGCAGGAGATCGCCCGCCGGGCACTGATGCGAAAGACCGGGGCCCGAGGCCTGCGGGCGGTGCTCGAGGAGCTCATGCTCGACATGCTTTACGACCTGCCCGAGGCCGACGCCGACGGCGCCGAGTTCGTGCTTGATCGGGACGCCATCATCCACGGCCCGCGCCTCGACAAGATCCGGGTGAAGCGTAAAGAGTCCGCGTGACTCGTCCGCGTACGGAACTCGGTTGACGACCGGCCGGTTGTCAACGCGCGAGTAAACATGTTGACTTGCCGCATGGACCCCTCCTACGGTTGGGCCCATGCCCGCGCCGACCGCGACCATTCCGGACCGCCGCCGCGCCGCCGCACCGTTGTGCGGCGCGCCCGTTGACGGTTGCGCCGATCCGCTTGTGGCGCGCGTCTGCGCCCTGCATCACACGCTCATGCGGGTCGCGGACCGCGTCCTGGCTCCGGGCGGGCTGACGGCGTCCCGCCTGATGCTCCTGAAGCGTGTCGAGTCTGCGGGCGAACCGCCGACGGTGACCTGGCTCAGCGGACAACTGGCGCTCAGCACGCAGGCCGTCAGCCGGATGGTGGGCATGCTCGAGAGGCAGAAGCTCGTGCGGCGGCGATCGAGGACCGGCGGCGGACGCTCGGTTTTCGTGGAACTGACCGCGCCGGGGCGTCACGCGATCGAAGAGGCCACGGTCCTTCTGGCGGAGGTGTCCAGTGAACTCCGGACGGGGATGGACCTCGACCGGGTCCATGCGCTGGAGTCCGGGCTCGATCTCATGTTGAAGAATCTCAAGGCCTTTGACGAGTCGGCCGCGGGCGCGGCCCAATCGTCAGCGGCCGTGGAGCACGAGTGATGGCGACACATCGGAAGTTTATTCTCGGCGCGGCCGCGATGCTCGTGATCGCCGGCGCGATGGCCCTGGCGCAAAATGGACCGCCCGCGGCACGGGTGCGTCTGGACGCGGCGAGGATCGAGTCCGTGGAGCCGCTCCGACGGGTCACAGGAGAACTTGCCCCGACGAGGCGCTCCCGCGTCGCCTCCGAGCGTGACGGGCTCGTGATCGAGATGCTCGTCGAGGCGGGGGATGTCGTGACCGAGGGGCAGGTCCTGGCACGCCTTGATGATGAGTCGGCGACCATCGAGCTCAATCGCGCCGAGGCGGACCTCAGGGCGGCCAAGGGGCTGGAGTCAGCCCGCAAGTCCGAGCTCCTGCGGGCTCGGCGGGATCTGGAGCGGACCCGCCAGATGCAGGAGGGCGACGCCGCGTTCAGTTCCGAACTCGAGGATCGCGAGACGGACTTCGCCGGGGCCGAGGCCCGGCTGGAGGAAGCGAGCGCCGAGGTCGGCGCATCCGAAGCGGTCGTGGCCGACGCGCGCCGGATGCTGGGCGAGACGGTCATCACCGCTCCATACTCGGGCCAGGTGGTTTCCAAGGTCTCGGAGATCGGGCAGTGGGTCCGCGAGGGCGACGCGGTGGTCGAGATCATCGAACGCTCGCCGATCGACGCGTGGCTCGATGTCCCCGAGCAGTACCTGCCGGCCATCCGGGCCGACTCCTCGACGACCGTGCAGATCGTGGCGACAGCGATCGGCCTCACGACCGAGGGGACGGTCGAGGCGATTCTCGCGCAGGGCGACGCTCTGGGACGCAAGTTCCCGGTGCGCGTGCGGCTCGCCAATGAGGACGGCGCCCTGCTGCCCGGCATGAGCATCGTGGGCATCGTGCCGACCGGCGGGTCCGAGCCCGCGCTCACGGTGCATAAGGACGGTGTCCTGCGCAACGACGCCGGGTCCTATGTCTACTTCGACGCGGGCGGGATCGCGGCGATCGCGCCTGTTGAGATCGACTTCGCTGTGGGCGATCGATTCGCGGTCCGCTCCCCGATGCTGCGGGATGGATCGATGATCGTCGTCGAGGGCAATGAACGCCTCTATCCGGGGGCCGCACTCGCCCCGATCGGCGACAACGCCGGCGCGCCGACGGCGCGCGCGGGTTCCGGGGACTAACGCATGGACATCGTTCGCTTCGCGATCAGCAGGCCCGTGACGGTCGCCGTCGGCGTCATCCTCGTGGTGATGTTCGGCTTGATCGGCGTCGGGGCGATCCCGATTCAGCTCACGCCCACCGTCGACCGGCCGATCATCCGCGTGGCGACGACCTGGCCCGGGCGCAGCCCGGAAGAGGTGATCGAGGAGATCACCAAAGAGCAGGAGGAGCAGCTCAAGGGGCTCGCCGGCCTCAAGTCGATGAAGAGCACGAGCAACGAGGGCGGGAACGAGATCACCCTCGAGTTCTTTATCGAGACGGATATCCAGCGGGCGTTGCAGGAGGTCTCGGATGCGCTGCGGCAGGTGCCCGAGTACCCCGATGATGTCGACGAACCGACGATCACCGCCACCGAGGGCGACACCGAAAGCGCCATCGCCTGGGTGATCATCGATGTCGACCCCGCGTACGCCGCGAACTTCCCGGATTTCGATATCGCCACGCTCGAACAGGCGATCGACCGCGACCTCAAGCCGTTTCTCGAACGCGTCGAGGGCGTCGCGGAGATCAATGTCTATGGCGGTCGCGAGCGGGAAGTGCGTGTGCTCGTGGACAATCTCAAGCTCGCGCAGCGCGGGCTGACACACCAGGATCTTCTAACGGCGATCCGCGGCGAGAATACCAATGTCTCGGCGGGTTCGATCTCGGAGGGCAAACGCGATTACCGCGTCCGTGTCATGGGGCAGTACCGCTCCATCGACGATGTCCTGAACACGGTCGTCGCGTACCGCGACACGGGGCCGGTGTTCGTACGCGATGTGGCCGAGGTCGAGATGGGGCACGAGAAGCGCCGCGGCTTCGTGCGCTCGATGGGATACCCTTCGATCGCCATCAACGCGACGCGCCGCACAGGGTCGAATGTGATGGAGGTCATGTCCGGCCTACGCGATCGGCTCGAGCAAGCCAAGCGCGATGTGCTGCCGGGGCTGCATCCGGAGGTCGGGCCGCACCTCCGGCTGCGCCAGGTGTACGACGAGACGATCTACATCGACTCGGCCGTGTCGCTCGTGACGGGCAACCTCTGGATCGGCGGCCTCATCGCCGCGTTCGTGCTGATTCTGTTCCTGAGATCGTTCGTTGCGACCGGCGTGATCTCGCTGGCGATCCCGATCTCGGTGGTCGGCACCTTCCTGATCCTGCTGGCGATGGGCCGGACGCTCAATGTCATCTCCCTGGCGGGTCTGGCGTTCGCGGTCGGCATGGTCGTGGACAACGCGATCGTGGTGCTTGAGAACATCGACCGGCACCGGCGGATGGGCAAGTCGGCCGCCCGTGCCGCGTACGACGGCGGCAAAGAGGTCTGGGGCGCGGTGCTCGCCTCGACGCTCACAACAGTCGCCGTGTTCATCCCTGTGCTGACGATTCAGGAGGAGGCCGGGCAGCTCTTCCGGGATATCTCGCTTGCCATTGTCGCCTCGGTCGTCCTCTCACTCGTCGTTTCGATCACGGTCATCCCCGCGGCGTGCGCCAAATGGCTGCCGGCCTCCCACGAGGCCGGGTCGCGCGTCGGCCGCGCGTTCCAGTCGTTGTTCGGCCTCGCCCCGCTGATGGGCGCGTTGAACCGCGAGTTGAGTCGGTGGCTCTACTGGATTCTGACCGGCTGGCGCGCATGGACGGTGCGCCCCGCGTTCATCATCGCCCTGACGGTGCTGAGCATCATCGGTTCGGCGATGCTCATGCCCCCGATGGATTACCTGCCCGCGGGCAACCGCAACCTGGTGTTCGGCGGTCTGCTCATCCCGCCGGGGTACTCCGTTGAACAGATGGAGATCATCGCGCGAGGGATCGAGGAGCGGGTCGGGGAGTATGTCTCGGTCGATCCGGACGATGAGGCGGCCATCGCGGCGCTGCCCCCCATCCCCCGATCTCCGGGGCGGGACCCGAAGACAGGCGAACTCATCCCCACCCCGCCGTTCGATCCCGTCGGAATCGAGAACTTCTTCATCGGCTCATTCGGCGGCGGCATGTTTTGCGGCGCCACGAGCACCAATGACCGCGTCGTCATCCCGGTGGGCACGCTCCTCTCCAGCGCGATGAGCGGCGTGCCGGACTCCTACGGCGGCGCGAGCCAGTCATCGTTGTTCGGACGCGGCCTCGGCGCGGGCAACACCGTGGACATCGAGATCTCGGGAACCGACCTGCCGCGTGTCCAGCGAGCAGCCGACGCGCTGTTCATGGCGGTCGGCGGCGATCCGAAATACGGCTTCCAGAGCGTCAACACCGCGCCGAGCAACTTCAACCTGCCCCAGCAGGAGTGGCAGATCACGATCACCCGCACAGGTCAGGAACTCGGGCTGACGACAGCCGCCGTCGGCACGGCGGTGCGGGCGATGTTCGACGGCGTGTTCGCGGGCGACTACCGCGACGCGGCCGACACGATCGATATCAATGTTCTGCCCAAGGGCGGACGCCTCGCTCATAAAGAGCAACTCGCCGATGTTCCGATCGCCACGCCGCGGGGGCCGATTGTCCCGGTCGACAGCGTGGTTTCGGCGCAGCGCGCCACGGCCCCGCAGTCGATCCTGCGGATCGAGGAGCTGCCGAGCGTGATTGTTTCCGTGCGTCCGCCGCCGGGTGAGCCGGTCGAGCAGGTCATGCGGGAGCTCGACGAGAAGTACCTCGGCGCGCTCCGCGCCGCCGGGCTCATTGATTCTTCGATGCGCGTCCGGCTCGAGGGCACGGCCGCGCAGCTCGAACAGGTTCGCGCGGCGCTTCTCGGTCCGCGACCGGACCCGGCGCACGCCCGCGCGGGGTGGCAGCGTGCGCTCATCGGTTCCACGCTGCTGCTGGGCGCGGCTGGCGTGGCCGCGATCGTCTTTGCGGGGGTGCGGTTCTTATCGCGGCGAGACCCCCGGCTCATCCTCGGCGGTGTCGGGCTGGCGCTGTTCGCCGCGGTCCTCGGCGCCATGGCCTACGGGGTGGGTGTGAATCCTGAACTACTCACCGCGCGATTTGTCTGGGCGATTATCGTCACCTACCTGCTGATGGCGGCGCTTTTCGAGAGCTTTCTGTACCCCTTCGTCATCATGTTCACGGTGCCGCTTGCCATCGTCGGCGGGTTCGCCGGGCTGAGCATCGTCCACTACATCACCGCGACGGACCCGACCATCGCCGCGCAGAACCTCGATGTGCTCACGATGCTCGGTTTCGTGATTCTCATCGGCGTCGTTGTGAACAACGCGATTCTCATCGTTCACCAGGCGTTGAATCTGATGGGTCTGGATCGCGGCGGCGGCGTGCCCGAGGGCGAGCCGCTGCCGGCGCGTCGTGCGATCGCTGAGTCCGTGCGCACGCGTGTCCGTCCGGTGTTCATGAGCACGATGACCAGCGTCGGCGGCATGCTCCCGCTGGTGATCGCGCCCGGCGCCGGTTCCGAGCTCTATCGCGGGCTGGGCGCCGTCGTCGTCGGCGGGCTCCTCGTCTCGACGATCTTCACGCTGCTGCTCGTGCCGATGGTCTTCAGTCTGGTGTTCGAGATGCGTGAGGGCGCAGCGTTGCTGTTTGCGCGTGCCGCGGGTGCCTCGCCGCCTTCCACCCCAGCGCGTGCCGTCCCTGCCAAGGCGAAGCCCGCCCATCCACGGGCCGAGCATCCAGTCGGAGCGGCCGGCCCGGAATATTGAATGATCGGCGCGGCGGTCAGTTCAGCGGTTCACAGAGCCAGAACTGCTGCCCCTGCGCCGTCACGCTCTTGAGCAGTCGCACGCGGATCGAGGTATCGAGCAGAGGCCGCGCGCTCGGCCCAGACGCGACGAAAAGATGCGTACGAATGGTGAGCGGCGCATCGCCGGGTCGCCCGAGCGCCAATCGCACCAAGCCCGTTTGCCGTTCGAGCCAGCCCCGAGCGATGAACGCATCCCGGATCGCCCGATCGATCGACTCCTCCCCGGCGTTCACGAGGACATGGATCTCGCCGGAGTCATCGAGGCCGATCTCCACGCTCGGCGCGTCCGGGCAGCGCAAGGGCGTCGGCCGGAGTTGAGGATCATCGACCAGCGGAACCAAGCGAAGTTCAGGCGTCCGATCCGGCCGGACGAGGGGATCGACGGGCCGGTCAACGGACACTCTGGGACCTGCCACTCGGCTCGGGGTGCGCGGCACGCTCATCTCCGGCGTTGGTAGACGAACCGGCTCGGCCCCCGCTGAGGGCGGACGCTCGATGAGGTCGAGCAGGCTCGAAGCGTCGGTCCGGGCGCCGGACTCGAAGATCGGCGTGGCAAGGGTCGGTCCCACCCGTTCAATGGCCGCGGCGAGTTCGACGCGCTGATCGGCGAAGGCACCCGCCGCTCGTGCGATCCGGGCGCACACGCGATCGGCCTCGTCATGCGACGCCCCCGCGATCGCCAAGCGGATGGGAAAAGTCCGGGCGCCGCCACGCCGGTCGAGTTCGCTCCATAGCGCGCGGAGCGATTGGTACGCCGCGACGGTCGCGGCCTCATTCGCAGCGGTGAGCAAGTAGGCACCCTCCAGACGGGAGTCGCCGAGCAGCGCCCCCGACGCGGATTCGTCCGTAGCGATCAGCCAGCGCACGCCGAGCCGGCGCGCCTCCGAAACCGCATCGCGCAGCGACTCCCGGCGCTCTTGCCGATGGTCCGGGGCTTTGGGCCAGAGGATCTGGATCGCGGTCCGTTCCGCGCCGAGTTGCACCAGCGCGACCGGGACGCCGCCCTCCCGTGCGACTCTTGATGCGAACTGAACGACCCATGCCCCGCTCAGCACCGGCAGGTGGCCCGGGATGACGAGTTCGCACTGCGGCGTGGCGGACTGGGCCCGCTTGGATTGCGGTTCGGCGCGCGGTGTCGCCACCGGCTCGTTGGCGACGGCACGCGAAGGCCGATCTTCAAGAAAAAGGTCCGCGAGCGCGTCAAAGTCTTCGCCGCGTGCCGAAGGGCGGGGCGTCAAAGTTTCCGTGAGATCGTGTCGGGTCGGGGCCATGGTCGCGTCTCCACGCAGTCACCGGCGTTCAGAAATGGGGCACGGGCGACGGTCCCTCGACGCCCGTGTGCGAGCATTCATCCTGTTCGACGACGACGACACTCTCAAGCCCGCCGTCCCGGCTCTGCTGGACCCGCGGATTGTACGGGTCCGTCATCCATTGCCCGTTCACGACAAGGCGGTACCGGAACACGCCCCCGGGTAATTTCAGCAATCGCTCGTGGACACCCAGATGCGGGTTGTAGCGCATCGGCGTCTGCGTGGCGGACCAGCCGTTGTGATCGCCTGCGATGCACACGGTCATGTACGGCCCGCCCGGCTGGACGAAGAGCACGCCCTGCGAGGTCTGGCGGACGCCGAAGACACGGGAGAGATCGGTCTCGCGCGGCGCCGACTCGGCCGATGCCGACGACTCCTGAAGCGATCGCGAGACGACCGGGTCGCTCCGGAGTTTGTGGTCGAGGTGATCCGACTGCCGCGACAACGCCTTGGCACGCGAGGCAAGTTCCGCGGCTCGGCTGATGATCCCTGAACCGGCGTCCTTGGGTTCGACCTGGGGCCCCGCCGCGAGCAACGGCGAAGGCGTCTCGGGACGCCCGGGTGTGAACAGGTCATCAAGCGGGGCGTGCTCCCACGACATCCCCATGGGTTCGGGCGGTCCTTGCTCGATCAGCCACGCGGCCAGGGCTCCGTAGTCCATGCTGCCGGGAGAGGTCGGGGCGAATGCGCCGATTGATTGCCCGATCGAAGCGGCCTCCTTGAGCCGCGGGTCGAAACGAATCGTCACCGGCACGAGGTGCTCGGCGAACCGCCGCTCGGTTTCACGGAGGATGTCCCGGGCAAGCGGGCTTTCGGGGTCGAACATGGTCGCCAGGACGCGGTAGGGGGTCAGCGTGCCGAACCGGCGCTGCAGGGCCCGGATCGTTCCGATCTGCTTCTCGGCCCCGTGCAATGCGAAGAATCCCATCTCGACGGGGATCAGCACCTCGCCAGCGGCGCGCAGCGCGTTGTAGGTCAGCAGGCCGATCGATGGTGGGCAGTCGATCACGCACCACTCGTATGACTCGGCCAGCGGCGCCAACACGCGGGAGAGCCGCTGGTCGCGGTCCTCCAGCCCGGCGAGCCCGCCCCGGGCGGCCTCCAGCGCCGCCAGCCGCATCGAACTCGGGATCAGGTCGAAATTTGGCGCGATATGCCAAAGGAACCGGTCCAGGTCCAGCCGAGCAGGAGCATCGGCGAGCATGGCATCACCGACATGGCATTCGATCCGTTCGTCGGGGATCGCCAGCCCGAGCGAGCAGTGGGCCTGGGGATCGACATCGACCAGCAGCGTCCGCCGTCCGGCCCGGGCGAGCATGCCGGCGAGATTGATGGCGGTCGTGGTCTTGCCGCTCCCGCCCTTCTGGTTGATGACCGCGATGGTTCGCAATGCAGGGTTCCAATCGTGCGGCGGCGCGATCAAGGCGGGCCAAACACACAGATCGGGGCACCGGACCGCGCCGGAACCGCCCGCTCCACACTCTGTCCACGGGTCATATCGGACGATCGCGCACGATTCGCTTGAAACATTGGGCGCGCTGGGGGTTTCAGGAGGCCCGGATCGCCGACCATCCCGACACGATCGCGTCGGGAGGGGGCGAGTCGATGACCCTTGCCCCGCCGGCCCCAAGCGGGACGACCAGCCGGAGTTTCCCCCCGGTGACCTTCTTGTCGTGACGCATGGCGTCGAGGAGCGAGGCATCGTCGGGCAAGTCGGGCAAGCGGGTGCGGATGCCGAGGCGCTCGATTGTGTTTCGGACACGCTCGGTCAGAGACCCCGGGGCGTATCCGAGAACAGTAGAAGCGGCCCCAGCCGCGATGAGACCCAACGCGACGGCTTCACCGTGCAGAAGCGGCGCATCGCCCGGTCGGCTCGACGGCGAGAGGTGCGGGATCGGTTCGATCGCGTGCGCGAAGGTATGCCCGAGGTTCAGGAGCGCCCGCCCGCCAACGGACGAGGAGGCGATCTCACGCTCATCGCCCGCGACGATGGCCGCTTTCAACCGGATGTTCCGAGCAATGAGCGGGCCGAGCGACGGGCCATCGCCCGGATCTCCGGTCAACGCCGACTCGGTATCCGCGCCGAGCGTCGGATCGAATTCGCCGGCGATCAGCCCGTGCTTGAGCATCTCGCCCCACCCGGCGCGGAACACACGCGGCGGGAGCGTGGCGAGCGTGTCAAGATCGGCGAGGACCAGTCTCGGCTGCCAGAATGCGCCGACCATGTTCTTCGTCAGCCCCGATCCCGTTACCAGGTTCACGCCGGTCTTGCCCCCCACGGAGGCGTCCACCATCGACAGGAGCGTCGTCGGGCATTGGACCAGCGCGATCCCGCGTTTGTAGGTCGCGGCGGCGAATCCCGCGAGATCGCCCGTCAGTCCGCCTCCCAGCGCGATCACCACATCCGAGCGATCCAGATGCTCGTTGGCCATCTCGGCGAGCAGGATCTCGCACGCGGCCAGCGACTTCTCGCGCTCGTCCGCGATGACATCCGCGCCCGCTACCGTGAACCCCGCCGCCGTCAGCGACGCTCCGGCACGCTCGACGAACCGGTCGGGCAGCCCCGCGTCGATCACCATGAACGCGTTTCGCGCATCGGGGAGCAAGTCGCGGACACGCCGACCGAGTTGCTCGAGCAGGCCCGGAGCCACAATCGCGTTGTAGGAGCGCTCACCCCCCCCTCCGAGTTCGATGCGGACGGTCTCCATGCGCCTCACTCCCACTCGATGGTGGCGGGGGGCTTGGAGGAGATGTCGTACACGACCCGGTTGACGCCGCGGACCTCGTTGATGATCCGACTTGAGACGCGGGCGAGCAGGTCGTAGGGGAGCCGCGACCAGTCGGCGGACATGAAGTCCTGGGTTTCGACGGCGCGGACGGCGACTACCTGTTCGTAGGTCCGGCCGTCCCCCATGACGCCGACGGATGAGATGGGCAGCAGCACCGTGAAGACCTGGCTTGTCTGGCGGTAGAGCCCCGCCGAGACGATCTCCTCGAGAAGGATCTCGTCGCAGTTGCGGAGCACTTCGAGACCTTCCCGGGTGACTTCCCCGAGCACCCGCACCGCCAGACCGGGGCCCGGGAATGGGTGCCGCCAGACCAACTGCTCCGGCAGACCCAGAACCTCGCCAAGCTTCCGAACCTCGTCCTTGAAGAGGTCTCGCAGGGGCTCGACGAGCTCGAATCCCAGTTCCTCCGGGAGCCCGCCGACATTGTGATGAAGCTTGATATTCGCCGAGAAGCCCCCGCCCGCTCCCCCTGAACCGCTTCCCTGGGATTTGCCCGTGGAGCCGTGGCCGGACTCGATGACATCCGGGTACAGCGTGCCCTGGGCGAGGAATGCAAAGGCCCCGTGCGTCGCTTCGAGGCGTTTGGCCTCGCTCTTAAACACCTCGATGAAGCGGTGCCCGATGCGGCGACGCTTCTCCTGGGGGTCCGTGACGCCCGCCAGGTCGCCGAGAAACGCGTCGCCGGCATTGGCGACATGCAGGTCGATCTCGAAATGATCTCGGAATGTTGCCTCGACGAGGCGGCGCTCGTTCTTCCGCAGCAGCCCGTTATCGACAAACACGCATGTCAGCCGGTCGCCGATCGCGCGGTGCAGCAGGGCCGCGACCACCGAAGAGTCGACGCCGCCCGAGAGCCCGCAAAGCACGCGCCGATCGCCGACACGCTCCCGCACGCGTGCGATCTCGTGCTCGAGGAAGTTCGACATGCGCCAATCGCCCCGGCAACGACAAACCCGGAACACGAAGTTCTGGAGCATCTCGGCGCCGTGGGGCGTGTGCGTCACCTCGGGATGGAATTGCACGCCGTAGAAGGCCCGTTCGCGGTGCCGCACGGCCGCGTGCGGGCAGGTCGAGGTCGACGCGAGCGTCTCGAAAGCATGATCCACGCCGAGAACCTGGTCGCCGTGAGACATCCAGACAGCCGTCTGCGTCGGAATCGCGTGGAGCAGTTCGCCCGGTGTGTGGATCTGCAGCGACGCCCGCCCGAACTCGCGGTGGTCGGCCCGGTTGACTTCGCACCCGAGCATGCTGCATGCGAGCTGCATGCCGTAGCACACTCCCAGCACCGGCACGCCCATCTCGAGTACCCCGGGGTCGAAGGTCGGAGCACCGGGGTCGTAGATGCTCGCCGGGCCGCCCGATAGGACGATCCCCTTGGGCCGGTACGCGGCCAGTTCCGACGCGGGCGTCGAAGGGTGCACGAGCATGCTGAGGACACCCGCCTCGCGGATGCGCCGCGCGATCAACTGTGCCGTCTGCCCGCCAAAGTCCAGCACGAGGACGACTTCGTCGTGGGGCAGCGGGGGTCTGGTCATCGATCGGGGATTCCCTGTCCGGGTCGGGCGTGCGAGCGCGGACTCTATCCCCGCCCGAGTTGGGGCGTCAATCCTCGGTTGGGCGATATGATGCCAGCGTGCGACGCGTATGCGGGATCTTGACAGTTCTACTGACCACGCTGCCAGGCGGCTGCGCGCTGCCTGGCGAGGAAGACGGGTTCGCCTCCCGGGACCCGGGGATGCGCGTCCGAGCCGCGGCCGTGGATGACGCCCAAGCCGACTCAGACACCCTCGCCGAGTTGATCGCGACACTCGACAGCGATGACCCGGCGGCCCGGATGGTGGCGTCCGGACGGCTCCGCCGAGAGACGGGGATGGATTTCGGATACGAGGCAACCGCTCCGGTTCCCGATCGCCGGCTGGCGGCTGACCGCTGGGAGGCTTGGTACCGGGAGACCCACCTGGGCCAGAAGATGAGCGCCGGGATCGATTCCGCCGATGAACCGTACAATCCGCCATCCTCGGACGCGGACGCGGAGGCCGTACCATCGCCATGACGGGTCCGAAACCGAATACCAACGGAGCCCCGACCGCCGAGAGCGCGCCGGTGCTGATTCACCTGCTGAGCCAGGCGCGGTACCTGAGCGGCGTGCGGGAGTTCGTCTTTTCGGTGTCGCGCCGGCTGGGCTTCGACGAGAAGAGCGCCTCGCACATCGCGCTGGCCGTCGACGAGGCCATCTGCAATGTCATCCGCCACGGATACGACCGCCGCTCCGATGGCGATATCTGGGTCCGCCTCTGGCCGATCCCCGAGACCGCGCCGGATGGGTCGCCCGCCGAGGGCATCCGGATCGTCATCGAGGACAACGCCAAGCAGGTGGACCCCGAGGCGATCCGCGGACGCGATCTGGAGGATGTCCGCCCCGGCGGGCTGGGTGTCCACATCATGAAGCAGGTCATGGATCATGTGACCTACGAGAAGCGCAGCGAGGGCGGGATGCGGCTCTCGATGCGCAAACTGGTCCAGCCGTGCTGTCAGGAAGAGAGTGAGCGCCATGCAGATTGATGTCGATCCGAAGAACGGCGCGGTCCTGCTGCGCCCTCACGGGGATGTCGATCTCTCCTGCGCCCGTGAATTGCAGGGGGCGTTGCACCAGGCGCTGCGATCCAAGCCGGCCCGCCTCGTCGTTGACCTGTCTGATGTCCCCTACATGGACAGTTCGGGAGTCGCGACGCTGGTCGAGGCCATGCAGATCGCCCGCCGCGGCAATACCATCGTGATCCTCTGCAACCTCCAGGACAAGGTGCAGTCGATCTTCGAGATCGCCCGCCTCGACCGTGTGTTCAAGATCACCGCCTCGTCGGAAGAGGCGTTGACGGCCTGAGCGACGGCGCGACCGGCGCATGAAGGAGCGATGCGCTCGTGCAGGTTCTGCTCTCGATCGGAAGCCGGATCGCCGCCATCATCGCCCACATCGGCGCGATGTGGTGGCTGCTCTGGGACGCGGTCGGCTGGATCGTACGGTCGCTGACGGACCGCCGGATCCGGCTGGGGCGGGCCGCCATCGTGGGGCAGATCTGCCGGATCGGTGTCAGCTCGGTGCTGATTGTCTCGCTGGTGTCGGGGTCGGTCGGCTTCATCCTCGGTTTTCAGATGGCCCCGCCGCTCGACAATCTCGGGCAGGTCGAGCTTGTGCCAAACATCATCTCGGTCGCGGTGCTGCGCGAACTCGGCCCGCTCATCGCGGCCATCGTCATGGTCGGCTTCGCCGGCGCGTCCATCGCCGCAGAGATCGGGACGATGGTCGTCGGCGAAGAGATCGAGGCCCTCGAGGCCCACGCGCTCAACCCCGTGCGTTTTCTCGTGGTCCCGCGGATCATCGCGGCGGTCATCAGTCTCGGATGCCTGGCGGTGCTCTCGAATGTCATGGCCGTGCTGGCCGCGGCGTTCATGAGCAAGACCATTCTCGGCATCGGATGGACGACCTACTTCAAGAACACGCTGGCGCAGGTCGGTCCCGTGGACTTCATCACCGGCCTGCTCAAGGCGCTGGTGTTCGGCATGCTCATCGGGCTGATCGCCTGCGGCAACGGGCTCCGCGTCCGGGGCGGGGCCGCGGGCGTCGGCCGGGCGACCACCGCGACGGTCGTGGAGTCCGTCGTGGCCGTGGTGATGGCCGACCTGATCTTCACCGTCGTGTTCTACGCCCTCAAGCTCGTTTGAGGTCTACAGCCGGTAGCCGACGGGGTGCTCGCGCAGCCCGATGAGCTCACGCAGCAGCAGCATTCCCAATATGCCGGCGATGACCAGGGCGCCGATGATCGATGCGTCGCGCCAGTGCCCCGCGCCGGCGAGCCATCCGATGGCGTAGAGCCCGTTCCAGACCGAGCCGTACCGCTTGAGCTTCTCGGCGGCTCGCGTGCGCTCCATCGGCTTGACATACCGTCCCCACGCGAAGACCGCGAATCCCACCGCCAGCGCCGCGGGGGGCACCGCCGCGACGATGTCCACCCCTTGCGGCCACAGGACTCCCTGTCGGCCCCACATGATCGCCAGCAGCACGGACGCCCAGAACAACCAGCCGAGTCCCGCGATGACCAGACGGTGCGCATTAAGGAGGGGGCGTCGTCGCGCCAGGCGATAGGCCAGCGCATCGACGATCAGCGTGTGCGTCATGACCAGCAGGACCGGCCAGAGGAACCTCAGCATCGGATTGCCGGCCATCATGTGGGACGCGTACACGAGCCCCAGGGCCAGCGGTCCCAGCGCGGGGCTGAAGCGTGCCGCGCCGTTGTAGATGAGGATGCCGACGAGGGTGAGCGTGCACACCACGACCGCGTCGGTCCCCAGGGTGACGGCTCCCAGGACGGCGGTGAGCGCCGCGAGCAGCACGAGCACGACGCCCATCTCCGCCGCGATCTTCCCGGCCGCGATCGCCCGATGGGGGTGTAGAGACCGATCGCGCCGGATGTCCAGGAGGTCGTTGAGGGTGACGCCGAAGGCGACCATGCCAAGCGCCATCGCGGCCGAGCCCAACAGCACGAGCCATTGGGGCGACAGCATGAGCGCCGGGCTGGCCCAGTCGTGTTCGCCGGGCATCGAGCGGGTCCAGAGGACGACGAACCAGACATCGCAGATCGCGGCCATCGCGATCGTGTATCGCGAGAGTTGGCGCACCGACCCGGGTTCCTGGGGTGATCGTCCCACGGCCCGATCCTACCCGCCGTTGCTCGTCTGGCCGGGGGGTGTCGCGGTCCCTATCATCCCCGGCCCGATGAACCCTGCGACCCACGAACACGCCCCCATGGACACCCCGCCCCGGGTGGCGGTGGTGGTCAGCGCGTACAACGCCTGGGTGACCGACCGAATGCGCGACGGCGCGTTGGACGCCCTGACCCGCCTCACCGGCGCGCTGGGGTCGGCCGAGGTGTTCGAGGCGCCCGGGGCGTTCGAACTCCCCGTGCTGGCGCTGAACGCGATCCACACCCGCCGATTCGACGCGGTTGTGTGCATCGGGTGCATCATCAAGGGCGAGACCTCCCACGACCGAGTGATCGGCGACGCTGTGGCCGGGGCGATCCAGCGGGTCGCGTGCGAGACGGGCGTTCCGATCGGCCTGGCCGTGCTGACGGTCGATACCCCCGAGCAGGCCGAGGCCCGTGCGGGCGGCACCCACGGCAACAAGGGCGCCGAGGCGATGGAGGCCGCGTTGTCCTGCGTCCGGACGATCCGCTCCATGAGGCAGCACCCCGTGGCGCGCGCCGAGCGCTGAAAGCGAGCCCTGAGTGCCGAATCCCCGCGACATCCGAACCGCAGCCCTGATGATCCTCTTTCAGAAGGACGCCGAGCTCGAGTCGAAGGTCTCAGAGCCGTCTGACTCTCTCGACGCGGTGGACGCCGCGATGCAGGACGAGGGCACCTCGTTGAGCGCGTCGGAACGGGCCCGCGCCCGCGAAACGGCCGAGCGGGCGTGGAAGCGTCGCCGGGTGGCCGATGAGTTCATGCGGCGTGTCGCGCCGGCCTGGCCGCCGCACCGGATGCCCGCGGTCGATCGCGCCATCATCCGTCTCGCGTTCGATGAGATGACCGAGGGCGGCGTCAACCCGAAGATCGCGGTCAACGAAGCGATCGAACTCGCCAAACGGTTCAGCACCGATCGCTCTCCCGCGTTCGTCAACGCGTTGCTCGATAAGGCGCTGAAAGAGTTGCAGTCACAGGCCGACGCTCCGCAGCCCGGCGGCGCCGAGTCGGTGGAGGCCTGACGGATATGGCGTTGCTGAAGTCTGTCTTCGGACGGCTGCGCAAGGGGCTGGATCGCACGCGCCAGGCCATGGGCGGCGGGCTGCGATCGCTGCTCGGCGGGCGTCGGCTCGACGAAGATTTGATCAAGGACCTGGAACGCACACTGATCCAGGCCGATACCGGCGTCCAGACGACCCGGCGCTTGGTCCAGCGCATCCGCGACGACTACAAAGCGGGCACGCTCAAGACTGGTGATCAGGTCATCGAGCATCTCAAGCGCGAGCTCAAAATGCTGTGGCCGGATCAGGACCGCGCCCTTCGGTTCTCGCCCGAGGCGGGGACGCCGACTGTTATTCTGGTGGCCGGCGTCAACGGAGCGGGCAAGACCACCAGCATCGCCAAACTCGCCCACGCGATGCGAGATCAGGGCAAGACCGTGCTGCTGGCCGCGTGCGACACCTATCGCGCCGGCGCCGTCCGGCAACTGGAGATCTGGTCTGAGCGGCTGGGTGTGCAGGTCGTCCGGGGGGCGCAGGGCGGGGATCCCGCGGCGGTCGCGTTCGACGCCGCCGAGGCCGCGATCTCACGCGGCGTCGATGTGCTGATCGTTGACACCGCCGGGCGGCTCCACACGCAGGACTCGCTCATGAGGCAACTCACGAAAATCCGCGATGTGGTCGCGCGGCGGATCCCGGGAGCGCCGCACGAGGTGCTGCTGGTGCTCGACGCCACGACCGGCCAGAACGCGATCCAGCAGGCCCGGCAGTTCACCCAGGCGATCGGCGTGACCGGGATCTTCCTGACGAAACTCGACGGCACGGCGCGGGGCGGCGTGGTCATCGCGATCCAGGGCGAAACCGGGCTGCCCGTGAAATTCATCGGAGTCGGTGAGACCCCCGCGGATGTCGAGCCGTTCGACCCGGATCACTTCGTCGAGGCGCTCTTCGAGGCGTCCTGACCGGGTCCCGCCCGCCCGAAAGGGCAGGGCATATGCTTGCAAGCCGGACGATGACCGACCCCATCCCACAATCCGCCTACGAGTCGATCCTGCAGGTGGCGCACCGACTGGCGTCAACATCGAGTCTGGTCGATGTCTTGGCGATGATCATCGACGCGCTCCGCGACACGCTCCACGCCGAGCGTGCCAGCGTGTTCCAGTACGACGCGGAGACCGATGAGTTCTTCGCGACCAAGGCGCACGGACTTCCCACCGATCTCCGCATCCGCGGCGACTCCGGGTTCATCGGACAGGCGGGGCGGACGCGCACGATCATCAACACGCCCGATGCCTACGCCGTCCCCCGCTTCAACCCGGCGGTGGACAAGTCGACCGGGTTCCGGACACGATGCATCCTCACCATCCCGCTCCAGGACCACGAACAAAAACTCGTCGGCGTGGCGCAGGTCCTCAATAAGCAGTCCGGCGGCGGCGCCGAGGTGTTCACCGCGCTCGACGAGCACATCGCCGTGCATCTGGCCAATCAGGCGGCGGTCGCGCTGCGCCGCGCGCAGTTGCTCGAGTCCGAGCGCACACGCCGGAAACTCGAGGCCGATCTGGAATTGGCGCGGAGCATTCAGTTCGCCGCGCTGCCCGAGCACCTGCCCGAACTGGACGGGTACACGGTCGCCGCGAGCACCCGACCCGCCGACGAAACCGGGGGGGACTCGTTCGATGTGATTGATCTGCGGACGCTCGGTGTGACGCGCACGGACGGCGCGGACCTCCTGATCATGATGGCCGACGCGACCGGTCACGGTGTCGGCCCGGCGATCTCCGTGACGCAGGTGGTCTCGATGATCCGGATGGCCGCGCGGCTGGGAGCCGAGCATGAACGGCTGGCGCGACAGATCAATACCCAGTTGTGCAGCGATCTGCCGCCGGGGCGGTTCGTGACCGCGTTCATCGGCGTGCTGGACTCGTCGCGGCACGAGTTGCGGTATGTCTCGGCGGGACAAGCCCCGCTGATCGTCCGCCGGGCCGACGGGACGATCGAAGTCATCAAGAGCTGCTCGGCCCCGCCGCTGGGAATCGACCCCGACATCGAGTTTGAAGAGACCCCGCCGATCCGCTTCGGCCCCGGCGATGGGTTTCTGCTGCTGTCGGACGGTTACTACGAGGCTATGAACGCGGCCGGCCGCCACTTCGGTGAGGCGGGTGTGAGGCGATCGCTGGATCCCTTGGCGCGGGCCAGTGCGGACGGCTGGCTGGATGCCATCTCCCGTGCCGTTCGGGAGTATTCGCACGGCGCCCCCCAGTTGGACGACCAGACCGGTGTCGTCATCCGTAGAAAGCTGTAGGGAGACACGATGCCCGTCTATGTCTACGAGGTTGTGCTTGAGAACGGGGATGGCGGTGAGCGTTTCGAAGTCGTTCAGCCGATGTCGGAGGCGCCGCTTACCAGGCATCCGGAGAGCGGCCAACCGGTCCGTCGTGTGATTCAGCCGCCGATGATCGGCGGGCGGCATTCCACAACTTCTGAGAAAGCAAGGCTTTCGGACTCAAACCTCGAGCGGATGGGCTTCACGAAGTATGTGAAGGGAGACCGCGGGTACGAACGAACCGCGGGCACGGGTCCGGACACAATTTCTCCAGATTAACACCGGGTTGGTGCGGGCGCGTTGATCCGATCGCATGCGCCTGACGCGCAACGACTTGTGAGCGACTCGGTGCCGAACTGGAAAATCGCCCCGCCGATCACACGCATCAACATCAATGATCGCAGCGGTTTACGCGCGGAAACGCGCCCGGACCGAACTCCAAAACAGCCTTGTTTTTCAGTGTTTCCCGAGTGATTATCGGCCTCGAT
>CAZSLT010000013.1:0-8570 GCA_964607595.1 uncultured Phycisphaeraceae bacterium
GTAGGCGATCCACTTCATCTGCACCGGGATCAGACCAAAGATCATCACCTCGGACTTCGGCGCGATGTAGGCGCAGGCCATGATCACGCCGAACACACCGGCGGAGGCCCCGACGAGCGGCGTGAACGGGCTGATGTCCAGCACCCCCGGCAGCGGGATGCGCATGAGCCCCAGCAGATTGAGCAGCATGTACATCACGCCGCCGGCGATGCCGCAGACCAGGTAGAACGCCAGATACTTGCGGCGGCCCAACGCCTCCTCGACGATCGGGCCGAAGACCCACAGGCCGAACATGTTCAGCACGAGGTGCCAGATGTTGTCCGGCGAGTGGAGGAACTGGAAGGTCACCAGCCGCCACACTTCAAGGCTGAGGTGCAACTGGTTGCCCTGCTGGTAGAACATCCCCGTCGCGGTGGAGAAGTGGCCGTACTCATGCAGCAGCGACCAGGTCGCGTTGGGAACACCGGACGGGTGCGGACGCGAGAAGATCGTCATCGCCACGATGTGGATGATCACATTGCTGGCGATCACCCAAGTGTTCACCGACCAGGGCGGGGTGCGGCCCAGCATGCGCCCGGCAAGGTTGCCCGGCGGCTGCGGCCTCTGGTAGTCACGGTCGTAGATACCCATGGCGCTCCTCGGCCCGGTCTCGGCGGTGGCCCCGCGGAGACGGCTCCCGGGTCATTGGTCGGAATTGCCCTTCCGACCTTCCGTTTCTCGGCTGCGCTCGGTGGCCCGCTTGAGCGTGCGTTTCTCGGACCCGGACAAACCCCCCATCCCGACCTCGGAAATCTTGGCCAGGATGCGGTCGACCTCGGCCTGATCAAACGGGTCGTCGCCACCCCCCATTTCAGGGGTGTTTGCGACAGGCTGTTCCTGCGGCTCGACACCCGCCAGGAACTGCAGACGCCGCCGCTCGGCCCAGCAGACCACCGCACCGAACAGGCCAATGGCCATCAGCATCTTGCCGTCGGCCGCCAACGCCCCCACCACCACCAGCACCACGGCCGCACCCAACCCGATGTGGCATGCGATCCAGAGGGACCGGTGGTACCCCAACCTCGCCCAGAGCACGCATTGCACGATCCGGCCCCCGTCCATCGGGTACATCGGGACCGCCATGTTGAAGACCAGGAGCACGATGTTGGCCCAGTGAAACGACCAGAGGACGACAAGCCAGTACGGCACGGTCCCGTCGGGGCGTTGGAGGTCCACCAAGGCGGAAACCGGGTCCAGAGGATTCGGCAGAGCGACGGACCAGGAACGGGTCGCCAGGTAGCACGCCGCGGCCAGCAGCGGAAGCAGCACCGCGTTGACCAGCGGACCCCCAAGCACCGACCAGAGTTCGGCACGCCAGTCGTGCGGTGCCCGGCACTGGGCCAGACCGCCGAGCGGCCACAGCACGATCTCGTCGGCCTCGCCCCCAACGCGACGGCACGCAATGCAATGCCCGAACTCGTGCGCCAGCACCAGCACGAACAGGGCGATCAGGGCGGGCAACTCAAACGCCACGCCCGCACGGTTGTGCGGCAGGGTAAAGATCAGGCTGGCGGCGATGTAGGCGATGAACAGCCAGTGCAGCCGCACCCGGATCCCGGCGACCCGCCCGAGTGGCACGCCCCACCGCAGGGGGTTTTCCCCGTCGCCGAGGACGCGTCGGACCCACGCGGGCCGACCGCCTCCTCCACCCCCGACGCCTTGCTTCCACGGGTCGTGCGGCATGCGGTCAAGGTTAGGGGATGACGGCGGCACGCACCGCTGTACCGCGTAAGCGGCCCGAGGATGCCCCCGACGAATCAGATGATGCCGCGTCGGGCGGCGAGCAGCACTGTCAGAATGGTCTTCCCGTCGGTGATGATGCCCCGATCGATCATGTCCAGGATCTCCGCAGGCGGGAATCGGTGCACCGTGAGCACCTCGTACGGCTCGAGATGCTGACCCACGAAGGACAGCCCTCGGGCGACATAGGCGTGCATCAGTTCATCCGTCAGGCCGGGCGTGGTGTAGAAACTCGTCAGAAGTTCGACCTCGGCGGGCCGGTACCCCGCCTCCTCCTCCAGTTCGCGGGCGGCGGTGAGGGCGGGGTCCTCGCCGGGGTCGATCCCCCCGGCGGGCAGTTCGAGCAGCATGGACTCGATCGTGACCCGGTCGTTGCGCACCATGACGATCTCGGGCCCGGCGGGCGTGTCGAGGATGGGCAGGATGCAGGCCGCCCCGCGGTGCCGGACCATCGGCTTGGTCCGACGGACGCCGTCGGGGTGATCCACCGACAACTCCTCAAAGTCGTACGAGCGGCCCTGATGAATCGGTCGCCGGGCGACGACGCGGAGGCGTTGGGCGGGATCAGCGGGCTGAGACGCGGTCATGCATTCATCGTACGGGCGGCCGATGTCACAGGCAGCCCGCGTTGTACCCGGCCAAGAACTCGGACACATCGAAGAAGTTCCACTGCCCGAACGGCGGTGCCAGATCCGCGGCCGGGTCCTGGGCGTTGTACAGGCTCAGGAACGCCGAGACATCAAAGAAGTTCAGCGTGCCGAAGGGCGGCGCGAGGTCCGCGTTGCAGACGCCGAAATAGACCGAGTCCAGAGCCACCACTTCCTCGAGCGCGTCGGAGCCGTACTCCATCCCGATCAGCAGCGTGCCCAGCCCGGCAAGCACGGCATCGATCCGCGCCTGGTCCGCATCGGCTCCGGTGCCATTGGAAGATGCCTTCCACGATCCGGGGCTCAGGGTTACCCGCTGGCGGGTCCACTGGTTCAGCGTCGGGACGGGTGTGAACTGGCTGATGGCCAACCCGCCCGGCCCGATGAGAATCACCAACCGGCCCTCGGCCAACTCCAGCCGCGTTGTGCGGATGCTGAACCGCAGTTCTCGCCCGGACTGGGCCGATTGGTCGCCCAGGAACGCGACCGGCGCGCGGAGGAAACTCCAGTTCGAGTCCGGGTCCACCTCGCTGATGCAGCCCCCGGGATCTCCCCCGGTTGGCAGCCAGTCCGGCTGGTACGAACCCACCTCGGTCATGAACGCATTGCTGCTCGCGCGGACCGAAACCGTCCAGCCCTCGGCGGACGATTCAAACTCGCTCACGACGGGCGCCGCGAGAGCAATGCCGCCGACAAACAGCGGAAGGATGTGGAGCGGGTAAGCCATGAAAAAACCCCCGTGGTGCGGGGGTTCAGTAGATCAGATACGCTGCGTCGGGTCAAGCCCTACGCCCAAAGTGGACTGAATCTCAGCGCCACCAGGTGTTCGAGCCGTACACGCCCTGCTCGCCCAGTTCCTCGGCGATCCGCAGCAACTGGTTGTACTTGGCGTTGCGGTCGGACCGGCACGGGGCGCCGGTCTTGATCTGCCCGCAGTTGGTCGCCACCGCGATGTCCGCGATGGTCGAATCCTCGGTCTCGCCCGACCGGTGGCTGAGGATGCACGCGTAGCGGTTGCGGTGGGCGTAGTTGACCGTGTCAAAGGTCTCGGAGAGCGTTCCGATCTGGTTGACCTTCACCAGCACGGCGTTGGCGCACTTGTTCTTGACGCCCTTCTCGACGAACTTCTTGTTGGTCACGAACAGGTCGTCGCCGACGATCTGGACCTTGTCGCCGAGTTTCGCGGTCAGTTTGGCCCAGCCGTCCCAGTCGTTCTCGGCCAGGCCGTCCTCGATGGACCGGATGGGGTACTTGTCGCACCAGCCGGCCCAGAGATCGACCATCTCGGCGCTGGTGCGGACTTCCTTGCTGGATTTGAAGAAGCAGTAGCCCTGCTTGCCGAGTTTCGCGGCCTCGTTCCAGAGTTCGCTCGTGGCCGGGTCGAGGGCAACAAAGATCTGTTCGCCCCACTTGTAGCCGGACTTGGCGACGGCTTGTTCGATGATCCGCAGGGCGTCCTCGTTGTCTTTGAGGTCCGGGGCGAAGCCGCCCTCGTCGCCGACAGCGGTTGAGAGCCCCTTGTCGTGGAGAACGCCCGTGAGGGCGTGGTAGATCTCGACACCGGCGCGGAGCGCGGAGTCGAAGTCATCAAAGCCCCACGGCTGGATCATGAACTCCTGGAAGTCCACGGTGTTGTCGGCGTGCTTGCCGCCGTTGAGGATGTTGAGCATGGGCACAGGGAGCGTGCGTGCGGCGGTGCCGCCGAGGTAGCGGTAGAGGGGGAGCCCGAGCCCCTCGGCCGCGGCCTTGGCGCAGGCGATCGAGACGCCGAGGATGGCGTTGGCGCCGAGTTTGTGCTTGTTGGGGGTGCCGTCGAGGGCGAGCATGAGGGCGTCGATGTGTTCCTGATCGCGTGCGTCGAAGCCGGCGAGTTCCGGGCCGATGACCTCGTTCACATTGCGGACGGCTTTGGAGACGCCCTTGCCGAGGTAGTGGTCCTTGCGTCCGTCGCGGAGTTCGACGGCCTCGTGCTCGCCGGTGGAGGCGCCGGAGGGGACGATCGCGCGGCCCATCGCGCCGCCGGCGAGGTAGACCTCGGCCTCGACGGTGGGGTTGCCGCGGGAGTCGAGCACCTGGCGGGCGTGGACGGACTCGATATCGAAGGGCATGCATTGCTCCTGAGCGGCGGTGGGCCGGCGGCGAGTGGTGGTGAGTCGCAATGATACCGGGGCGTGCTATCGTGTTGGAGGAGAACGCTTCGTGTCGCCTGAGACGGTTCAACTCCGCGAACTGACCAACGCGCTCCATGCCGACCTTGTCGAGCAGGGGCGTCGTGTGCTGCTGCTCATCGAGCAGGCGGTCGAGGGGTTGTGGGAGCGGAACTCCGTCAAGGCGCACCGGGTGATCGCCGAGGACGAACTGATCGATCGCGAGGATGTGCGGATCGAGAAAGAGGCCGTCCGGCTGCTGACCCGCGCGGTGCACACCGGCACGCCGGAGGTCGGCGCCGAGAGCGTGGGCGAGTCCGATGTGCGGATGGTGCTCACGATCGTCAAGGTGAACAACGAGTTCGAGCGGATCGCCGATCTGGCGGTGTCGATCGCCGAGCGTCATGAGGCGATCATGGCGCTGCAGGGCCCGCCGCCGGCGCGGTTCCGCGTCATGGCCAACAGCGTCATCGGGATCATGCAGACGACCTGCCGCGCTTTGGCGGCGCGGGATGTGAAGTCGGCGCAGCTCGTGCTGGCCTCGGACACGGCGACGGAGAAGTTCGAGAGCGCCATCCTGCGTGAGGTCGAGGAGTCGCTGGCGGGGGGTCGGGTGTCGGTGGACTATGCGCTGTCGCTGCACACGATCGCGGCGGCGCTCAAGCGCATGGCCGATCACTGCACGAATGTCGCCGAGCAGGTTATTTATGTCGAGACGGGCAAGATCGTCCGCCATCTCGACGAGCACTGGTCGCAGCCGGAGGAGCCGGGCGTCTAGACGGCGACCATCCGCCCGACTCGTCGCACCCCGCGAGCCATGATGAGCATGAGTCATTCCGAGAGCGACCTCCGTCGCCGGGCCGACGCCGCCGGCCAGGGCCATCTGTTCACTTTCTGGAACGGGCTGACGCTCGATCAGCGCGACGGGCTGCTGGCGCAGCTCGCGTCGATCGACCTGGGGTCGATCCCATCGCTGGTCGAGCGGTATGTGCTGGCCAAGCCGGATTTCTCGCCGGGCGGCGCGCGCGTCGAGCCGGTGGAGGAATACCCCAACGATCACACGAACCCGCGCCGGCCCTGGGAGCGGGACGAGTACCGCGCGCTGGGCGAGGCGATGCTGCGCCGCGGCGAGGTCGCGGCGTTCACGGTCGCCGGCGGTCAGGGCACGCGTTTGGGCTACGACGGGCCCAAGGGCTGCTACCCCGGCTCGGCGGTCACGAAGCGCCCGCTGTTCTGGTGCCTGTCGCGGTGGCTGGTCGCGGCCAAGGAGCGCTGGGGGCGGGTCGTGCCGTGGTACATCATGACCAGCCCCCTGAACGATGCGCCGACGCGCGCGTTCTTCGAGCAGCACGGCTATTTCGGGCTGGATCGCGCCGATGTGTCGTTCTTCCCGCAGGGGGTCGTGCCGTCGTTCGACCGCGAGACGGGCAAGGTGCTGCTGGCCGAGCCGGGGGTGATCGCGACGAACCCGGACGGGCACGGGGGTTCGCTCAGGGCGCTGTGGACGGGCGGGGCGATCGCGGACATGCGCCGGCGCGGCGTGTGGCACATCAGTTACTTCCAGATCGACAACCCGCTGGCCCGCGCGGTGGACCCGGTGTTCCTCGGGCTGCACGCGCACGCGCCGGACTCCTCGGCGCAGATGAGCAGCAAGATGGTCGCCAAGACGGATCCGGGCGAGAAAGTCGGCGTCTTCGCGAAAGTGGATGGGCGCGTGGGCGTGATCGAGTACTCGGATCTGCCGGCGGAACTGGCGTCGCGCCGGCGCGCCGACGGGACGCTCGAGTTCAACGCGGGCAATGTCGCGATCCACGCGCTGGGCGTGGAGTTTGTCGCGGGGCTGAATGAAGGGCGGGGCGGGCCCGAGGGCGGGGGATTCGGGCTGCCGTACCACCGCGCCGAGAAGAAGGTGCCGTTCGTGGACCTGCGGACGGGCGCGTCGGTGAGCCCGGCGGAGCCGAACGCGGTGAAACTGGAGACCTTTGTGTTCGACGCGATCCCGATGTGCGAGGCGTCGCTGGTGTACGAGACCGACCGCGTGGATGAGTTTGCGCCGATCAAGAATGCGTCGGGCGCGGACTCACCGGAGTCCAGCGCGGCGTTGCAGACCGAGCGGGCGGCGCGGTGGCTGGAGAAGGCGGGCGTGCGCGTGCCGCGTGATGCTTCGGGCAGGCCGGAGTGCGTGCTGGAGATCGACCCGGTGACGGCGATGGGCCCGGAGGACCTGTCCGGGGCGTCGCTGCCGCGTGAGATCGGGCGCGGGTCGTCGCATTCGCTCTAGCCGAGCGTGGCCAGGCGCTTGCGCAGGGCATCGAGCCGGGCGCGTGCGGAGTCGTCGTTAAGGGCGGCGCCGGCGAAGCGCGACTCGTAGTGCCAATTGGCAATGGCGCGGACATGCTCAGCGACCGCGGCGTCGATGGGTTCGAGCGACCGGGCGTAGGCCAGCGGCGGGACGGCCGCGGGCTTGGCCAGCCCGGCGCGATCGAGCGCCTCGAGCATGCGCGAGTAGAGCCCGAAGTCGCGCCCGGCGCGCCGGAGTCTGCGGGGGAGTCGGGGCGTCAGGCCGAGGCGGGAGAGCAGCCACGACAGGGCGAAGAGCGTCCCGGCGACGGCGACGAAGGCGACGGCCGCGGCGGTGAGTGCGCGGATGAGGCGCGGGCGTGTAAGTCGGGGCATGGAGTCGCCGGACATCAGGCCGAGTGAGCGCATGGCGCTCTTGACGCGGTTGATGACGCCGAGGGGGCCGCCGTCCTCGACCCGGAAGATGCGCGCCTGATCGCGCACGCCGAACCCCGCGACCCACTTGAGCCACATGAAGCGCACCGACTCGTTGAGATTGATGATCACGGCGCGGAGGCCGGTCGGGCCCGAGCGCCCGTAGCGGACGCCCTCGACGGGCGAGGGGTCGAAGGTCTCCCAGCGTCCGGGGGCGGTCATCGCCTCGACCCACGCGTGGGCGTTGCTCTCGCGGATGATGAACGCGCCCTGCTCGACATCGTATTCCGAGCCGGCGTAGCCGGTGATGACGCGTGCGTGGATGCCGACGCTGCGGCAGAGCGCGGCCAGCGCCGAGGCGAAGTATTCGCAGTGGCCGGACTTGGTTTCCTCGAGAAAGGCGACGATCGGGTCGCGTCCCGGGGGCGGGGCGATCATCTGGCGCGAGTAGGCGTATTCGGGGTTGTTGCGGAGGTGCCGCTCGAAGGCGCGGATGACCTCGGCGTCGTCCGGCGTCGAGGCGGCGCCGGGGTCGCGCGACACGCCCTCGCGCTCCATGACGCGCAGCGCATGGTCGCGGACCTCCTCCACCGGGAACGACGCGGGCGACTTGGGGTTCGTGTCGTCGTCGGCGACCACCGAGCGGACGGTGTAGGTGAGCAGCCCCTTGCGGGCGGGGAGGTAGAAGGTCCGGTCGACGGGGTTGAAGACGAACTCGTCGACGCGCCGCTCGAAGATGATGCCGCCGTAGGTGGGGCGGGCCATCGCGAAGAGATGATCGCTGAAGCGGTCGCGGACGGTGACAACCTGCACGAAGGTGTCGGGCAATGTCGGCGGCTTGTAGAGCTGCATGACGCTGCGGAGGTTCTGGTACTTGCGGTCGTCGTGACGGGCGATGTCGCGCGATCGTCGCCAGACGCCGGTCTCTGGCTCGTACTCGTCGAGCACGGCGCCGCGGAGGTGGATGACCTCCGGCTGGGTGGGCTTCCAGTCGCGCCGGCCCTCGCCGTCGTGCTCGAGGACCTGGACATCCATCACGACGGTCTCGGAGTCGGTGATAAGCCCCTCGCCGCCGAGGCGGACATGATCGCTGAACCCCGAGACGGACTGCGTGGGGTTGGCAGCGCCCAGGCGCTCGTCGAGGATGCCGCGGGGCAGCGTGACGAAGGCGCCCGCGGCCAGCGTGACCATGCCGAGGCCCGCGACGATCCCGACGGAGCGGAGCCCGGCCAGGGCGCGACGGTCCAGGTGTCGTTCAAGTAGCGGGCGTCAGAGCGACGGG
>CAZSLT010000013.1:8580-26959 GCA_964607595.1 uncultured Phycisphaeraceae bacterium
TCCAGGACGAGTGCGTCACCGTCCTCTTCGCGGTGCGCCCGGCGGCCGGCGCTGTAGATCTGGAAGAGCATGACGGAAGCGAGCATCATCGGCGCATAGACCGCGAGCATGACGCCCATGCGCAGGCCGATGTTGGTGAGCACCGAGCCGACGGTGAGCATGCCCGAGAGCGCCAGGAGCTGCGCCTGGTTGCGGGGCGTGCGGGCCTCGAGCATCTTGACGACCTGCAGGACCGCGATCGTGTGCGCCACATGCAGGACCATCGACTCGGGGTCGCCGGTGAAGACCGCGCCGACGCTGTAGGCCATCGCGCCCAGGGCCAGCACGCTGGTGACCCACTTGGGGGCGGGCCCGGCGTTGGGCCCGTTGGTGAGCGACAGCGCCGCGCCGACGGCCAGCGCCGAGACGAGCGCCGTGGCGATCGAACTCTGCGCGGCGGCGAAGGTCAGCAGCCCCCAGATCACGGTGGCGGTGGAGACGATGAAATAGAGGCGGTCGCCGCGGATCATCGGTCGGCCTCCGTGTCGGCGGTGAGTCCTTCGGGGCGCTCCATGCGCCGCAGCGAGCCGGCGGGGAAGTGGGTGGCGCTGTGCGGCGCGCCGGTGTAGGCGCCGTCCTGCGCGTGGACGGCGATGCAGGCGGCGCGCGAGGCGCCCGGCGGCCGCCACTGGCGCGGCGCGGTCTTCTCATGGTCGAAGTCGATCGAGGCCAGCGCATCGAGAACGAGCGTGCGGTGGCGGGCGCCGCGTCCGGGCGCGACGAGCGTGCCGCGGGTCGCGCTGGCGAGCCCGACGACCATGCCGCGTTCGCACGCCTGCCAGGCGATGCTCGCGGCGAGTGTGACGGCGTCCTCGTCGGGGGCGGTGTCGTCGAGGAGGATCCAGAGGGCGCGGCTGCGGGGCTCGGTGTGCTGTCGGACGATGAGGGCGCCGGTGCGCGCGGTGGCGCGCCAGGCGATGTGTCGCATGGGGTCGCCGGGTGAATAATCGCGGACGCCGAAGAACTCCTCGCCGCGCCCGGAACGGGGGAGTGTGGTGGAGGAGTCCAGGGCGCGCCCGGAGAGTTCGGCGAAGGGATCGGCGCGGAGCGTCGCCACGCGTGGGTGGATGATGATCTGCGCGGGGGATCGCGCGATGATCGTCTTCTCCATGAAGCCGACGGGGAAGCGCGAGGCGACCCGGACGCCCTCGAGCCGGACGACGCCCCGGGCGCGGGGGACGACGCGGAGGCGCGTCCGTCGGTCGGACTTCGGCGGGATGTGGGCGACGAACGCCGCCGCGGGCCCGAAGGCGCGCAGCGCGTCCGGCCCCGCCTCGCCCGCCAGGAGGGCGAAGGCGTGGGAGAATCGTGCGGCGTTGCGGATGTCGTACTCGATGAAGGCGGGCTCGCCGACGCGCATGCGGGCCGGGGCGTGGCGCTCGACGCGGACGCCCATGAGCATGGACCCGCTGACGACGCCCGAGACGATGATCGCGCCGATGACGATGCCGAACACGGCGACGAGCAGGTTGTTGCCGGAGTTCACCGCGCCCATCGCCAGCAGGATGGCGACGATGGAGATGAGCACCCCGCCGATGCCGATGCGAGATTTGCGGTCGATTCGCACGGGGGGAGTTTAGCGCCGCGCCGGGATGGAGCGCTTCAGGCCGGTTCGGCCTCGGCCGGCTTGGGCTCGACGCTCGGCGCGGGCATGAGTTCGGTGTCGATCGCTGGCAGGTCGCGCACGGAGGCGAGCCCGAAGGCCTCGAGGAACTGCTTGCTGGTGCCGTAGAGCATCGGGCGGCCGAGTTCCTCGGCGCGGCCGACGATGGTGACGAGCCGGCGTTCGAGGAGGGTCTTGAGGACCTCGCCGCAGGCGACGCCGCGGATCGCCTCGATCTGGGCGCGGGTCGCGGGTTGGCGGTAGGCGACGATGGCGAGGGTTTCGATAGCGGCGCGGCTGAGGCGGGCGTTCTCGCGGATGCCCTGCACGGCCGCGACCACCGCGGCAAACTTCGGCAGGGTCATCAGCCGGTACCCCCCGGCGACCGACTCGATACGGAAAGAGCGGCCGGTCTTCTCGTACTGGGCGTTGAGGGCCTCGATCGCGTCCTCGACCTGCTTTCTGGCGCCCTTGTCCGAGTCGAGGGCCAGCGCCTCGCAGAGGCGGGTGGCGGGGACGGGGCGGTCGGAGGTCAGCAGGACGGCCTCGATCGCGCCGGGGATGTCGGCGGCGTCGACGAGCGGGCCACCCCCGGTGAGGGGTGGCTCCGGCGCGGTCGGGCTGGCGTCTTTGGACGCGTTCATCCGCGTCATGCTAGCAGGTGCCGCCACCGGATCGAGGCCTCCGGGTAGACTGTCCGGTCCTGCACGGAGCGGGCGTCAGAGGGACACAGCATGTCATCCGAGATCCAGGATCAAGCCGCCCGTGTCGACGGGGCGGGAGCGGTCACGCCGCCGCCGGGGGATGAGCACCCGATCGGGGAGATGCTGCGCATCGCGCTGCCCGCCGTGGTGACGATGCTGTCGTATGTCGTCATGCAGTTCGTGGACATGCTCATCGTGTCCCGGCTCGGGTCCGATGCGCTGGCGGCGGTGGGCAACGGCGGGATCGCGGCGTTCGTCATGGCGTCGGTGGTGTTCGGCGCGCTGGGCGTGGTGAACACCTACGCGTCGCAGAATCTCGGGGCGGGCCGGCCCGAGAAGTGCGGCGCGTACGCCTGGGCCGCGCTCTGGATCACTTTCCTGTCGTGGGTCCTGATCATGCTGCCGGCGGCGGTGTTCCTGGAGCAGATCACCGGCGCGATGCGCGGGTTGTTCAATCTGGAAGCGGACGCGGCGGTCGCGGCGATGGAGACCCAGTACGGCGAGATCCTGCTGGCGGGGATGGTCTTCACGGTCGCGGCCCGCGGAATGGGGCACTTCTTCTACGGCGTCCACAGGGCGTCGATGGTGATGGTCGCGGCGATCGCGGGGAATTTTGTGAATATCCCGCTGACCTGGGGATTGGTGTTCGGCGACTTCGGGCTGCCGGAGTTGGGCGTCCGCGGGGCCGCGATCGGCACGGTCCTGGGGAGCATGGTCGAGTTCGGCATTCTGATGCTGGCGTTCTATTCGAGGTCATTCGACCGCGACTTCAACACGCGTAAGTCGTGGCGGTTCTCGCCGTCGCACCTGCGGGATATCTGGCGGATCGGCTGGCCGGGGGGCGTGCAGCTGGGCAACGAGCTGCTGTGCTGGTGGGTGTTCATGTCGGGGCTGGTGGCGAACTTCGGCGTCGCGCACAACGCCGCGGCGTGGATCACGCTCCGGTACATGCATGTCTCGTTCATGCCGGCCGTCGGGCTGTCGATGGCGGTGACGGCGGTGGTGGGCAAGAAGGTCGGCGCGGGCCGGCCGGACCTCGCGGCGTCGCGGGCGTGGCTGGGGATGCGGATCGCCGTGGTCTACATGGGCGCGTGCGCGCTGGCGTTCCTGGTGTTCCGCCACGAGTTGATCGGGCTGTTCGTGACCAACACGCCGGTCGGGGAGACGGCGGGCGTGGACCCGGCGGAGGTGATCCGGATCGGCGGGCTGACGCTGATTCTGGCCGCGGCGTTCCAGGTGTTCGACGCGCTGGCGATCATCATGATCGGGGCGCTGCGCGGCGCGGGCGACGCGATCTGGCCGGGGGTGGTGACGGCGATCACGAGCTGGGTGTTTATTGTGGGCGGGGGGTACCTGGCGGTGCTGCTGTGGCCGGCGGGCGAGTCGATCGGCCCCTGGGCCGCGGCGTCGGCGTACATCATCGGTCTGGCGATTCTGCTGCTGGTGCGGTTCCAGTCGGGCAAGTGGCGGACGATGGCGGTGGTGCAGGTCGCCGGAAGGTGTTCCTGCGGGTACGACCGGGCCGGGCTTGAGCCGGGGGCGGTGTGCCCGGAGTGCGGGGCGCCGGCCCCGCGGCCCCGCGATATCCCGCTCCTGCCCCCCGAGGCGGGGGCCGGGGTGGTGCCGGAGCTGCCCAGCCCCGATTGAGAAGGACGGGTCGGCGCGATACGCTGTTGAGTTCGATCCGCCCCCACATGACCCCCCGGGGGCGTCACGCACAACCGGAGCCAAGCATGACCAGTGACCCGATGGACATTCTCATCGGCGTGGACGAGAGCGTCGCCGGCGACCCCGACCGCTGCGCCGCCCACCTCGAAGCGGCGGACAAGAAGTTCGGCGTCGGCGACCGGTACGCCGGCATCGCCGAGCTGCGCAAGGCCGTCGGCGCGGACCCGAGAAATCCCCGGGCGGTGTTCAAGCTGGCCTACGAACTGGACCTGCTCGGCGAGGAGGACGAGGCGATCTCGCTCTACGAGCGGCTGTGCGAGCAGCGCCCGGCGCCGATGAACGCGCTGATGAATCTGGCGGTGCTCTACGAGGATCAGGAAGAGTACCACCGCGCCGAGAAGTGCCTGAAGCAGGTGCTCGACACCGCGCCGAACCACGAGCGGGCGCGGCTGTTCATGAAGGACATCCAGGCGGCCCGCGAGATGCACATCGACGAGGACCACGACCGCGACCTGGCCAAGCGCAGCGCGCTGCTGGACACGCCGGTCACGGACTTCGAGCTCTCGGTCCGGGCCCGCAACTGCCTCAAGAAGATGAACATCCGGACGCTGGGCGACCTGCTCCGCGTGACCGAGGCCGAGTTGATGGGCTACAAGAACTTCGGCGAGGCCTCGCTGAACGAGATCAAGCAGATGCTCTCGGTGAAGGGGCTGCGGCTCGGGCAGGGGCTCGAGGAGCAGCACCGGCGCGTCCGCAAGCAGGTGTACGACTCCATGCGCGGCTCGGGCAACGAGCAGGTGCTCGGCCGCCCGGTGACGGACCTGGGGCTTTCGGTGCGGGCGCGCAAGGCGCTCCAGCTGCTGGGCATCCACACGCTGGGCGACCTGGCGGCGCGGACCGAGGCGGAATTGATGGGCGTCAAGAACTTCGGCGCCACCTCGCTCGACGAGGTGAAGGCCAAGCTCACCGAGCAGGGGCTGGCGCTGCGGAGTCTCGAGTTCTGATCACGCCGGGCCGTCCCGGCGGATGGGAGACGACATGGCCGAAGGCAACGCCGACATCATCGAGGCGCTGTGCCGCGCCTACAACGCCGAGATCGAGACGCTCTCGAACTACATCGCCAACGCGGTGAACCTCGACGGCGTCCGGGCCGAGCCCATCAAGGCGGCGCTGCAGGCCGATGTGACGGCCGAGCTCGGGCACGCGCAGCTGCTGGCCAAGCGGATCAAGGTGATCGGCGGGGTCGTGCCGGGGTCGCAGGCGCTGAAGATGACCCAGACCTCGCTCCAGCCGCCGGCGAAGTCGACGGATGTGGTCGCGGTCATCTCCGGCGTCATCGACGCCGAGCGCGACGCGGTGAAGATGTACAAGGGCATCATCAAGCTCGCCGACGGGCGCGACTACCCCACGCAGGACCTGGCGATCACGATCCTGGGCGATGAAGAGGAACACCTGCGGGAGTTCCAGGGGTTCCTCAAGGAATACGAGGCGAAGTAGACCGCTACGCTGGTGCGCATGCGGGTCCTGATCGCCCCGGACAAGTTCAAGGGAACCCTGACCGCGAGCGAGGCGGCGGATGCCATCGCCCGGGGCGTGACACGCGCGGCGAACAACCGCGGCATCGCCGTCGAGATCGACCTCTGCCCCGTCGCCGACGGCGGCGAGGGGACCGCGGCCATCGTTGAGGCGGCGCTACGCGACGCTGGCGCGTTCTTCATGGAAGTCGCGGCGACCGACCTGCTCGGGCAACCGGTGACGGCGCGCGTGGTCCGCTGGAAACAGGATGACGGGCGGTTCGCGACGCTGATCGAGTCGGCGCAGGTGATCGGGCTGGCCCGCGTGCCGGAGGGAAGGCGCGATCCGACGGCGTACACCTCGGCGGCGCTGGGGCGTTTGCTCGCATCGATGCGCTTTGATGACGACGCGCGCGTGATCGTCGCGCTCGGTGGTTCGGCGACGGTGGACGGGGGAGTGGGGCTGGCACAAGTGGTTGGATGGACCTTTGAAGATGAGAACGGGCGCGAGGTCGGGGCGGCGCGTGAGCTGAATCGCGTCGTGCGCGTCCATCCCGCGTCGGTCGGCGCGTTCCGAGCGCCGATCACGGTGCTGTGCGATGTCGCGAACCCCTTGCTCGGCGAGCACGGCGCGGCGCGGGTCTACGGGCCGCAGAAGGGCGCGACGCCGGAGCAGGTCGAAGAGCTCGAGCGCGGCTTAGCGCATCTGGTGGAGCTCTGCCGGCGCGCGGGCATCCCGTGCGACCCGGTGGCGCCGGGGTCGGGCGCGGCGGGCGGGCTGGGGTTCGGGCTGGCGACATTTCTGGGCGCTCGACTGGCGCCCGGAGCCGAGTTCCTGCTGGAACACATCGGGTTCAGTGAGCGAGTGGCGCGAGCGGACCTGGTGATCACAGGCGAGGGGCGGCTCGACTCGCAGACGGCGCGGCGGAAGGCGCCGATGGAGGTGGCTCGGCGGGCGGGGGATGCGGGCAGGCCGGTGCTGGCGGTGGTGGGGGCGGTCGGCGACGGGGCGCCGGTGGAGGAGTTCGACGGCGTGACGGTGTGCGGGGCGGAGGGGGGATCATCGGCGGAGCGGCTGGAGGAGGCCGCGGCCCGCGCGTTTGGGGGATGGGCCGGGGCGCGTTGAGAGGGTGGACTCGGGCACCCGGCGAGTCGCGGGGCTATGCTGAACGCCCCAACGGAGGTGCGGACGGGATGGCGATCAAGGAAGCCGATGTGGTGCGGTTGTCACGCCCGGAGATGAACGCGGCCGAGCGCGTGTATCTCCCGGAGATCGTGCGCGGCTTCGGCACGACGATGCGCCACTTCTTCACGAGTTTCGGTCAGAGCAAACTGCCGATTCTGGGTGCCTCCAAGACCACTCGCACGATGCAGTACCCCGAGGAGCGGCGCGAGAACATGCCCGTTCTTGAGGGGGGCATGGAGAAGAGCACCTTCCGGGGCGTCCACCGGCTGAACCGGGACGAGGCGGGGCGGGTGAAATGCGTCGCCTGCATGATGTGCCCGACGGCCTGCCCGGCGAACTGCATTCACATCGTCGCGGCCGAGTCCCCTTGGGACGACCGGGAGAAGTACCCGGCGAAGTTCGAGATCGACGAGCTGCGGTGCATCTTCTGCGGGATGTGCGAGGAAGCGTGCCCGGTGGACGCGATCGAGCTGACCACGGAATACGATGTGGTCGGGCTGTCGAGGCAGGAGATGGTCTTTGACAAGGCCAAGCTGCTCCATGTCTACGACCTGACGATCTCGAAGAAGCCGATGTAACGAGGTACGGACCTCGGCTCGTTCGATCCTGTGAGTCTGGGAAATCTGCGCCCCCCTGGCTGGTTCCAATCGCCGCTAGGGGGGGGGATTCCGGCCATCGATTTCGGCGATGAAACGCCGTTCATTTCGAGAATTCACGCCCTTTGGCATGAAGCGCCCTTGCCCATGATGGCGCAGCGTGTACTATCGAAATGCACAGTTGGAGGCATCGTCCAGCACGGGGACGATTGCCGTCGTACAGGGAATCAGGAGCAGACAGGGACTCAGTCCCAAGAGGGAGATAATGTTTATTCGTACTTCTGCGTGCGCGGTCATCGCGCTTGCTGCGGGTGTTGCCCAAGCCGGTATCACCCCGCCCCCCGCGTTCTTCTCGTTCGCATCCGATCAGGCCGACACTTCGTGGTCCTTCACGGGCAACGGCGGCACGATCACCGACGCGATGAGCGCTCAGGATCCGATCAAGCTGGTGATTGACGACGCCAACGGCATGTGCCCGTCGATCAAGATCCAGGCCGAGTTCTTCGCCGAGTTCTCGCTGAGCAATTATCAGTCGACCCAGCTCGCGCCGACGACTTACCTGCACAGCTACATCGCCGAGGGCTCGTTCGGGTTCAAGGACCCGGGCACCGGCGCTGACTGGCTCGTCGCGCAGTTCGATGACTCGGTCTTCACCTCGCCCGGCTCGGCGACCCGCTGGTCCAGCACCGGCGCGGCGCTCGGCTCCGACGATTTCGCCGGCGTCCGCTACCAGGCGACGGCCGCGTTCATCGACGCGATCAATGCCGCGCTCGATGGCACCGGCAAGACGGCGATCGATTACAACATCTTCGAGGGCTTCTCGGTCGATCCCGACGACTTCGGCTTCGACATGACCGTCCTCAACTCGGGCCCCAACGGCGTGTCGATCGACGCGGTCACGGGCCTGCCGACCAAGACCTGGGTTTCCGAGGGTTCGTACTCGGGTTCGGCGACCTTCGTTCCGACCCCCGGCGCCGCGGCGCTGGCCGGTCTGGGCATGCTGGCGGTTGCCCGCCGTCGCCGCTCCAACTGATCGACCCCGATCGGTTCATGCGTCTGACTTCAACGCCGCCCCCGTCCCAGGGGGCGGCGTTCTTTTTGGCGACCGACGCTCAGCGGCAATAATGAACGCCCGGCATCCGAACCGGGCGTTCAGGGAAAAAGGGGGATGTCGGGCCGCCGGGTCAGCGACGGCGGCGGGCGGAAATCAACCCCGTCAGAGCGATGCATGCCCCCACGCCCGGCGCGGGGACGACATTGATCGCCAGCGAGAGTTTGTAGTTGAAGATCTCGCCGTGCGGATTGCCGGTCCCGGAGTCGAAGCCGTCGAAGAGTTCGTCGGTCGCGACCGGGTCATCGGGGAACGAGATGTCGTCGAACCCCGAGATGCCGATGTAATACGAGCCGGCGGGCAGGTTCTGGAAGATGATCGCGGGGTTGACCCCCGGGCCGTCGTCGTCGTCCCACTCGATCACATCGCCGGCCCCGGTCACGAGCATCATCTGGCCGTCCGCCGAGGCGGGCATCCCGACCGGCGCCAGCGCGGCGATGAGCACGGACGCGGCGTCGGCCAGCGCGAACTCGTACCAGTCGACATCCGAGCCCGAGACGCCCAGACTGCCATCCACCGCCAGCGCATCGCCGGGGAAGGTGAATGTCATGAGGAACTGCGCCGAGGCGAGCGAGTTGTTCGGCTCGGCCTCGAACATGATCGCCCCGGACGCTTGCCCCGCGAGCGCAAGAACACCCGAGGCCGCGGCCCCGAGCCACGAAGTACGAACCATGATGAGTCTCTCCCCTACCGTGTTTCTTCCGGGCGGCGCACCCCCTTCGACGCGCCGCGGTTTCTTCCGGGAACCGAGACTAGCCCGTGCGACGGCCCACGCCACAAACTCGGCGCAAGTTACGCTCATAAATAGAGTTATGGAACAGTTGCCGTTGGCTTATCGGGCGAGATCGGGTGAACCGGCGCCCGTCCGAGCCGCTATCGTTCGGCGATGCACACCGATGCCCCGGCACGCCTGGACCTCAAGAAAGACCGCGGCCTGACCATCGAGTGGGCCGACGGCACGAGCTCGTATTACTCGATCGCGTACCTGCGGCGGATGTCGCCCAGCGCCGAGGCCCGCCAACTCCGCGAGGAGATGGCCCGGAACCCGCTGACGGTGCTGCCCCCGCCCAGGCGGGCCGGCGCGGCCGGGGGCGCGCTGGTGGCCGAGAGCGCCGAGATGGTGGGCAACTACGCGATCCGGATCCGGTTCTCCGACGGGCACGACACGGGGATCTACTCGTGGCGGTACCTGCGTGAGATCGACCCCGCGTCCGACACGCCGCGTCCCGAATAAGTGCGCAGGAACTGCGCGTCCGGTCTGGGTCGGCGCACGGGATCGTGCTGTCGGAGCGGCCGCGCGCATGCCGATAACAACGGGCGGCGCGAGTGCCGCCAGGAGGCGTCCGCGATGACGAAGCGCGATCGGTTGGTGCTCATCGGGACCGCGTGGACGATCCCCGCGGCGCACCGACACCTGCTCCAGGACGCCCCGGACGAACCGATCGAGATCGTCGGAGCGATTGTGCTTTCTGAGGATGACGCCCCGGGCGTCGCCCGGTGCGGGCTGAGGGTGCTGGGCACGGTCGATCAGATCGAGCGGCTGCGGCTGCGGGAGCGGTTCGACCATGCGCTGGTGAGTTTCCCGGCGGCGATGCGGGACGCGATCAGCGCCGTTCGCGCGGCGCTGCACTGCGCCGGGGTTCGGGAGAGCTTTCTGCCGACGGTGCAGGATGTGCTGCGCGGGCGCGATGAGCCGGGGGGCATCCGCCGAACCGGTTCGCTCGACCTGGCCCAGGTGGTCGGCCGACCGCCGCGCACGCTGCATGAGGGGCTGGTGACCGGGCTGGTCATGCACAAGCGGGTGCTGATCACCGGCGCGGGCGGGAGCATCGGTTCGGAACTGGCGCGGATCTGCGCCCGCTTCGAGCCCGAGCAGCTCGTGCTCATGGACCGGTCGGACAATGCGCTCTTTGAGATCGACCGCCAGATTCTGGCACAGCACCCGCGGCTGGAGCGCCGGGCTGTGCTGCACGATGTCGTGGACGCCGAGAGCACGCTCCAGCGGATGATGGAGCTGCGCCCGCATGTGGTGCTGCACGCCGCGGCCCACAAGCATGTCCCGCTGATGGAGGATCACCCCGCGGCGGCGGTGAACAACAACCTCTTCGGCACCAAGAGCGTCGCGGACGCGGCGCTGGCCTCTGGCGTCGAGCGGTTCGTGATGATCTCCACCGATAAGGCGGTGAACCCGACGAGCGTCATGGGCGCGACCAAGCGGCTGGCCGAGATGTATGTCCGGTCGCTGAACGCGGCCGGCGAGGGTCGGTTCGCTCTGGTGCGTTTCGGGAATGTGCTGGGGTCGGCGTGCTCGGTGCTCCCGGTGTGGGAGCGGCAGATCCGCGAGGGCGGGCCGGTGACGGTGACCCATCGCGAGATGACGCGGTTCTTCATGACGATCCCGGAGGCGGCGGGGCTGGTGCTCCAGGCCGCGGCGCTGGACGAACACGAGGTCTTCGTGCTGGACATGGGCGAGCCGGTGCGGATCGCGGCGCTGGCCGAGCGGTTCGTGCGGGCGCACGGCCTTGAGCCGGTGTCGGGCGAGGCCGGGGAGGCGCGGACGCCCAATGCGCTGCGGGTCGTCTTCACCGGGCCGCGACCGGGCGAGAAGCTGCACGAGGAGCTCTCGTACCGCGCCGAGGAACTGCAACGGACCCGGGTGGACGGCGTTCTGGCGTGGGGGGGGCGGAGCGATGAGGCGCCGGACCGTCGCGAGGTGATGCGCATGGTCGCCGAACTTTCCGCGGTGCGGACGAGTCACGACGCCGAACGCGTCGTCAGGTTGATCAAGGCCCATGTCCCCGAAATGACCCGCCCATTGACCGAACAACCATCCGCCGCCGACGCGGCTTGAGTCCGGGGGCCGGGCATGGGAAAATAAGACCGGCCTCCCCGAGGTGGCCAGACCGTTTGTCGGCGTGCGAACGCCGGGCGAACGAACCGGGAGAACGAAGCTGATGAACACATGCACGGAGTCGATGACGGGTGCCGCGGCCGTGTGCGGTTGCGAGCCGGCGCTGACGCCTGTTGTGCTCAAGGAGCGGGCGGAGGCGGTGCTGATCTCGTTGGCCAAGGCCAAATCGGAGTGCGAGCGTCACATGGCGGCTCATCGGCGTGTGGATCTGGTGAAGGCGGTCACGGGGACTTCATCGATCGAGCGGGCGATGGACGAGACGCGCAAAACGATCAACGCGCTGGAGATCCGGCTCGCTCCCCGCTGACGGCTTGACTCACCGGCCCGGGTCTGTGAGTCTCGGGCGGTGACTACCCACCACCAAACGATCGTTGATTGCCCCGAGGTCCGCTTCAAGCGGCTGCGCCCGGATGCCGCGCTGCCCGCGTATCAGAGCGAGCACGCCGCGGGCATGGACCTGGCGGCCTGCCCGGAGGACGGCCTGGCCGTGCGGATTCCCGCGGGGGAGATCCGGATCATCCCGACCGGGCTGGCGATGGCGGTGGCCCCGGGGTTTGAAGGCCAGGTGCGCCCCCGTTCGGGGCTCGCCTGCAAGTGGGGGGTGACGGTGCCCAATGCGCCGGGGACGATCGACGCCGATTACAGGGGTGAGTTGAAGGTCGCGCTCATCAATCTGGGTAAGACGGAGTTCGTGGTCGAGCCGGGCATGCGGATCGCGCAGTTGGTGATCGCGGCGGTGGCGCGGGCGGTGGTGGTCGAGCGCGAGTCGCTGGACGAGACCGAACGGGGGGCGGGCGGCTTCGGGTCGACGGGGCTTTAGCCCACGCCGGGATCGACACCCTCGGCGCGGAGCGTCCGGATCAGCGGTCCGAGGTGGGCTTCATAGGGCTTCCAACGCCCGACCGATCCGGTGTGCATCGGCCGCCGGACCTGATCGAACGAGGCGGTGTTGACGGCGCGAGGCGACTCGTGGAATCGGAGGCAGGCGTCGTTCCAGGGCAGCCCCAGGAAGTCGAGGAGCGCGCGGGTCCCGGATTCCTGACCAGCGACGAGCGACTCGTAGCGCACCTCGTGGATGGGCAGCGGCGAAGACGCGGCCCAGAACGACATCATGCGGGCGTACTGGCCATAGAAGCGGCCCAGCGCCGTCAGGTCGCGCGTGTAGGGGTGCGCGCCGGCGAAGTTGGAGAAATAGCAGGAAAGACAAGTGTCCAGCGGGTGGCGGGTGCAGTGGATGATGCGCGCCCGGGGGAACATCTGGGCGATGAGCCCGAGTGCGATGAAGTTCATGGGCATTTTGTCGGTGATGCGCTCGACGCCGGGGCCGATCAACGGGGCGGTGTAAGAGTCGGCGAGGGCCGCAAGGGCGGGGGGGGTGATGACGCGGCCTGCGTCGGGGAACGGCGTCGGCGGCGTCGTGTGCTGCGGGAGCGACATGACGATGCGGCGGATGTCGTCGCGCTCGCCGCCGGCGCGCACGGCGGGGTGGGAGGCGAGGATCTGCTCGACGAGCGAGGTGCCCGAGCGCGGCATGCCGATGATGAAGACCGGGGCTTCGGTCGGCAGCCCGGAGTTCGGAGGCTGTGCGCCCGTGTAGACCTGCCGGATCCGCGAACAGAGTCGCTCCTGCGCCTCGGCGTTGAAGGGCGTGGCGCGCAAGGTATTGGCCTCGTGGTGCGCACTGAAGGCGTCGTCGTGATCGCCCAGCGCGTCGAGCGTCTCGCCGAGGGCGTGCAGCGCGGAGGCGCGCCGATCGCCGCTGACTCCCGGATCCTCCAGCGCACGGCGGAGCGCCGCGGCGGCCTCGCCGAGCCGGCCGGCGCGCTTCGCCAGGCGTGCGAACGCCGTCGCGATCGCGTCGTTCGGGGGGTGATCGTTGAGGCGGGGGGCGAGCAGCGCGAGCGCCTCGTCGTGCCGGCCGGCGCGGTGGAGCGCGGCGGCGCGTCCGGCGAGCGCGCCGGGGTCGCCGGGGAGGATCTCCATCACGCGCGCGTAGGCGCGCTCGGCGTCCATCGGGCGGCCGGCGCTCAGGAGGACGATGGCGAGCAGGCGGTGGACGCGGGCGTCGGTCGGGTGTGACGCCGCGATCGGTTCGAGGGTCGCGGCCGCGCGGTCGGGCATGCCCACGGCGTGGAGCAGGTCGGCCAGTTCGAGCATCGCGTCGAAGTCTTGCCGGTGCGCTTCGAGCGCTTTGATGGCCTCGTGCGGGCGGCCCTGGGCGCGGAGTTCCCGGGCGCGGGCGATGTCAGCGCCCGGCATGGTCGACCCCCGGCAGCGGCACGCCCGCGGCGAGCAGCCCTTCGATGAGCGGCGCGAGATGGGACTCGTAGTCGCGCCAGCGCCCAACGGAACTGGCGTACATCGGCCGGCGGACCTGCTCGAAGGAGGCGGTGGTGACGATGCGCCCCGACTCGTGGAATCGGAGGCAGGCGTCGTCCCACTCCAGGCCGATGAACTCGATCATGCGGCGCGAGACGCCTTCCTGATCGGCGACGAGGTCCTCGTAGTCGATTTCGAGCATGGGCAGCGGCTGCACGCGCCGCCAGTGCTCCATGAGGCGGTGGTACGCGGCGTAGCGGCGCGCCAGATCGGGCAGGCGATCGGCGAACTCGTGGCCGATGGCGAAGCGCTTGGTGTAGATCGAGAGGCAGGTGTCCAGCGGGTGGCGGCGTGTGTGGATGATGCGCGCGCCGGGGAAGAGCTGGGCGATCAGGCCAAGACGGAGTTGATTGGCGGGGTTCTTGTCGGTGCAGCGGTCGGCGCCGGGGGCGATCTCGGCGGTGCGGGCGAGGTAGTGATCGGCGCCGCGGTCGAGCAGTTCGGTCGTCAACGCGGGCCCGGCGTCGGGGTAGGGGGGCAGCGCCGGGGCGTCGGCGGCGAGGATCCGCATGATCTCGCGGACCTCGCGGCGCTCGCCGCCGGGGAAGGCCCGGGGGTGGGCCGCGATGATCTGCTCGGTGAGCGAGGTGCCCGAGCGCGGCATGCCGACGATGAAGACGGGTGTGGAGGAGGTGCGCGAGGAGCGGGTCATGGTGCGCACGAAGGCGCCGGAGTAGACGGAGGCGATGCGTGCGCAAAGGGCGTCGAACTCGTCGGCGTTCCATGGGGCGTGTCGGGCGTCGTGCCCTTTCCGGTACGAGTCGAAGGCGTCGTCGTAGCGCTCGGCGGCGGCGTAGAGATCGCCGAGCGCGAAGTGGGCCATCTCGCGCCGCGTGCCGGCGAGCGATGGGCGGGCGATGACCTCTTCGAGCAACGTTGTGGCTTCGGCGGCTCGCCCGACGCGGCGCGCCGGGCCGGCGAACGCGCCGGCGACGCGGTCGTCCACGGGCGTGCGGGTGAGCCACGGCTCGAGCACCGCGACGGCCTCCTCGTTGCGCCCGTCGAGTTCGCGGAGCATGGCCAGTCCGGCGGCGGCCTCGGCGGTGTCGGGCGCGGCGTGCGTCGCGGACTCGTACGCGCGCTCGGCGCCCGGCAGGTCGCCGGCGATGACGAGCGCCGCGCCAAGGTGCGTCCACGCCTCGGCGTCCTTCGGGTGATGCTGGAGGATGACGCGGAACTGGGCCGCGGCGTCCTGCGGTCGATTCACGGACATCAGCAGGTCGGCCAGCAGGCGGCGGATGCGCAGGTCGTCGGGCCGGAGGGTGGCGGCGCGGTGGGCGAAGTTGACAGCGCGGGGGAGCCGCCCGGTGGCGGCGCAGAGGCGCGCCAGGTGCATCAGCGGGGCGGGGTCGTCGGGCGTCGCCTCGGCGGCGCGGGTGAGCAGGGCCTCGGCGCGGCGGGGGTCGCCGGCGCGCTGGGCGTTGAGCCCTTCCTGCACGAGCGCGCGCGGGTCTTCGGGGGTCATCCCGCGCTGCTCCCGCCCAGATCGACTTCGACGCCGCCGGCGCGCAGGGCCGCGATGAGCGGGCCGAGGTGCTTCTCGTACCGCTTCCATCGCGCTACGGACGAGTTGTAGACGGGCTTGCGCACCTGTTCGTAGCTGGCGGTCAGGACATCGCGGTCGGACTCGTAGAACCTCAGGCACGCGGGGTCGAAGTCGAGGCCGATGAAGTCGAGGATGCGGCGCGTCTGGCCCTCGTGATCGGCGACCATGGCCTCGTAGGAGACATCGAGAATCGGGATGAGATCGAGCGACTTGAAGTGCTTGACCAGTTTGTCGTACAGGCAGTAGTACGAGGCGAGGTCTTCGAGCGAACGCGTGAAGCCGTGGCCGAAGGTGAAGCGCTTTGTGAAGCAGGAGATGCAGGAGTCCAGCGGGTGGCGGGTGCAATGGATGATGCGCGCGTTGGGGAACAATTGCGCGATCAGCCCGATGTACATGAAGTTGCTGGGGGCCTTGTCGGTGAGGCGCTGCGCGTCGGGGGCCCCGGCGACGCGCCGGAGGAGTTCGAGGTAGTCGGCCGCGGCTTTGTCGAGGATGCCGGGCGTGAGGCGGGGCAGGTAGCGCGGGTAGATCTCGCGCCCGCCGGTGGCTTCCTGCAGGCGGATGGCGGCGTCGGAGATGCCCGAGAGCTCGCCCGCGCCCGCGGCGTTCGGGTGGCAGGCGATGGTCTGCTCGACGAGCGAGGTGCCCGAACGCGGCATGCCGAGGACGAAGACGGGCTGCGCGGTGGTCTGCGTCGAGCGGACGAGCTTCGGCGCGGCGGCGGCGGAGTAGCACTCGGTGATGAGCGCATGGATTCGTTGAGTGGACTCACGCTGCCACGGGACCTGTCGGAGCTGCTGGGCCTGTGTGTAGGCGTGGAAGGCCTCGTCGTGGCGCTTCTGTCCGGCGTAGAGGTCGGCGAGGCCGAACCAGAGAACGGAGCGGTGATCGGGGTGGATGTCCTGGCGCTGGACGCCGGCGCGGAGCATCTCGATGCCGCGCTCGGCCTGGCCGACCTTGGCGCAGACGGTGCCGTAGATGCCGAGCACCTCGGGGTGCGGCGCGGCCTCGGTGAGGAAGGGTTCGAGCGTGCGGGCGGCGTCCTCGTTCATGCCGCGCCGCTCGTAGTTCATGGCCTTGCCGGCGCCGGCCTTGGCGTAGGTCGGGTCGAGTTCGAGGGCCTTGTCGTACGCGGCGAGGGACTCGTCCCAGCGGCCCTCGGCGGTGAGAAGCGTGCCGAGCTGGACCCATCGCGCGGGGTCGGTCGGGGCGAGGCGGACGATGCGCTGCATGACCTCGAGCGCCTTGCCGGGGCGGTTGGTCTTGAGGTGGAAATCGACGAGCGAGTCCTGGATCTGGGCGATGTTGGGCGCCAGCGCGCAGGCGCGCTCGATGAGCGGCTTGGCGTCGGCGAAGCGCCCGACCTGCATGGCGAGTTTGCCGAGCAGGTTGAGCGCGTTGACATTCTTGGGGTCGGACTTGAGCGCCTCGCGGTAGAGCCGCTCGGCCTGCTGGAGCTGCCCGGCCTTGTGCATCGCCAGCGCGGCCTGGACTTTCTGGTTGGCGGCGAGTTGGCTCAAGCGGGCAATTCTCCCTCCGGCACGAGGAAATCAGTGTAGACCACGCCCGCGGGGTGCGGCGCCCGGCGCGGTGGGGCTCAGAACGGGCGCTTGGTGGGGTTGACGAGGAGGTTGTCGCGCCCGGGGATGATCATGTCGGCGATCTCGACGACCTCGGCGAAGGACTCCTTGGCCCGCGTCACATCGGCCGCCCATTGCAGCACCTTGCCCTGAAGCAGGTGCTCCTCGGTCGGCATGGCGTCGCCGGCGACGACGGTGGTGTGGCGCGGCCCGGCCAGCACCAGCCCGGTCAGGCCGGGCGTCACGCCGGGGAGCGGGAAGAGGTCGACGCGGGGGGCCAGGCGGTCGGGCGCGGCCTCGCAGCGGCGGAGCAGGGCGATGTCTTTTTCGAGCGCGCCGGCCAGGTCGCCTTCGCCAGCGTCGGATGCGCGGCGGTACTCGCTGATGAGGGCCACGCCGACGCTCTCGCGCTCGGCCTCGGAGATCATCCACGAGGCGTTCTCGAAGAGTTCGAGGCCGCGCCGGACATCGGGGCGGAAGCAGGTCAGGAAGACATGGGTGATGTCGGCGGGCTTGAGGCCGGCGCGTTCGTCGAGGCGTGCGGCCAGGGCGGGTCCGGGGAGTCCTGGGTCCACGATGATGGTGGTCTGCCCGGAGCGGAGGAGGGTGGTGGTGGCGTGCCCGGTGCGCGCCGAGCCGCGTTCGCCCCGGAGGGGGTGGGCGTCGAGCGCGCCGATGCTGATGATGCGGTATTCCAAGGGGTCACTCACCACAGAGGCACAGAGGGCACAGAGAGGGAACGCGGAGAGAGCACAGACAAGCAGAGGCCTGCGAGAGAAGCAGTCTGAATCTACTGCAATCGGCCTGCGATCGGGTCTGGCGCGGCCATCCATCGAGTTCTGATCTGTTTGTTCAGACTCTGTGCTCTCTGTGCCTCTGTGGTGATTCTTCTCTACTCACCCGTCGGCCAGGAGGCGTTTGAGCATGGGGTGGCCGGCGCGCTTTTTGGCTTCCAGCGCCTTGATGACCCCCGGCGGGCACATCGAGGAGAGGACGGAGAGGTCCGCGCCCATCGCGGTGATCTGGCGGATGAGCGTGGAGGAGGTGTAGGCGAAGGACTGCCCGGCGACGATGAAGACGGTTTCCAGCCCGGCGACCTCGCGGTTGGTCGCGGCCTGCTGGATCTCGTACTGGAGGTCGGAGAGGTTGCGGATGCCGCGGAGCAGGGCGGTGGCCCCATTGGCGCGGGCCGCGTCCACGGTGAGGCCGGAGAAGGGGACGACCTCGACGGGGGCCCCCCCCTTACTTTCCGGCTCGTCGCGGACGATCTGGGCGGCCAGTTCGCTGACCATGGCCAGGCGTTCCTCGCCGCTGAAGAGGGTCATTTTGTCGGGGTTGTGGCCGACGCCGACGATGAGGCGGTCGAAGAGGCGGCGGCCGCGACGGATGACATCGAGGTGCCCGTAGGTGACGGGGTCGAAGGAGCCGGGGTAGAGGACGGCGTGGGGCATGGGGATAGTCTAATCTAGACGCGTATTGAAGGCCGCTACCGCTCGGAGAATCCTAAGAATGAAGACTCTATATGGATATTCCGGAATCACT
>CAZSLT010000014.1:0-26940 GCA_964607595.1 uncultured Phycisphaeraceae bacterium
CCGGCCCAGATGGCGACCATCTCCGGCGTGGTGGAGATTCACTCCGACAAGCGCAAGGGCAAGATGACGATCCGCGTCATCTCCGACGGCGGCATCGAGCAGGACCACCATGTCCCCCAGGACCGCCAGCTCCTGGTCCACTCGGGCGACCGTGTCACTGCCGGCGACCCGCTCATCGACGGACCGCTCGACCCGCACGACATCCTCAAGATCAAGGGCGAGGAAGCGCTGTACGACTACATGCTCGGCGAGGTGCAGAATGTGTACCGTGCCCAGGGCGTGACCATCAACGACAAGCACATCGAGGCGATCATGTCTCAGATGCTGCGCAAGCTGAAGGTGGAAACCGCCGGCGACACCGACCTGCTGTCGCAGGAGGTCGTCGATAAGTTCGTGTTCCGCGCCAAGAACGCCGATCTGGCGGACAAGGGCATCATCTCGGACTCCGGCGACACGAACCTGCCCGTGGGCTCGACGGTCACCAAGAGCGAGATCCGCGAGGCGAACGCCAAGGCCGAGGCCGACGGCAAGCGCCCGGCCAAGGCCAAGCGGCCGCGTCCGGCCACCGGGCGCACCCTGCTCCTTGGCATTACCAAGGCCTCGCTGCAGAGCGAGTCGTTCCTCTCGGGCGCCTCCTTCCAGGAGACGACCAAGGTACTCACCGAGGCCTCGCTGCGCGGCGCGACGGACGACCTGATCGGCCTGAAGGAAAATGTGCTGCTCGGCCACCTCATCCCCGCGGGCACCGGCTACCGCGTGTACCAGGGGATGCAGATCGCGCACCTGGCCGAGCCGCCGGTCACCGAGATCGAGGACGAGGACGCGATGCTCCAGGAAGCGGCCGAGGCGGCCGAGGCGCTGGGCGCCGAACGAGACGAGCCGACGACGCTCTCGATCCAGATGGGCGAGATCCTGATCGGCGAGTCCAAGCCGACCGTGCAGAGCGACTCCTGATCGCGCCCGCGCGGTTACAGACGATTGAACCAAGGCCCGTCGGCGAACCCGACGGGCCTTTTTCATGCGCCGCTCAGGCCGGGGCCGGCCCCGCCTCGAACTCTTCGACGCGGACGAACCGCTGGCGGGCGCGGTCTTTGACGATGCCGGGGAAACGCAGCACCCGACCGTGCCCGGCGAAGTAGACGCCCGGCTCGAGGAAGGAGGCGGCGAGCAGCGCCTCGGTGAGATTCTGGAGGGCGTCGGACCGCTTCATCTCGAACGGTCGCATCGCGCCGGTGAGCACGACGGGCACGGTCAGCCCGGGGACCTCGCGGAGGATGGTCTCGCCGGTGACGGTGAGGGTGTCGGTGCCGTGGAGGATCACGACGGCGTCGGAGAGGCCGGCCGCGGATCGGACCGCGTGGACGATGCGGGCGCGGTCCTCGTCGGTGAGTTCGAGACTGTCCTTGCTCATGAGCTCGCGGACATGGACGGCGGTGTTCTCCAGGCGCAGCCGTCGCAGCATGCGTTGGACCAGGGAGCCGCGATTGCTGAGCCGGCCCGCGGCCTCGTCGTAGGTCTTCTCGATCGTGCCGCCGGTGGTGATGAGTTCGACTTGGCGCATGGGCGAGAGTGTATTCGGGGCGGGGCGGGCGCGTCGGGGCGCCGCTACAATCGGCCCGTGGCCAACAAACTCGGCGATCCGGTGGCGTCGGCAAGACGGATGGCGGACCTCGGGCAGCACCTCGAGGCGCTGCCGGTGTTCCGTGATGCGCTGTCCAAGCGCCCCGACGACCCCGAGTTGCTGTGGCTGACCGGCTACTGCGAGGTGTCGCTGGGGATGCTGGGGCCGGGCAAGGCGAAACTGCACAAGGGCGTGAAGATCAAGCCCACCGACCCGCGCCTCTACAACGCGTTGGCGCTGGCCTACCGGCGTGAGCGTCGGCTCGATCTGGCCAAGCAGGCGCTTACCGAGGCCATCAGGGTCGCCCCCGACAATCACGCGTCGTACTCCGGGCTGGCCGAGATGCTCTTCCTCGAGGACGACTTCGAGGGCGCCGACCGAGTGCTGCAATCGGCGATCGACCGAGGCGTCGAGGGGCCGTTCATCTGGCTCGCGCTGTCGCAGGTGCGGCGGCATCAGAAGCGATACGACGAGGGCATCGCCCTGCTGCAGCGCACGCTCGAGGTCCGTGTGAGCCATTCGTTCCGTGTCGGCGTGCTCTTCCGCATGGCGGAGATGTACGACCGCGCGGGCCGGTACGACGACGCGTTCGCCGCGTTCGAGCGCGCCAACAAGGAGCATGAGTCACGGTTTGTCGCGGGTCAGCACCGGCGCCTGATCGACCGCACGATCGCGGCGTGGACACCCGAGGCGGTCGCCCGGCTCCCCAGGGCCAGGAAGCAGATCGACGGCCCGGTCTTTATTGTCGGTATGCCGCGATCCGGCACGAGCATGGTGGAGCAGATCATCTCCTGCCTTCCGGGCGTCGCGCCCGGCGGGGAATTGCCGATCATCCCGGAGGCCGTGAGCATTCTGTCCGGCGCGGGGATCGATGTGTTTTCACCGATGGTGGAGGACCCGGCCAAGCTCACGCCCGCGGCGGTGAACGCGATCGCGACGCGATGCCTCGGTCAGTACCGGGCGATCGACCCCAAGGCGAAGTTTGTCACCGACAAGCTCCCCGGCAATGTGCTGTACCTGGGGATCATCTACGCGCTGCTGCCCGACGCGCGCGTGATCCATGTCCGGCGCGACGAGCGCGACACCTGCGTGTCGTGCTTCACGAAGCACTTCGGCGCGAACCTCGGGTGGTCGTCGAATCTGCGCGACATGGCGTCGTTCTGCGTGGACTGCCGGCGCATCTTCGAGCACTGGAAGCGCGTGCTGCCGATGCCGATCTACGAGGTCCGCTACGAGGAACTCGTCGCCGATCTCGAGGGCCAGACCCGCAAGATGCTCGACGCCGTGGGGCTGCCGTGGGACCCGGCGTGCCTGCGGTTCTGGGAGAGCGACCGCGTGGTTTTCACCGCCAGCAACGAGCAGGTGCGTCAGCCGGTGTACAAGACCTCGCTCGGCAAGTGGCGGCGGTTCGAGAAGCACCTCGGCCCGCTCGTCGAGGGGCTGGCCGCGGGCGGGATCACCTTCGACGACTGACGCCGCTCAGGCCTTCCACGCGGAGGCCACCGGCACCGGCGTGCCGCGTTCATCGACGGCGACGAGCGTGGCGACGCCGGAGGTGACATCGATCTCGTCGGCGTGGCCGCGACGCGAGGCCCGGACATCGACACGGACGCGGATGCTCGTGCGCCCGATGCGTTCGGTGTTCGCCCAGAGCGAGAGCACATCGCCGACAAGCACGGGCTGCTTGAACTCGATCGTCTCCATCGAGACCGTCACATAGCGGTGGGGGGCCTGGCGCATGGCCTCGATGAACGCGGCCTGGTCGATCAGCGACATGAGCACGCCGCCGAAGATCGTCCCCTGCGGGTTGGTATCGCGGGGCATCATGATGACGCGGATGGCCGGGATCGTGGAGTGCGGGAGCGGCGGGGTGGGAGTCATGGGCGCTCAGTGTAGGGAGGGACGGGAGTGCGGCGGCGGCTATGCTGCCAGCCATGCACCTCTACATCATCCGGCACGGCAAGGCGGAGCAGGACTCAGCGACGGGGCGGGACCGTGACCGCGACCTGGCGCCGCGGGGCGAGCGGCAGGCCGAGTGGCTCGGCGAGCAACTCGCGGCCCGTGAACACCCCCCGAGTCTGATCATCGCCAGCCCCTTCGCCCGCGCCGATCGGACCGCGCACCTGGTCAACCGGCCGCTCGGTGTTGATCTCCGGCACGATCGCCGCCTGATCGTGGACGAACCGGCCTCGGGCGTGCTCGAACTGATCGAAGAACACGCGGCCCTCGGCGCGCTGGCGATCGTCGGCCACAACCCGCAGTTGGAGCGGCTCTGCGGCCTGCTGGCGAAAGTGCCGTTCATGGAGATGAAGACCGGCATGTGCCGCGAGTTCGAGGTTGACGATCCGGCCGACGCACTGGGCACGGCGCGGTTTGTGCATGTGCTGAGGATGGATTAGTGCCGCGAGTGGCAACGAGCGGACAAGAGCGCGCACCTTGCGCGTAGAACATCGGACTGTCCGCTCACTCCTGTTCGCGGCTCCAAATGAGACTCAATCTTCGCCCTGCGCCTTGGAGTATCCCGGCTTGCCGTCATACTCGGCCAGACGCTCGACATGCACCCAGCGGTGCCTGGCCCCGACCCGCTTGAGCAGGTCGAGCAGTTCCTGCTCGGTCATATCCGACCCGTCGCGCTTGATGAATCGGCACCGGTAATGGTCGATGCCGTCGAACGCTGCGGCGGCGACAGGGTACACCTGGGAGCCGCGGTTCGAGATGATCTTGAGCGACATCGGCGAACCCTCGACGATCGACTCGAGCGACTTGCCCAGCGGCTCCGGCATGAGCGCCGACTCAATGAAGACATCCGCGCCGGCGTCGCGCCGGGTCCGGGCCTGCACGAAGTCGAGGCGCGAGTCCACCTTCGGCATATTGATCGGTTTAAACGCACGGTCCCCGAGTTTGCCGCAGCGGCGCCCGAGGTTACCGATGACCGCCTCGGTGAACTTTCGTGTGCCGACGCTTGGGCGGCCACGCGCGATATCGCCCGTGAGCGCTTTACCTTCTTCGTAGGTGACATAGAGCGCGTGTTCGACTTTGTCGGCTGTCTCGAACTCGCCGAAGTGGCGCAGCATCATGACCGCCGAGAGAACCAGGGCCGTCGGGTTGACCTTGTCCTGCCCGGCGATGTCCGGCGCCGAGCCGTGGACCGCCTCGAACATGACCGCCTCATCCCCCAGATTCATCGAGGGCGCGATGCCGAGCCCGCCAACGAGGCCCGAGGTGAGGTCGCTGACGATGTCGCCGTTCATGTTCGTCAGGACGACGACATCGTAGACCTCCGGCCGGATCACCAACTGATGACAGAGGTTATCGACGATGACATGATCGGTCGCGAAGGCGCTGTACTCCGTGGCGACATCCTCGAAGGTCCGCTTGAGCAGGCCCTCGGTGAGCTTCATGATGTTCGCCTTGGTCGAACAGGTGACTTTCTTGCGGCCCAGCGCTGTGGCCAGTTCGAACGCCAGCCGGACGATCTTCTCGCAGCCCTTGCGGGAGATCAGTTTCAGGCCCTGGGCCACGCCGGGTGTCTGCATGTGCTCGACGCCCGCGTACAGGTCCTCGACATTCTCACGCACGACGATCAGGTCGATCCCGCGGCCGGCGAACGGCCCCTGCACATTCGGCAGTTCGCGGCACGGGCGGATGTTGCCGTACATCTCGAACAGCTTGCGGAGCGTGACATTGGCGCTCTTGCCGCCGTGCCCGACCGGCGTCTCCAGCGGGCCCTTGAGCGCGACGCGGGTGCGGATGAGCGAGTCGATCGCCTCGCGGGTCACGCCCGAGGCGATGCCCTTGTCGAAGGCCTCCTTGCCGGCGACCGCGTCCTCCCAGTCGATCCGAGCGCCCGCCGCCTTCAGGATCTGCTTGGTCGCCTCGGCGACCTCCTTGCCGACGCCGTCGCCCGCGATCATCGTCACTTTGTGGGTCGTGCCCGCCATGGCCTTGCTCTCCGGTGTCCGTGCCGTCGTGGTGGTGGTCATAGTGTGGCCAGTTTACACAATGGACCGCGCCGATCCGGGCTTCACCGCCACAATCCCGGTCTGCGGCGGCGTGTAGAAGAACGCCGCGGGATCGCGCTCCAATGCATCCCATTCGCGTTCGACCGCCAGCCGCTCGCCCTCGGTCATGTGCCCTCCGGCGACCAGGCGCGGCAGGAACGACTTGAAGTAGGTCCGGGGCCACTGCCAGAGGGCGTCCCCCGGCCGGCCGATCATCTGGATCGGGAAAATGTCCCGTACGAGCAGCCCCGCGTCGCGCATCAATCCCGGGAGCTTCTGGCCGATCCGCGTGTCCGAGCCCGCGGCCTTGTAACTCGACAGCACCGCGCGGCGCACCGACGCCATCGTGTCATTGGCCGGCCCCCAGAAGATCTCCTCCCACTGGTGGTAGTCGTGGATCGAGAAGGTGGCGCCCGGCTTGAGCGCCCGCGCGACGCCCGCGATCGCCCGCCCCGGCTCGGGCAGGAAAGTGAAGACCCAGCGGGAGTAGGCCGCGTCGATGGAGGCGGGGGGGATATCCGGGTCGTGGGCATCGCCGACGCGTGCGTCGATGGGGGCAGCGCCGGGCGGCGCGGGCGTGCGGTTGACGAAGTCGATGTAGCGCTGCGAGGCGTCGATCGCGATGACTCTACCTGTCGGGCCGAGGAGCTGGGCCAGGTCGCGCGTGACGAATCCGGGGCCGCAGCCGAGGTCCAGCACGGTCATGCCGGGGGCGATGCCGGCGCGGCGCCAGTGGGCGCTGGCGGTCTCGGACCACAGGCGGTGCTGAAACGAAAGCCGCTGGAGCTCGGCCTCGTCGGTGCCCAGGACATATTCGCGTTCGGGGAGCGGGGCGGCGGCGGGATTGTTGGGGTGGCGCATGGGGGAAGGATACGCGGCTCCCTCTCCCCTCCGGGGGGAGGATGTCACGAGAGAAGCGAGTGACAGGTGAGGGGTGATCGGAAGGACCCCTTAACCGTCCGCTCGGTGCCACTCGCGGCTCTGATCCGAATGGCTCAATCCCCGTGCTTCTGCCGGAGGCGGGTGGAGAGGCGCAGGAGCAGTTGCACGCGCTCGAATTCGTTGACCCAATCCTGCATCGTGCCGGCGAGTTCATCATCACCGATCGGCGCGTGGGGCAGTTCGCACGCGGCCCCGAGCAGGCGGTCGGCCAGCGCGCGGTAGCGGGTCAGCGTGCGGTCGCCGTAGACGCCGACCGGCTCGAAGTCCTCGGCCGCGAACACCGCCACCGGCACGCGGTCGCCCGCGTTGATGCGCAGCTGGGATGACAGCTCGGCGTGTTTGTCCCGGTCGGCGAAACGGACCTCGATCATCGGCGATGCCTCGCCGATGCGCTGGATGAGCGGGCACTGGGCGACGCAGTCGCCGCACCAGACGCCGGAGGAGACGATCACATGCATCCGGCGCGTGAAGGCGCCGAGGAGGCCGCGCTGATCCGGCGTGAGCGTCGCCTGGTTGTAGACGCGGCTCCACGCCTCCTGCTTCGGGGGCGCTCCCGACGCGACATGCGCCTCGTACGAGGCCGCGGCGTGGAACTGGTCACGGAGAAAATCGGCGGTGAGCATAGGCCCGAAGTCTAGGCGGCCAATGCCGACAGACCCATCGCGACCAGGAACAGAATCCCGGTGTAGATGGCCGCGATGACGGCGCTCTTCGACCAGTCGATTTTGGCCACGACATTGGTCATGACGATGAGCGAGCCGAAGTTGGCCGCGGCGATGATGAACGGCCGGCCGGGCACATCCAGCGGGAGCAGGATCGACAAGAGGATGACGACGGCGGCGGTCAGCAGGAGGATGATCACCCCCGTCTTGACCTCGACATCTTCACGGGCGATCGACCCGGCGATCCAGGCGTACAGAAATCCCAGCACAAGGTAAGTCGCGATCAGCAGCAGCATGCGGCGTACTCCTTCAATTGACCCCCACACGAAGGAGTCCGCCGCATCCTAATAAAAGATGAGAAGGCTTACCACCGGTCCGCGTCGCCCTCGGGCGAGAGTTCCCACGGCTCGGAGGGCGTGCCGTTGACCGTTGTGCCGCCCTGCGTCGCCGAGGTCACGCGGTCGAGGAACTGGTGGGGGAAGGGGAGCGTCGGGACGCTGGCGTCGTCGAGCACCTTCATAAGATTGGGGTGCAGTTCGACCTGCGCCGAGGCGAGGTTGTCCTCGAGTTGCCTGAGCGTGCGCGCGCCGATGATGACCGAGCCGACGCCCGGCTTGGCGCGGAGCCATGCAAGAGCCGCCTGCGCGGGGGAGCACCCGGCCTCCTTGGCCACCCGGATCAGGGCGTCGATGATGCCGAAGACGCGGTCGTTGAGGGCGCCGGTGGCCCACTCCCCGCGGGTCGAGTCCCCCCCGGTCGGGTTGTCGCGGGTGAACTTGCCCGAGAGGACGCCGCCCTTGAGGGGCGACCACGGCGTGACGCCCATGCCGAACTCGAGGGCCATGGGGATGAGGTCGCCCTCGACCGTGCGCTCGACGAGGTTGTATTCGATCTGCAGGGCGATCAGGGGCGACCAGCCCCGGAAGTGCGCGAGCATCTGGGCCTGGGCGCACTTCCACGCGGGGGTGTCGGAGAAGCCGATGTACCGCACCTTGCCGGAGCGGACGAGGTCGTCGAGCCCGCGCATGGTCTCCTCGATGGGCGTGCGGTGATCCCAGAAGTGCATCCAGAGCAGGTCGATGTAATCGGTCTGGAGGCGGCGGAGGGAGTGGTGCACGCCGTCCATGAGACTCTTGCGCGAGGCGCCGCCGGCGTTGGGGTCCCCCCGGAACATGTTGCCGCACCACTTGGTCGCGATGACCACGCGGTCCCGCTTGGCGGGGTGGCCGCAGAGATGATCCCCCATGATCTTCTCGGAGTGACCCTTGGTGTAGATGTTGGCGGTGTCGATGAAGTTGCCGCCCGCGTCGAGATACGCGTCCATGACGCGGCAGGAGATCTCGACATCGGCCCCCATCCCCCAGTCCTGCCCGAAGGTCATCGCCCCCAGGCACAGGGGGCTGACGCGTAGCCCGGATCGTCCGAGCGTGACATACTGGCGCATCTCGATGGTCATGGGGTGGCTCCGTGTTGCGGGTGGTTGGCGGGGTGCATGGTAGCCCGCGGCTACGGCGGCAGTACGTGGGAACAACTCTTGACACGGGGCGTCAATACACGCAGTTCCAGATGAACCGAGCGGTATAGGAGACCGAGGATGCGCAGGGCGACTGTCTTGGCGGCTCTGATTTATGCTGTAATCATCGGCGGACCCGCGTATTCAAAGAGTGCGGGTCAGACGGTCGACCCCAAGGAGGCCGCGGCGGCGTTGCAGGCGGGCGATTACCCACGCGCCGAGCGGCTATTCCGCGCGATCGTGGACGCGAAGCCCGATGCGCCATTCGCCTGGTACCGCCTGGGATATGCGGTGCACGCGCAGGGCAAGTATCAGGAAGCGATCGAGATACACCAACGCGCGAGCGAGTTCGACGAGGTGCGGGCGCCGGCTCTGTACAACCTCGCGTGCGCGCACGCGATGCTCGGGCATGATGACGATGCGTTCTCGGCGTTGGAGAATGCGATCGAATCGGGATTCGACAACATCGCGACGATGCGCACCGATACCGATTTGACATCGCTGCACGCCGATGATCGATGGAACACAGCGCTGGAACGCGTCGTGTCGGCTGCATCGGAAACGCCGAATCGCCAGTTCGATTTCTGGGTCGGTTCGTGGGATGTCTTCAACCCGCAAGGCGTGAAGGTGGGCACGAACATCATCACGGCGCGCCAGAACGGGCACATCATCCACGAGTCGTGGACCAATATGCAGGGGATCACCGGCGATAGCATCAACTTCTTCGACCCCGCGCGGCAGAAGTGGCGGCAGGTGTGGATCGATCAGGGCGGGGGCGTCGTCGAATACGAGGGCGCTTTCGAGGACGGCGCGATGCGCATGACCGGCAAGAATGTCGATGGCGCGGGCAAGGAGGTCCTGTCGCGGGTCGCCTTCACGCCCCAGCCGGACGGACGCGTGCGTCAGTTCATCGAACATTCGGAGGATGCCGGCGCGACCTGGACCGTCTATTTCGACGGTTATTACCAGAGGCAGCAACAACCCGCGGACGAGTGAGGCTCAATGGGGCTCGTCGAGCCGCGAACTCAACTCCCGCAGCGCATCGAACGCCTGCATCGGCGTCAGTGTGTTGAGGTCGATCTTCTTGAGCTCCGCGATCGCCGGGTGCGGCAGATACTCGGTAAAGAGCCCCATCTGCTCGTTGCGCCTGGGCGCGCGGTCCGCGGCCTGTTTCATCTGCTCGGCCATGCCTCCCATCCCGCCGTGCGAGACCGAGAGCGTGTCGAGCAACCCATCGGCGCGCTTGACGACGCTCGCGGGCAGACCGGCGAGTCTGGCGACATGAATCCCGTACGACCGGCTGGCCCGACCCGGCAGGATGCGGTGGAGGAACACGATCTCTTCGCCCCACTCGCGCACCGCCACATGCAGGTTCTTGATCGACTCGGGCGCGCGATCCGCCAGGTCGGTGATCTCGTGGTAGTGCGTGGCGAAGAGCGTCCGGGGCGAGGGCGTGTCCGAAAGATGCTCGGCGATGGCCCACGCCAGGGAGAGGCCGTCGAGCGTCGAGGTGCCGCGCCCGATCTCGTCGAGCACGATCAGCGACCGCTCGGTGGCGTGGTGGAGGATGTTGGCGGTCTCGATCATCTCGACCATGAAGGTCGATTGGCCCTGGTGCAGCGCATCGTCGGCGCCGACGCGGGCGAAGACGCGGTCGGTCAGCCCGATCGCCGCGCTCTCGGCGGGGACGAACGAGCCCGCGTGCGCGAGAATCACAAGCAGCGCCACCTGCCGGATGAAGGTGCTCTTGCCGGCCATGTTCGGGCCGGTGATGAGCGCCAAGCGCGGCGTGTGGTCCGAGCCCTCCTCGGCGACGCCCAGTCGCGCATCATTGGGCACGAATCCCTCGCCGCTCCCGCCCCCCCCCGCGCCCGCTCCCAGCCGCTCATCGAGCACCGGGTGCCGCCCCTGGCGGATGTCGAGCGTCGGACCGTCGGACAACTCCGGGCGCACCCACCGACGCGCGACCGCCTTGTCCGCGAAGCACCGCAGGACATCGAGCTCGGCGACGGCGTCGGCGAACGCGCTCAGCTCGCGCACCAGCGCGCCCGCGGCGTCGCACAACTCCAGAAAGATCGCCTGCTCCCGCTGCACCGCGCGCTCGCCCGCGGTCAGCACCTTCTCCTCGAACTCCTTGAGTTCGGGCGTGATGTACCGCTCGGCGTTCTTGAGCGTCTGCTTGCGTGTGAAGGAGGCGGGCGCACGCCGCGCCTGGGCCGCGGGCAGTTCGAGGTAGTACCCGAAGACCTTGTTGTACCCCGCCTTGAGACTCGGCAGGTCGTGCTCGTCGATGATCTGCTGCTGATAGCGCGTGAGCCATTCGTGGGACTGCGTCTGAAGGTGACGCGCCTCATCGAGGCCCGCGTCCACGCCGTCGCGGACGAGCCCGCCCTCGCGCAGGTGCGCCGGGGGGTCATCGACGCACACCGCCGCGATCCGCGCGGCCAACGGGGCCAGCGCATCCCGCACGGCCTCCAGCCGCGACCGGTGCGCCGACACGGCCGGCGCGCCGGTGAGCGACTCCATGATCGCCTCGATGCGCCCGACGCTCCGGCCCAGCGCGGCCAGATCACGCGGCGTGGCGCGGCCCAGCGTCACCCGCCCGGCGATGCGCGCCACATCCTGCACCCCGTCCATCGCATCGGTCAGCGATTTGGCGGTGCGCCGGTCCTCGGTGAGCAGCGCCACCGCGCCGAGGCGCGACTCCACCACCGCCCGATCGGCGCTGGGGCGGACGAGCCACTCGCGGAGCAGCCGGCGGCCCATCGGCGTGGCGGGCGCGTGCCGCCCCTTGAGGAAGACCCCCAGCAGCGACCCCTCGGTGTCGCCGACGCGGGCCCCGTTCCCCCCCGCCCCGCCGGATGCGCCCCGCACCGTCCGCTCGATCTCGAGCGCCCGAAGCGTGGTGGCGTCGAGGATGAGCGACTCGGAGGGCTCGGAGCGTTTCGGCGGCAGGAGGTGCGCCAGCGAGCGCCTGCGCATCATCATCGCGTTGGCGCTGCCGGAACTGAACCCCTCGCTGGTGGCGGTGTCGCCGAGGTCGAGCGCCTGGGTGTCCTGCAGGTAGCGGACGATCGCCCCGGCCGCGCCGAGCGATGGATCGGCGTCATCGAGCCCGAACCCGGCGAGCGTCGAGACCGAGAACTGATCGCGCAGCGCCTCGAGCGCTTCGGCGTGGCGGAAGTGCCAGCCCGGGCGCGCCGAGCCGGGGATCGCCAGCGCATCGAGCAGCCGCTTGATCCGCGGCGGCGGGCCTTCGATGCCCGCCTCGGCGTAAATCAACTCGCCCGCGCCCCGGCGCGACAATTCATCGACGGCCTCCTCGGCGCGCACGGCCGCCAGGTGGAAGGCGCCGGTCGAGAGCTCGACCACCGCCACCGCGCAGCGCGATTGGGCGCTGTCGCCGGTGTCGAGGAAAGCGACGGCCGCGAGTGTGGATGGCCGGTCGTCGGCCAGCAGCGACTCATCGACGAGCGTGCCGGGGGTCAGGACTCGGGTAACGGCCCGCTCGACGACGCCCTTGGCCTCGCGCGCATCCTGGACCTGGTCGCAGACCGCCACGCGGTGGCCGGCGTCGATCATGCGGCGGAGGTAGTTCTCGACCGAGTGGTAGGGCACCCCCGCCATGGGGACGCCCTCGGTCCGCTGGGTGAGGGTGATCCCAAGGACGCGGTGGCAGAGCAGGGCGTCCTCGTGGAACATCTCGTAGAAGTCGCCCATGCGGAAAAAGAGCACGCACCCCGGATGGCGTTCCTTGAAACGCCGGTACTGGCGCATCGCGGGGGTTTCACGGGATGGGTCGGGCGGCGCGGACATCGGGGGGCCAGTCTAGATCGGGGGCTCCGGGCGTGATAGGGTCATGTTTGCACAGGAAGCCAGCGCAAGAAAAAGCCCGGCGTGTGCCGGGCGTGCAGTGGAGCGGATGAGGGTCGAACTCACAACCTCCTCGATGCGACCGAGGCGCTCTCCCAATTGAGCTACCGCCCCTACGGGGCCCCTAACAATATCGGATTGATCCCGTATGGCAAGCCGAGCGAGGATGAAGAGACTGGGTTGGGCGATGGGCCTCCTGACGGTCCTGACGGCGGTCGCGTGCCGCGAGCAGGCCGGGACCGGGCAGCCCGACGCGGGGCCAGATGCCGACCGCCCGACGCGGATCGTGGTCACCATCCCACCCCTCAAGTGGGCGGTGGATGGGCTGGCCCCGGAAGGAGCCGAGGTCACGGTGATCGTGCCACCGGGGGCGTCGGCGCACGGGTATGAATTGACGCCCTCGCAGGCCGCGGCCATCGCCGGGTCGGACCTCGTCGTCATGGTCGGGATGGGCATGGAGCCCCGGGTGGAGGCGGCCCTGGCGGCGCACCGCAACGAGCGTCGGACCGTGCTCCGGTTCGAGCAGGTCGTCGGCTCGGACGCGATCACGGACGGCGAGGCGCACGACCACGACCACGACCATGCGCACGGTGACGATCACGCTCACAGCGCCGACCCTCACGCGTGGCTCGACCCGGTGCTGATGAGCCGCTTTATCGATCGGCTCGCCGAGTCGATGCCGGCCGATGGCCGCGGCAGCGCCGCGATCGAGGAGGCCGCGTCGGAGTTGAAGGCGGAGTGCGCCGCGGTGGACGAGGGGTATCGCGCAGCGCTGGCGCGCACGCGCTCGAAGTCGATCGTCACGCACCACAACGCGTACTCGTATCTGGCGCGACGGTACGGGCTGACGGTCGCGGCGGTGATTCAAGGCGGTGGCGGGGGAAGTGGGGGGCACGGCGGGGAGCCGACGCCGGGCGAGATCGCGCGCGCGGTCGGCGCGGTGAAAGACGCGGGCGTTTCGGCGGTGTTCGTCGAGCCGCAGCTGGACGACAGCGCGGCCCGTCGGGTGGCCGAGGCGGCTGGGGTCGGGGTGCTGACGCTGGATCCCCGGGGCGATGGCGACTGGCCGGCGATGATGCGCGCGAATCTGCGGGCGCTGGTCGAGGGGCTCGGGGCGAATGAGGCGTCCGGCGCGGGCGGGGGCGGGTAGATTGACAGCGATGGGCATGGAGTCGGGATCGACGCGTGCGTGCGGGGTCACCCTCGAGGGGGTGTCGTTCTCGTACGCGGGGGCGGCCGAGAGAGCGGTCCGCGATGTGACGATGCGCGTCGAGCCGGGCGAGGTGCTGGCGATCGTCGGGCCAAACGGCGCGGGCAAATCGACGCTCATCAAAATGATCGCGGGGCTGCTCGACACGGGGGCGGGCACGGCGCGGGGGTCGATCCGCGTGGGGGGGATGACCCCGGCCGAGGCGCGCCGGAAGGGGCTGATCGGGTATGTGCCGCAGGTCTCGCGGGCGGAACGGCGATTCCCCCTGAGCGTGCGCCAGGCCGTGGAACTCGGCGCGTCGGCGCGTCGGGCGGGGTGGCGCGGGGCGACGAGCGATGAGCGTGCGTGGGCGGCGCGGTGCCTGGAGATGGTCGACGCGACCGATCTGGCCGAGAAACCGGTAGGTACGATCTCGGGCGGGCAATTCCGGCGGATGCTCATCGCCCGCGCGCTGGCTGGGCGACCCGGCCTGCTCGTGCTCGACGAGCCCGCGGCCGGGCTTGACGCGCCGGGGCAGCGCCGGCTGGGCGAGGTGATCAAGTCGGTCCATGACGAACTGGGCGTAACCGTGCTGATGGTGAGCCATGACCTGCGCGCTATCGCGATGGGCGGCTCGAGCTGCGACCGCGTGGCGTGTCTACGCAAGACGCTGCACTTCCACGCCGCGCCCGAAGGGCTGACCCCGGCGGTGCTCATCGAGGTCTTCCAGCACGATCTGGCGGACATCTTCGGCGAGGTGCATGTCGAGGCGCACAAGGCGTCGGACTGCCCCGGGCACGAGCATCACACGCACGGCGAGCGCGCCGACGGGGGAGCGGGGGGGGATTGTGCGCACGATTGAGTATCTCTTCGGCCCGGACGCGGCGGTGTACCGCGGGCTGTTCCTGCCGGCGATCGCTGTCGCCGGCGCGATCTCGGCGCTGAGCGCAGCGCTCTCGGTGCTGGTGGTGCTCAAGCGGATGTCTTTCATCGGGCAGGGCGTGAGCCACGCGGCGTTCGGCGGCGTCGGGCTGGCGGCGGTCCTGGGCATCACCTACTCGGGGAGCGCCGGCGGATCGTGGGGATTCCTCGCGGTGGTGGGGGTGTTCTGCGTGCTGGCGGCGGTCGGGATGGCGCTCATGAGCGCCCGGGATCGGGAGACCGAGGACACCGCGATCGCGGTGGTGCTCGTGGCGTCGATGGCGCTGGGCGCGGTGCTTCTCTATGCGGCACGGGGCCGGGCGCGCGTCCCGAGTTTCGAGGATGTCCTGTTCGGCTCGGTGCTGGCGGTGCGCTGGGGCGACGCGATTGTGGCGTGGGGCGTGGCGTTGGCGGTGTCGGCGGTGCTGTGGGTGTGGCGGCGACCGGTGCTGATGTGGTCGTTCGATGAGGACGCGGCTCCCGCGTTCGGTGTGCGTGCTGTGGGGACGCGCCTGCTGGTGATGACGATGCTGGCGGTGAGCATCGTGGTGTCGATGAAGCTGGCGGGCGTGGTGCTCGCGTCAGCGCTGCTCGTGCTGCCGGGGGCGACCGCCATGCACCTGAGCCGCCGGTTGGCGCCGGTGTTCGCGTGGTCGGGCGTAGTCTCGGCGGCGGGCGTGGTGGGGGGCCTGATCGCGAGCTTCGAGCTCGACACGCCGCCGGGGCCGACGATGGTGATGGCGCTCGTGGTGATCTACGGCGCTAGCGCGCTATGGTCTACGGCGCGCGCACGCAAGGCGCGGTCGGACGCGATCAACAACGGAGCCAAGGCATGAAGGCGGAGACGATCCTGGCGGAATTGAACCGGCTGCGCAAGGACCTCGACGAGGACCCGACGGACATCGAGTGGCTCACGCTGCACCATGTGTTCTGCTTCGTGTCGTACAAGATGGGGGAATTCCAGCGATATCTGGAGGATCAGGCGGACCGGGGGGCCTTCGACGAGTTTGAGGGCTAACCAGAGGGAGCGAAAAGTTGGGCCGGAGTTGGCCAATTTTCTCTGTTGACTTGCGGCGGCGGGGGCCGATACTTCCAGAGTCATGACGACCCGGTCGGTACGTGGGAAAACCCCTCGTTCCTCTCCGGGCAACGGCGTGGCCGAGCGTCCCGCATTGTTCACCCTCGCGGGACGGGCGATGAGCCCCGTGGCGACGGCCGCGGGGAGGGTCAGGCCGGCGGGTCGGGTTGTCAGCCCGTGCCGCCGGGGGACTTGATCTCAAAGGAGGTGATCCAGTGACGCACTATGACTGTATGAAGGGGCTGCGCCGGTAAGCAGTCCGACGGGGCTGCCCAGCGCAGCTCGCGCAGCCACTCCTTCGAAAATTGGATTTGGCTTGAACCCCGCCGAGCGATCGGCGGGGTTCTTTTTCATCGACCGCGCAGCCGCTCAAGACGCGAGAGCGCCTCCGTCAGCGTCTCCTCGCGCTTGCAGAACGCGAAGCGCACAAGCGGGGCGCCGAGCTCGCGGTGCTCGTAGAAGGAACTGGGCGGGATCGCGGCCACGCCGACCGATTCGATGAGATGCGTGCAGAACTCGGTGTCGCTTGCGAAGCCGAACCGGCTGTGATCGGCGAGCACGAAATAGGCCCCCTGCGGCGGTGTGAGCGCGAAACCCAGCGCGCGGAGGCCGTCGCAGAGCCGATCCCGTTTGGCGGTGTAGGATGCGCGAAGCTCGGTGAAATACGGCTCGGGGGCACGCAGCGCCTCCGCGGCCGCGTGCTGGAGCGGCGTCGCCACCGAGAAGGTCAGGAACTGATGGGCCGCACGCACGGCGCGCGAGAGTTCCGCCGACGCGACCGCCCAGCCGATCTTCCAGCCGGTGACCGAGAAAGATTTGCCGAGCGACGAGAGTGTGATGGTGCGATCGGACATGCCGGGGAGCGTCGCGATAGAGAGATGCCTGTGGCCATCGTAGACGAGGTCCTCGTATACCTCGTCGGCGATGGCGACGGCGTTGTGCTCCACGCACAGCGCGGCGATCGAGGCGAGTTCGTCGCGGGTGAAGACCCGCCCGGTGGGGTTGTGTGGCGTGTTGAGCAGGACCGCGCGGGTGCGCGGCGAAAAAGCGGCGCGGAGTTCGTCGGGATCGAAGGTGAACGCGGGTGCGCGCAAGGGGACAAACCGCGGGACCGCGCCGGCCATGGCGATGCAGGCGCGGTAGGAGTCGTAGTAGGGCTCGAACACGACGACCTCGTCGCCGGGGTTCAGCAGGCCCAGGAGGGAGGCCGCGATCCCCTCGGTGCAGCCGGCGGTGATGGTGACCTGGGCCGCGGGGTCGACCGTATGACCTGTCCGGACGGCCCATCGGTCGGCGACCGCGGCGGCAAGGACGGGCAGGCCGGCGGTGGGGGCGTACTGGTTGGAGTGGTCCCGGAGGGCGCGGGCCGCGGCTTCTTTGAGCCAGTCCGGCCCCTCGAAATCGGGGAACCCTTGCCCCAGATTGACGGCCCCGTGCTTGGCCGCGAGTCGGCTCATTTCGGCGAAAATGGTTGTCCCGAAGGGAGTTAGGCGACGGCTGACTGTCATGATGGGAAGTTCCGGTAGGGTGGGCCAGGTCCGATACGGTGTATGTCAGGGATGTGTTCGTAACCACAATCAGTATGGATTTGAACGGTATCGTGTTGCTGAAAGATGGGAAGGTGTCATAATCCGGTAGGTCCGCCATGATGCGGAGAGGGAAACGTCACGTCTCAACAACCCTTGACGTCGGGGTTGTTGGCCTTCGGTTGGGAGACCGAGGGAAAATTTGAGGAGAGGAAACACATGAGAATGCTCAGAGTGGGTATGCCTGCTCTGCTTCTCGCGGCCGTAGGCAGCGCTCAGGCCGGCGTTGTCAACATCGGTGGCGGGTGGCAGGCGTCGTGGGATCCGAGTCTGGACGGGTTTGTCCAGATCATTTCCAACGGCGTGTCAGGCGATGCGGTCTTCATCGAGAAGTCCGCTCAGTTCACGCAGCCGCCTGTCAACGGGTTCTTCCCGACGGTTGCGATCACCTTCACGCAGATCAGCCCCAGCGCGGTCTCGAACATCGTCATCGACGATGAGATCATCACGAACACCACCGGTTTCGACTGGACTGGGTTCAACATGCAGCTCATCGACGGCGGCGATGTCGCGTTCGACCCGGTCGCGACGGCGGCCTCCGGCGGTACCGGCCCGATCGGCTTCTCGATCGCTCCGTTCACCACCGCGGCCTTCACGCCCGACCTCATGCGTCTGGACATCGGCGGCGGCGTTGTTGCCAACGGGAGCCAGTGGTTCCCCGGCAGCGGCTTCGACGACGGTCAGCTCTGGATGAATGTCAACCTGACGCCCGGCGTCCCCAAGGTCTTCACCTTGAAGGAAACCCCGGTTCCCACACCGGGCGCTGTGGCGCTCTTCGGCGTCGCCGGCCTGGCGGCGTCCCGTCGCCGGCGCTAAGCCACGCGACAACTGTCATGAATCGAACAGGCCGGTCCTTCGGGGCCGGCCTGCTTCTTTTTTGGGCTCGCGGCCGGCGTCACCGCGGCTCGGCCTCGTGGCGTGTCGCCGTTGCGGTACCATGGCCCGCCCAACTGGACCCTGAACCCATCACGGAAGAAAGGCGGAGCGTCATGCGGCGGGCGAAGATCTCGATCATCGGTGCGGGCAATGTCGGCGCGACCTGCGCGCACTGGGCGGCGGCGAAGGAACTCGGCGACATCATCCTGCTGGATATCCCCGACAAGGTCGGGGTGGCGCAAGGCAAGGCGATCGATCTGGCGTGCTGCGCTCCGATCGAGCGGTTCGACTGCCGCATCGTCGGCACGAGCGACTACGCGGACATCGCCGGCTCGGATGTCGTGGTGGTGACGGCGGGTCTGCCCCGCAAGCCGGGTATGAGCCGCGACGATCTGATCGAGACGAATGTGAAGATCGTGCGGAGCGTGTGCGGCGAGATCAAGAAGCACGCGCCGCAGTCGATCGTGATCGTGGTGTCGAACCCGCTGGACGCGATGGTGTACACCGCGTGGAAGGCGACGGGCTTCCCGACGAACCGCATTCTCGGCCAGGCCGGCGCGCTCGATGTGGCGCGGTTCCGCACCTTCATCGCCGAGAAAATCGGTTGCTCGATCGAGGATGTGTCGGCGTTGTTGCTCGGCGGGCACGGCGATGACATGGTCCCGCTGCCTCGTTACACGAGCGTGCACGGGATTCCGGTGTCGCAACTCTTGCCTAAGGAAGTGATCGACGCGTGCGTGGAGCGCGCGAAGGTGGGCGGCGGGGAGATCGTGAAGCTGATGGGCACGAGCGCGTACTACGCGCCGGCGTCGGGCACGATTCAGATGGTCGAGGCGATCATCAAGGACAAGAAGCGGATCATCCCGTGCGCCGCGTGGTGCGAGAAGGAATACGGCGTGGGCGGAGGGTTTGTCGGTGTGCCGTGCGTGCTGGGCAAGGGCGGCATGGAGAAGGTCATCGAGGTCGAACTGAACGGCGACGAGAAGAAGCTGATGGACGAGTCGGTGAGCCATGTGAAGGAACTGGTCTCGGTCGTCAAGAAGATGTTCCCCGACCTGGCATGAGCCGGGATCAGAGTCCATGAATCAGAAAGGCCCCGTCACCGCGACGGGGCCTTTTCGATTCGCGTCCTTGTTGCCCCCTCCGTCACGCTTCGCGTGACACCTCCCCCGTCGGCGACAGGGGAGGGAGCATCAGCCCGCGTTGGCGCGGGGGTGCGCGCCGTCGTAGGCGGTGCGCAGGCGCTGCGTCGTCAGGTGGGTGTAGGTCTGCGTCGTCGAGAGGGACTGGTGCCCCAGCAGTTCCTGCACGCTGCGCAGGTCGGCGCCGTTGTCGAGCAGGTGCGTCGCGAAGGAGTGACGCAGCGTGTGCGGCGAGATCGAGGGGTCGAGCCCGACGAGCCGCAGATACTTGTCGAGCTTGCGGCGGACGGAGCGCGAGGAGAGCCGGCCGCCGTGCTTGTTGACGAAGAGCGGGCGTGCCTTGCGCTCGGGGGCCCAGGCCTCGGCGTAGCGATCGTCCTGGAGCAGGAGTTCGCGGTAGGCGCGGATGGCGTGCATGGCGTGCGAGCCCAGCGGGACGAGGCGCTCCTTCTTGCCCTTGCCGCGGATCCGCAGGGCCTCGCCCGGCTCGTCGAGGTCGTCGATGTTGAGGTCGACAAGCTCGGAGACGCGTATCCCGGTGGAGTAGAGCGTCTCGAGCATGGCGCGGTCGCGGGCGCCGAGCACATCGTTGTCGCTGGGGGCCGAGAGCAGCATCTCGACCTGCTCGACCGTGATGGCCTTGGGCAGCCGCTTGGACTGACGCGGCGTGCGGATGAGCGTCATGGGATTCGTCGAGACATTGCCGCGCTTGTGCGCCCACTTGAAGAAGGAGCGGAGCGTGGCGATCTTGCGCGCCATGGTGGCGGCGGAGTAGTTCTGCTCGGAGAGGTGCGCGAGGAACTCGCGGATGGTGTCGGCGTCGGCGTCGAGGATCCGCTGCGTGACGGTCTGCGGCAGGATGGTCCCGGCCACGCCGTTCACGGGCGCCTTGCCGTTCAGACCTTCGCGGGCGGCGAGCACCTTGGCCTCCTGCTCGGGGTTGATGGGCGCGGGCAGGGAGTCCGAGAGGAACTCGACATACTGGCGCAGGTCGGCGCCGTAGCAGCGCGCGGTGTAAGGGCTGAAGTGGCGCTCGTCCGTGAGGTAGGAGAGGAAACGATCGACGATGGCGATGTTGTTCATGGCGTTGCGTGACTCCGTTGGGATCAGGCCGCGATTTGGCATCCGTGATCGCGGTCGGCGCCGGGGCCGGTCGTTGGGGTGAGGTCGTGGATGTTGAGGCGGCGTCGGCGGGCGAGGGGCGCGTCGAACGCGGCCGCTGCTCCCCACGGGAGCATCGACGCGGTCGGGCGCTGATCTGGGATTGCCTTCGACAAGGAACCGGCCTCCGGGCGCCCGCGACGGGGCCACGGCGGCCTGATCCGTCAGCGGGACGCTGTCTGGACTCCGGCTCCCGCGGCGGCGACTCGGTTCCGCTCCGATTGGAGCAGGAGGTCGACAGCGCGGAAACTCACGAAACGCTCGTACAGCTCCATGCTTTTCGTGTATCGCTCCCAGCGGAGGGCGGACTCGGGGTCGGCGCGGCCCTGGGCGTAGGCCTTGACATCGCAGAGGACCGCGTGGTTCGAGGCGTCGAAGTGGTGCGAGACGGTCGCCAGCGGCGCGCTGGTCGCGGCGCCGGTCAGCCGGTAGTCGGAGGAGGAGGACTGCAGGGCACGCGGGTCGATCTCGGCGGACCCCGGCGCGGCCAACGCGGCGCCGGCGCCGAAGAGGGCCAGGTTGAGACCCAGCCGTGGCGGGTCATAGGGGTCCCACGCGGTGACCGAGCCGACGACAATCGCGTTGGCCCCGAGGGCGCGGGCCAGTGCGTGGGCGTCGGCGGCGGATTGGACACGCGGCAGGCGCAGCGCCTGCATCGCGTCGAGCGTGCGGTTGAGCGGGACGACCGAGATGCCGTAGACCTCGGCGAGTTGCTCGACGAGGCGGTCGGCCAGGCGGAGTTCGTCCACGGCGGTGGTGCCCGACTCGTTGTTGAGGGGCGCGACCGCGAGGACGACCGGCTGCGGGTAGGGGGAAGTCAGCTGGAAGGGGGGGACCAGAACTTTGTCCGTGCGCGAGACGCAGGAACAGAGCGCGAGCGTCGCGATGCTCAGGGCGAGCAAGGGGAAGCGGCGCACGAAGAGCATGGGCTGTGCGGTTGTCATGGCGTCCTGCCTCGTGACCCGTCGGCTCCACCGATGGGCGGGTGTCATTGATCAATCGCCGTCGCGTCGTGTCCTTCGCGTCGGCGGGAATGGTCGTTCAGGGCGTGTCGCCGCTGATGGGGACATCGGCGAAATCGGTCGAGGTGGGAGGGGTTCGGCCCGCGGCGACCATGGCGCGGTCGGGTCCGATGGCCCAGATGTTGTCCTGCCCGCCGCGGTCGGAGATGAAGAAGATCGAGTTGTCCGGCGCCCAGGTGGGCATCAGGTTGACATACCACCCACCGGTGAGATTGGTGCGCATCGAGCCATCGGCAGCCATGACCCAGATATCGGCGTACTCGGGGCGTTGGCCCGAGACATTCGAGGGCGGATTGAAGACCGTTGCAAAGGCGATATATGCGCCATCGGGGGACCAGCAGGGGTTGATGACGGCCGCCACGGGGCTGGAGGCGACCTCGGTGGGCCGCACGGCCTCGGCGTTCTCGATATCGATGGTCCAGAGGGAGAAGAATCGGTCGCCCCGGTCGCGGGACTTCTGGAAGAGGATGCGGCTCTGGCGGGGGTGCCATTCGGGGAACAGGCCATAGGTGAGGAACCGGGAGACGACCGGGTTGTTGACCTCGGTCATCCAGACCTCCCAGCGGTCGGAGTTCGTGGACAGCCGGCAGTAGGCGAGGTAGCGCCCGTCGGCGGACCAGGAGGGGTGGAGTTCCTGCCCGGCGTCGGAGGTGATCTGGACGGCCTGGCCGCCGTCGGCGTTCATCACATAGATGTCCCAGGTGCCGTTGCGGTTGGAGGCGAACGCGATGCGAGCGCCGTCGGGCGAGACGGCCGGCATGACATCGTGGGATGGGTCGTTGGTGAGCTGGGTGACCGCGCTGCCGTCGACCGACTTGACATAGATGTCGGCCGTCGGGGCGTGCTGCGTACTCGTGTAGTAGATCATCGATCCGTCACGCGAAACGATCGGGTCGAAGTCGGCGCCCTCGGGGCTGAAGGAGACCTGCCGGATGTTGCTGGTGGTCTCGAAGGGAGAGGACTGATTCACAGAGGGGGCGCGCATGTTCGGCAATTCGCCGTACATCGAGAACTGAGGCGAGCCGGGGGAGAAGTGATCCGCGCCGGAATTGGCGAACGCGGACGGGAAGATCGCTGAAGTCGAGGTCTCGAACTGCACACCCCGTGCCGCGGGGAACGGATCGATGCGGCTGGGCTGCGCGGCGGCGACGGGCTGCGGCTCGATGACCACCGGCTGGTGGCGGGCCGACGGCTCCCAGGTGGAGCACGAGGCGAGCGTCATGAGCGCCGCGACGCCACAGGCGGCGTACACGAGTCGGGTGGTGTAACGGAATTCTCTCATCCCGGGGTCTCCGCGCAAGGGACACAACGGGCGGCGATGCGGCTCCGGCATCGACTCCCATCAACCGCTCTACGGGCCTCCGCCCGCGGACAGCATGGCCGGGCAGCGACTGAGGTATCGGGCTGAAGAATGGGGATGCTTCAGCCCGTCGCGCCCGCGACATCCCTATTCGGACCTATCGACGCCCATCCTGAGCGGGGGTCGTCAAAAAGATGGATGGCTCGGGGACGGCGGGGCGGAGCGATGCAAAAAAAGCAACGGACCCTTGCCGGGACACCGAGCATCTCCTCCGAACGCTCGACGCCGCTTCAGCGGGTCCGTTGCTTTAAGACAGCCGGGGCTGTCGTTATCAGTCCACGCAATCGATCAAAGTTCGGCAATCATTGCGCGTTTTGTAACCACAAGGATGACAACGGCGTCGCGAGCGAGCCGCGGTGCCACCACCCACCGGCAATGAGTTTAACTGAATGAGGCCGGTACGAAAGGGGTCGGGCACAAAAACCGGCAAAAACACGATGATGAATCGCACGGGAAGGGGTGTCAAAATGGGCGGTTTCAGTCCAGCGAGATGGGCTTGGCGGTCGCGTCGAGGATGCCCTGGGCGACTTCCCGGAGTCGCTTCCGCTGATTCCGGGCGGCCTTCTGGAGCGCGGCATGGGCCGAGGCCTCGTTCAGTCCGTTGACCTCGACGAGTTTCCACTTGGCCTGCTCGACGATCCGCCGGTCCTCGAGCGTGGTCTCGAGCTGCCGGACTCGGCGCAGTTGATCGATCTCAACGCAGTACTTGGACCACGCGACCGCGATCTGGGCACCGAGGGACTCGGCGTTGACCGGCTTGATGAGATAGCCGAAGACGCCCGCGTCCTGCGCCCGCTGGACGTGCTCGGCGCCGCTGTACGCGGAGATGATGATGGATGGGACTTCGTGCTCGTGCCACAGGCGCTTGGCGACTTCCAGACCGTCGGGCCCGGGCATTCGGATATCGAGAAGCGCGAGATCCGGCGCGGGTTCGCGTTCGATCACCTTTAACGCGGCGTTCCCGTCGGCGACCGGTCCGACGACCTCGTACCCGAGCGATCGCAGCGACGAACTCAGCGAAGTCACGACAAGGTGCTCATCGTCGGCGACGAGCACGCGTTTCGGGCGGGGGGGATGCGAAGTCTTGGAGATCATGGTCGATCGTCTTTGGGGAACCCACCGATGCGAACTGGGCGCACGCGGCCAGGACCAAAATTCGTCCAGTTGCGCGGCGGCTTGGGAAATCACCCCCCCGGTTCAAGCGGGAAGAGTCTAGTCGAGCCAGTCTTTGGCCGCCAACCGCTCGGGCACATACACCTCGGAAACATAGGAAATGTCCTTGGTGATGAGGGACTCGACTTCCATCTTGAAGCCGTTCTTGAGGAGGCGGGCGATCTCCATCTGCCAGGGCTTGTGGTCCTTGAACCAGGGGTAGGCCGCGATCTGGCGGGCCCGGGCGATATCCCGGTCGTTCAGCACGATCTGGACATCGTCGGTGAGCTCGCAGCGGTCGTAATCGATGGCCCGGATGCCCAGGAACTTGGCGTCCGGGACGGCCATTCGTTCCGATTCAAACGCGAGGTTGATCGAGCCCTGTTTGATGACGGAGTAGATGTAGTGCCCCCAGGGGTCGCAATCGAGCAGGCAGTAGACGGGGAGCTTGAGCTCGTCGTGCAACCGCCTGAGCAGGCGACGCACGCCCCGGGGGGGTTGCCCGCCGCCCTCGGTCAGGATGCAGTTGTGCTTCTCCCAGAAGCGGTCCTCGTTGAAGCGGGACCAGACGGTGTTCTTCTCGACATGCAGGACGAACTTGGCGTCGCACTTCTTGAACTGGACGATGTCCGGCTCGACGATCGAGGGGATGGCGTAGCCGCCGGAGCCCATGCGCCGGCAGTCGATCTCGTCGCCGGAGTCGATGACGGTGATGTTTCCGACCATCGTGCCCGCCTTCTTGGCGAACAGGTGCAGCTCTTCGCGGAGCGAGCCGAGCATGACCTCGAGGTCTTCGAGCACGGCGTCGGACTCGGACTGGTCGGCGAGCGTTTTTTCCTTCGTTCCCGCGATGGTGTGCAGGCACTTGTAGTACATGCCTCGCAACGAGGTCGTCTTGCCCGCCTCGACGAGCTCCTTGGTCCCCGAGGCGAGGAGCATCGTCTGCATGAACTTCTTGGCCTGATTCAGGTTGAAGAGCTCGCGCTGCTGCGTGGCGTCGCCCATCTGGAGCGTGCGCTTCTTCTTGTTGAAGGAGGTGTTCGCCAGCGTCCGCGTCGGCACATCAACGATCGGGTCCTTGCCCGAGACCGCGACTTTCGCGACGGTTGTGCCGAGTCTGGCGAGATTCTCGATCGTGCCCTTGTCCGTCGACCGCGGCTTGCCGGGCGAGGACTCCCGCGAGGTCTTGCGTGTCGTCTTCTTGGCCATGGTTCAGCCGCCCTTCTTTCTGACGACCTTCTTCGCCACCTTCTTTTTCTTCGTTGATTTCTTCGCGGCGGCGCGGGCGTCGGACGGCTCGGCGTCGCTGTCATCACCGAAGAGGGAGTTGTCCGAGGCGGGCGCGCGGTTGCCGCGTTTCTGCTTCGCGGGCGCGGGCCCGTCCGCGTCGGTCAACGCAAAGGTTGCGGGGGAATCGTCGTCGTCGGAGGCGGGCTCGCGGATGTAGACGGTGTCGTCCCCGCCGCCCCCACCTCCGCCCTCGCCATTGATCGCGACGACCTTGCCTTCCTCGTCGAGGATCTGGTCGGTCTCGATGGTCTTGGTGCGTGCGGTGGCGAGGAGCGCTTCGTACACTTTCTCGGCCTCGACGCCTCCCCCTGTGAGCGCCTCGCACGCCTTGGCGACCTCGCCGATATAGCGCCGGAAGATGTCGCGCCGCTCTCCGGCGCGGCGCATCTTGGCGCGCTTGCGGAGGTACGAGCCGAGCTTGCGCCCGCAGTCCATGAGGGCGAGCTTCATTTCCTTGCGGATCTCGTCGTAGTCGGCGATGGCCTCTTTGGACTCGCTCGTGAAGGGCACCCACACCGAGGCCATGTGGATCATCACGACGAGCGGGCCCACGGGCATCCCACCCCCCCCGCGGGGCTGCTGCAGACCGTACGCCTTCCAGTTCGTCTCGCCGACGGCCTTGAACGAGGCGCACGCCGACTGCTGATACTGCAGCGGCACGCGGTTGGCGAAGCGGAAGACCTTGGCGGCGTCCTCGGCCGGGAGATTGCCGCCGAACGCGACGCCCGCCTCGATGATGAACGGTCGGCCCCTGTAGACCGCGGGCGGGCGCGAGGAGACGGCGATGAAATCCGGCGCCAGCCCCTGCTCCAGCCCCTTGATCATCGTGCGTACGCCGATGGGCGAGAGGCAGTTCGTCGGGGGCGCCATGACCCTGGCGTCCTGCAGCGCCTTGTAGAGTTTTTCGGCCTCGGCGTGCCCGATGTTCTTCACCCAGCTGCGCGTCGTCAGGCCCGCGCTCTGCGCGACATCCTGGCCCACCTTCGGCGTGATACGACAGAACTCGTTGGCGAAGAACCCGCCGAGTTGCGTCTCCTCGGTGCGTTCAAGCATGCCGATGAGCGTGCCCAGCTCGATGCCGTGCGGGTGAGGCTTGATCTCCTCGGTCGCTTCCGGGAGCTCGTGGACCCCGCGTTCGAAGACAACCTTCTCCCCATTCGGCAGCGCGGAAGTGGGGGGGCTGATGAAGGTGAATCGTGCGTGCGGGTTGGCGATGGCGCTGAGCTGGATGTACTGATCAACGGAGCGGTCGCCGGTGGCGTACTTGCCGACGAGCTCGATCTCGACGCGCGTGCCGCGTCCTTCCGGGAAGAGCGCATCATCCTCGGGATGCTCGGTCTCGGAGACGACATCGGCGCGGTTCTTGGAGGTGTCCATCTTGAGGACGACCTCGTGGGCGGGTTTCTTGGGCGCGGTCTTGGAGATGATGCGCACGGGCTTGCCCGTGGTGATCAGCCCGTACATGCCCGCGGCGGAGATGCCGATTCCCTGCTGACCCCGCGACATCTTGAGCCGGTGGAACTTCGACCCGTAGAGCAGCTTGCCGAAGAT
>CAZSLT010000015.1:0-26001 GCA_964607595.1 uncultured Phycisphaeraceae bacterium
GCACCGCCGTCGCCGAGGCGGCGAGGTTCGTCGCCGAACTGGCGACGGGGCTGGCGTAATCACCCAGGAAATGGGCCGAGCACACCCCCGCCGTCCAGATCTGGTATGCTCCCCGCCCGTACGGGCGATCCTCGCGCCCGTCTCTACGGCACCCCACATCCGCATCACAGTCTGACACGGCCCCGGAGTGCGCCCCGCACCGACGGAAGGCGCGATCCGTATTGACAGGAATCTGCGGCAATGAGCGATGCATCTTTCCGGCGTATGACTCTCGACGCGGTCGCCACCTGGCACGAAGGCGAGACCGTGGACTACGGCACCCGCCCCACCGGCGCCGATGAGTTCGGGCTCGATGTCTTCAGCGAACGCGTCATGCAGGAGCGACTGCCCAAGCAGGTCTACAAGGCCATCCAGCGCACGCTCCATTTCGGCGAGCCGCTCGACCCCACCCTCGCCGACACCGTCGCCAACGCCATGAAGGACTGGGCGCTCGAGCACGGCGCCTCCCACTACACCCACTGGTTCCAGCCCCTCACCGGGTCCACCGCCGAGAAGCACGACGCGTTCCTCATGCCCGACGGACGCGGCGGCGCCATCAACGAGTTCTCCGGCAGCCAGCTCGTCCAGGGCGAGCCCGACGCCTCGTCGTTCCCCTCCGGCGGCCTCCGCGCCACCTTCGAGGCCCGCGGCTACACCGCGTGGGACCCCACCAGCCCGGTGTTCCTCCACCGCGCCGGCGGCGGGATCACCATGACCATCCCGACCGTCTTCGTCTCGCACACCGGCGAAGCGCTCGACAAGAAAACACCCCTCCTCCGCTCGATGGACGCCGTGAGCACGCAGGCCCTGCGCATCCTCCGGCTCTTCGGGACCGACGCCGGCGTCACCCGCGTCTTCGCGACCTGCGGCTGCGAGCAGGAATACTTCCTCGTCGATCGCCGCTACTTCCTGGCCCGGCCGGACCTGCATATGTGCGGGCGCACGCTCTGCGGCGCCGGGGCGCCCAAGGAGCAGCAGCTCGAGGACCACTATTTCGGCGCCATCCCCGAGCGCGTCCAGGCCTTCATGACCGCCTGCGAGCACGAGCTCTACCGCCTGGGCGTCCCGGTCAAGACCCGCCACAACGAGGTCAGCCCCGCGCAGTTCGAGTTCGCCCCGGTGTTCGAGAACGCCAACATCGCCGCCGACCATCAGCAGGTCATGATGCAGACCCTCCGGCGCGTCGCCCCGCGCTTCTCGCTCGAGTGCATCATGCACGAGAAGCCCTTCGCCAAGGTCAACGGCTCCGGCAAGCACCTCAACTGGTCCATGGCCACCGACACCGGCGCCAACCTCCTCGACCCGCGCGACGAGACGCACACGAACATGCAGTTCCTCGTGTTCCTCTGCGCCGTCATCCGCGCCGTCGATATCCACGCCGACCTGCTCCGCGCCTCGGTCGCCTCGGCCTCCAACGATCACCGCCTCGGCGCCAACGAGGCCCCGCCCGCCATCATCTCGATCTTCCTGGGCGACATGCTCTCGGACATCGTCGAGCAGCTCGAGAAAGGCACGCCCACCTCGACCAAGAAGGGCGGACGACTCGACCTCGGAGCCCGCTCACTCCCGCACATCCCCCGCCACGCCGGCGACCGCAACCGCACCAGCCCATTCGCATTCACCGGCAACAAGTTCGAGTTCCGCGCCGTCGGCTCATCGCAGTCCGTCGCGTGGCCCGCCGCGGTCCTCAACACGATCGTCGCCGACTCGCTCGATCATGTCGCCACCGCGCTGGAGAAGAAGGCCGGCAAGAACCCCACCGAAGCGAAACTCCGGAGCGCCGTCGAGTCCGTCCTCAAGGAGATCATCGCCGCCCACAAGCGTGTGATCTTCAACGGCGACGGCTACGACCAGTCCTGGCACGACGAGGCCGAGAAGCGGGGCCTGCCGAACCTCCGCCACGCCGTCGACGCGCTGGCCACCTGGAAGACCAAAAAGGCCGCCGACATCTTCAAACGCCAGGGCGTCCTCACCAAGGACGAACTCGACTCCCGCTACCACATCTACATGGAGCAGTTCGCCAAGCAGGTCACCATCGAGGCCCGCACCATCCTCTCGATGGCCCGCACGCTCATCATGCCCGCGGCCCTCCGCAACCAGGCCGACATCGCCGCCGCCGTCGCCTCCGCCGAGGCCATGGAAGTCGAGTGCGTCGAGCAGGTGGAGATGCTCCGCGAATACGCCGGGCTGACCAACGCCCTGCGCCGCACGGCGTCGGCGCTCGACGACGCCCTAGGCCGTGCGCACAACGGCGACATCGCCCGGCACGCCGCCGCCCTCCGCGACAAGGTCCGACCCGCCATGGAGGCGCTGCGGGAGGTCATCGACGAACTCGAGCGCCGCACCGCCGACGACCTCTGGCCGCTGCCGACCTATCGCGAGCTCCTCTTCCTGCGCTAAAGTGCGCGCCGCCGTGCGCACAAACCCGGCAACTGCGCGCTTTTTCTGCACTTTCTGCCGCGCCGTGTTCCGGCCGCGCTGGACCGCGACCGATCCTCGCGCATCCTGCCGGGCATGACCATCATCCACACCGCGCCCGACCCGTGGCTCGCCGCCGACGGACGCATCGACCTCAGCGCCCCCGGCGCCGTTCGCCCCTTCAGCGCGCCCGCGCCTCCCGAGGTCGCCGTGATCATCGCCGGAGCCGGCAGCGCCGAGCGCCACAACACCCCCGTCGGCGCCGTCGGCTTCGGCCCCGTCGCACGCCGACTCCAGCACGAGCCCGACGGCGAGTTCCTCTCCCGCTACGCCGACCGCGCCGCCGAAGCCCTCGGCGTCGAACGCGTGGCGCTCATCGCGCGCGACCTCGGCGTCCACGGCGTGCGCACCGGCAGCGACCTCGTCCACGCCACATACGCCACCATGATGTGGGGCGCCTACGGCTTCCGCGATGAGCCCTGGCCCGGCTGCTACGCATCGCTCGCGCCGATCGCGCACCGAACAGAACTCGGCATCTGGTTCGGCAGCGTCGACCGCGTGAATCACGGCACGCTCGCCGCGCCCGAGATCCGCTGGCTCTCCGCCCCCGGATCCATCGCGTGCCTCAGCCGCGCGGTCGCCGACCTCGCGTCCCTCGGCATCGCGCTCTTCGGGCTCGACAACCTCTCAAGCGCCGCCGCGACGCTCGATCAACCCCCCGGCGCGCACTGGGCCTCGGGCGTCGAGATCCCCGCGACCGAGCCGTCCCACGCCCCCGGCACCTCCATGCGCACCCCCGCGCGCTCACCCGGCATCGTCCAGGCGCTGATCGAAGCCCTCGACGCCGCCGTACCCGACGCGGCCCTCATCGCCGAGTCGCTCCTGCCCCCCGGCCGTCCGATCTACACCCGTTGCGCCGGCATGCGGATGCTCTCATCATCCGCATCACCTCTTCCCGATCGCCCGACGGTGACACGCCGCGACGATATCCGCGAACTCTTCGACGACGCGTGGACACGCCAATTGCTCAACCCCGGCGTCCCGATCTGTCATCTCATCGCCGGCGACGGCTGGACCGCCGATGAGATCAATCACGCCACATCGCTCATCCGCGCCCTGCCCGGCGTGCCCCACATCACGATCGATTGGTGGTCGCTCGCCCAGGCGACGGGCGTCAGGCCGATCGAGTGACCAGCGCCACCACGCCCATCGTGACCGCCACCGCCGCGACCGCCAGCGCCACGCCGACGCCGAGCGCGACCCAAAGCCGCATCGACGCGATGCGCCGCTCCAGGTCCGCCTGCCGGCGCGCATCGCGCTCGCTCATCTCCGCCAGCAGCCGCGTCGACTCCGCGCCCGCGTGCGCCATCTCGCTCATCGTCTGCCGGAACTCCGCCAGGCGCGTCACCAGTTCCACCTGCCCCGCCGTCGAGGTCTGCAATTGCTCACCGATGCCGCCCAGCGAACCCTCCAACCGTTCCGCGTTCCGGTCGGCCCGCGCCGCCGCGCCCTCGATCGCGTCCGCCACTCGGTCCGCGTTCCTGTCCAGCCGCTCGCCCAGTTCCGACGACAGCCGCTCCACCGCCGGCAGCGCGCGCCCCAGCGCCTCGCTCACCTCCGCGAGCCGATCGGCACGGTCCGCCTCCCGGTCCAGGTGCGAGTCGAACTTCCGCACAAGGTCCACCAGTTCCTGGTGGTTGCGCTGCAGCTCGTCAAACCATTCCTGCTTGGTCCGCTTGGCGATCGGGCGCGTCAGATTCACCGGCCGCGTCGAAACCAGCGCCTCGGCGCCCTCCTCCGCGTCCAGATCCTCCAGCGGATGCTCATCGACGATCTCGCCCTCCGCGGCATCGTCAAACCCAATCAACTGGTCGGGGCCGCGCCCGCCCGCTCCAGAAACGCCGCCGGGGTGGCGGGCGAAGATCGAACCGAGTCTCGTGAGCAGTCCCATCCGTTGTTCCCTCCTTCGCCCCGGGTCCGTCCGGGCGGGGCCGCGCCGAACTCCGTTCGGCCGTCACCCGCCACAACCTACCATGAACCGATGCCGCTCCCCGCGTTCAGCACACTCGCCCGATGCCTCGTCGCGCTCACCATCATCGTCGCCTCCGGCTGCGACAATCGTGAGTCGCCCGCCGCAACCGGCTCGGAAACCACTCCACCGCCCGCCATGCCACGGCTCGCGGTCCTCAGCCCCGCGATGGCCATCATCCTGCACGACCTCGGCCGCGCCGACACGATCGTCGGCCGCCACGGCTGGGACATGGTGTGCGACGCGGCGATTCCGATCGTCGGCGATCAACGGGGCATCGACTACGAGGTCCTCATCAGCGTCGATCCCGACGCCGTCGTCATGGAAGCCGGCGCCGAGGCCGTTCCCGCGCGCCTCTCCGAACTCGCCTCGGGCCGCGACTGGCGAATCGAACGGCTCCCGATGCTCTCGTTGGCGGACATCCGCGCGGCCATCCTCGCGCTCGACGCCCTCACCGCCGCCGACGGCGAGGCGCCGAGCAATGCCGCCGCCACCCTCCTCGACCGCATGGACCGCGCCATGCGCCCCAGCGACGAACTCCGCCGCCGCGCCGGACGGACGATCATCCTCGCCTCCGCCGACCCCATCGGCGTCATGGGCCCCGGCTCATTCCACGATCAGATCGCCCGTGCGCTCGGCCTCCGCGTGACTCCAGAGTCCGGCGCGGCGTACATCGCGCTGCCCGCCGAGGAACTGCACGCGCTGAACCCCGACACCATCGTCCTCATCGCCCCCGGCGCCACCGAGAGCGACCGCGACGCGATGCTCGCCCCGCTCGCCGGCCTCGCGCTCAAGGCGGTGGCGAACAACCGCGTGATCCTCATCACCGATCGCCTCGCGCTCACCCCAAGCACCGCGATGATCGACTTCGCGGAAGAGCTCGCGGAGCGCCTCGGCGAACTCCCAATTGTCGATCAGTGAGCGATCTCGTCGCCGAGCGCCTCGATGAGCGGGGCCAGATGCCGTTCGTAGTGCTTCCACCGGCCGACCGAACTCGTGTACATCGGCCGCTTCACCTGCTGCGCGCTGGCGGTCGGCACGAATCGGTCGGATTGATGAAACCGCAAGCACGCCGCGTTCCACGGCAACCCGACATGCGTCATGAGCCGGCGCGTCGACGCCTCCGGCTCCGTCACAAGGTCCTCATAGGCCAGATCGAGCACGCGATCGCCCAGCACGCCCTTCCAATGCCGCATCAGCCGCGCGTACGAGCGGTAGTAGCGACCGAGGTTCCGCAGATCGGTGGACGCGGCGATCGTCTGCCCGAAGAAGTCCTGGAAGTATGCCGAGAGGCAGGTATCCCGCGGGTCGCGCACGCAGTGGACGATGGCCGCCCCCGGCAGCGCCGTGGCGATCAACCCGACGCGGATGAAGTTTGAGGGGAGTTTGTCGGTGATCCGCGCCGCATCGGGATCGAGCGCACAAGCCAGTTCCGCGACTCGCTTGGCCGCGTTCGACCAATTCGCCTCCGTCGCGTCGGCCATGCAGTCGGGGTAGCGGGACGCGGACCCGAGGAGGCCGGGGAGTTCCTGCGCGGCCTGATGCATGACGATGCGCTCGCCCCCCGCCGCGACGCCGTCGTGCATCTGGATGATCTGCTCGGTCAGACTCGTGCCCGACCGCGGCATGCCCACGATGAACACCGGCCGATCCGTCGAGTCGCCCAGCGGCGCGAGCCGCGCGATCAATCCCGCGTCGAAGATCGAGATGACGCGATCGGCCAGCCGGTCCATCGCGTCGGCGTCGTAGGACTTGGCCCTCAGGCGATTCGCCTCGCTGGCCGCGGCGAACGCCTCATCGAACCTCCCCGCGCCGTCGAGCAGCCGGCCGAGGATGAACAGGAGCGATCCGCGGACCCGCGCTTCCAGCGAGGGCAGCGCCAGCGCGCGCCGAAGCAGCGCCTCGGCCTGTTCGGCGTGGCCGCGTCCGAGCCGGATCTCAGCGAGCGATGCGATGGCCTCGGCCTCGCCGGGATGCCGACCGAGCACCTCGCGCAGCACGGCCTCGGCCCGATCGACTTCCCCGAGCGACCGCAGCACCCCGGCCAGCCCGAGGCGCGGGCGTGGGTGGCCGGGCAGCAGTTCGCCGGCGCGCTCGTAGGCGCGGCGCGCCGCGTCCAGTCTTCCCAGCATCGCGCAGGTCATCGCGAGGTTGATCTGAATCGACCCCGAACCGGGCGCTTCGATCGCCGCCCGCGAAAGCCACGCGTGCGCCTTGGCCGCGTCGCCCCGCTCGAGATCCAGCAGCCCGCGCATCTGGAGAATGTCCGGCCGGTGCGGATGCTCGGTGAGCAGGGCGTCATAGATCGCAAGCGCCTGCGCGAATCGACCGGCGCGCTGGTGCGCGACCGCCGCCGCGAGCGACTCCTCGGGCGACGGCGTGTTCACGGCGTCTTCGGTCCCGCGCCGGTGTCGGCGGAAGCGCCCAGCGCGGACATGAGCGGCCCGAGGTGCTTCTCATAATGCCGCCACCGCGCGACCGACTTGTCGTAGATCGGCCGGTCGGCCTGGTCGAAACTCGCCGTGGCGATGACCCGGTCGGACTCGTGGTAGGCCAGGCAGGCGTCGTCCCACGGCAGCCCCATGTGGGCGATCATGCGCCGGGCCTCGGCGCCCGTGTCGCGGACCGTGTCCTCGTAGCGCACATCGATGAACTCGATGCCGCACGCCCCGCGCCAATGCTCCATCAGTCGGCGATAGTCGTTGTAGTACGCCGCGATGTGCCCCAGATCGCACGAGAACGGCTGCATGTTCCCCGCGAAATTCTGGAAGTAGCACGACAGGCAGGTGTCCACCGGGTCGCGGACGCAATGAATGATCTTGGCGCCCGGGAGCATGCACGCGATCAGCCCGAGATTCATGTAATTCCCGGGGAGTTTATCCACGACGCGGTCGGCATCCGGGAACTGCTCATCGAGCTGCGCGGCGTACTCCGCGCCGATCGTCGCGGCGTGCGCGGCGTTCCACACCTTCATGCAGCCGGGGAAGCCCCCCGGCCAGACAAGACGCTCCGGCAACGACTGCGCCACCATCCACAGCATCGCCATCTCGCCCGCGCCGGCGACGCCGGGGTGGCCCGAGAGGATCTGCTCCGTCAGCGTCGTGCCCGAGCGCGGCATCCCCACGACGAACACCGGCTTGGCCGTTGGATCGCCCTCGCCACGGTGCGAACGGATGAACTCGGGCGAGAAGATTTCGATGAGGAAGTCGATGTGCCGGGAGTGGGCCTTGGGGTTGTACGGCTTGGCCTTGTAGGTGTTGGCGACCCGGTAATGGTCGAACGCCTCGTCGTAGAGCCCCAGCGCATCGCACAGCATCCCCGCGGTGAAACTGAGGCGGACCCGGTCCTCGACCTGGAGCCGCGACGGCCCCAGCGCCTTGCGGATCATGTCGAGCGCCTTGGGCGTGTTGCCCCGCCGGTGCTCGATGAGCGCCGCGATGTCGATGCTCGGCGGGAAGGGCTCGGGGGCGTCGAGCAGCGGGCGGATGACCTCCAGCGCCTCGTCGTCGCGCTTGAGGCGGAACAGCGACCGCGCCCGTGCGTTGACCAGCCGCGGCTGGTTCGGCATCAGTTCCGCCGCCCGGCCGTACTCGTCGGCGGCGCGCGCAAAGTCCCCCAGGATGAACAGCGAGTGCGCCAGTTGCCGGTGCGCCTCACCGACGCCGGGCGCCAGCGCCAGGGACTTCTCGAACCAGCGGACGGCGACCGGTGAGTTGCCGCGCCGGGCCTCGAGCGAGCCGAGGTGCAGCATGGCGTTGGCGCGTTCCGGCCCGTCGTGGGCCGCCAGGGCCTCGAGCATCTGCTGCGCGGCCGCGAGCTTGCCTGCGCGGATCATCGAGACGGCGCTGTTGACGGAGGCGCCGATGAGCGCCGCGGGGCGTGAGGATGGTTGAGTCATACGAACCCGTACTATAGCGCAACCGTCCGAATCGGGGGCGGTGAGGCCTCGGAGGTTCATTGAAGCGTTCCGTCTTGGTCGCGATTGTCGTGCTTGTCGCCCTGGCCGCGGGCGGTGGGACGCTGCGCCTGCTGGTCGACGCGGCCCGGCCCGCTCCCGGCTGGAGCATCGACGCGATCGGCCTGGCCCCCCGGGCCTTGAAACTCCCGGACGACCCCGTGGTCTGGCGGCTGCGGCTGATGTCGGTCGCGTCGGCGGCGGTCATCGGCGTGGCGCTCGGCGTCGCCGGGCTGCTGATGCAGTCGATGCTCCGGAACCCGCTGGCGTCCCCCTACATCCTCGGCGTGACCTCCGGCGCGGGGGTGGCGATCGTGGCCTCGTCGTGGCTGAGTTACCTCGCCACCGGCATGCTCGTTGCGGCGCGCCCGCCGATGGCCGCGGCCGTCATCGGCGCGGTCCTGACGCTCGGCGCGGTCTACACCCTCAGCCGCCGGCGCGGCGCGGTGGACCCGACCACGCTCGTCCTCACCGGCATCATCGTCAGTCTGACGCTCGGGGCCGTCACCACCCTGTTCCAGTCGCTCCTGCCGGATCAGGGGATGGCCTACTTCACGCGCTGGGTGATGGGGTCCATCCGCACCGATACGCCGTGGTCCCTGATCACCGGCATCGGCGTGATGACGCTCGCCGCGACCGCGCTGGCAGTCTCGCTCGGCCCATCGATGGACGCGGCCATGCTCTCGGACGACGAGGCGCAGTCGGTCGGCGTCCGCCTGGGCGTGCTCCGCGCGCTGCTGCTGGTCATCGCCGGCGTCCTCACCGCCGGGACGGTGGTGCTGGCCGGGCCGATCGGCTTTGTCGGGCTGGTCGCGCCGCACGCCGCCCGCCTTCTTGTCGGGCACACGCACCGCATTTTGATCGTTGGCACCGCGCTCGCGGGCGCGGCGTTGCTGCTCGCGGCCGAGTCACTGGTCGCCTGGCTCCGATTCCAGACCGGGCAGATCCCGGTCGGCGTCGTCACGGCGCTCGTGGGCGGGCCGGTGTTCATCCTCCTCTATCGTCGCGGTGGTGCGGGGCCGGGCGTCGGCGGTAGTGGGGGGGGCGGGCCGTGACGCTCGCATGCGAGTCCATATCGTTCGCGTATCGCGCCGGCCGTTCGGCGCGCCCTGTCCTCCGCGCCGTGTCGATGCACGCGCCGCCGGGAGTCACGGTCATTCTCGGGGCCAACGGCGCGGGCAAGTCCACGCTCCTGCGCGTGCTGGCCGGGCTGGCGCACCCTGCGACGGGCGTCGTCCGCCTCGGCGGGCTCGATGTCCACACGATGCCCGTGAAGCGGCGGGCGCAGCGGATCGCCTACATCGCCCAGCAGCCGAGCGTCGCCGCGGCATTGACCGTGCGGGAAGTCGTCGCCCTGTCGCGCGTCGTGATCGGCCGAGCCGACCGCGCGGTGGATCGAGCCATCGAACGGGCGTCGCTGCGCGAACGGGCGGACGATCCGTTCCACACGCTCAGCGCCGGCCAGCAGCAGCGCGTCATGCTGGCGCGTGCGATCGCGCAGATCTCGGGCGAGAATGAGCCGCAGCGCGGGCCGCGTGTGTTGTTGGCCGACGAGCCGATCTCCGCGCTCGATCCGCGTCACGCCGCGGAGGCCACCGAGATTCTGCGTGATGTCGCGCGGGAGGCGAGTGTCGTCATCGTGGTGCACGACCCCACGCTGGCGCGCCGGGTCGCGGACCACGCGGTGCTGCTCTCGCCGGACGGCACGCTGCTCGCCGAGGGGGAGCCGGGCCGGGTCATCACGCCCGATCACCTCGAACGCATCTACGGCGTGGCATTTGATGAGATCGGTGTCGGGGCCGCGGGTACGGGCGGTGGGGCCGGGAAGGGTGGGGGGGGCGGGGTGCTGCTCCCGCGGCTGTCGACCCGCGTATAGTGCCCGGCGATGGGCCAGAATGTTCAGCTCTATCTCGTACTGATTGTCTTCGCGTTCTCGGCGCTGTCGTGGGCGTGGAACAAGTTCCGCGAATACAAGCAGGTCCAGGAGGTCCGCGAGGCGACCCGTCGTCGACGCGAGGAAGAACTCCGCACCGGCCGGGCCGCGCCGCCGACCGCTTCCGTGGGCACTCCCGTCGCGGCCAGAACGCCGAACCTCGAAGAACTCGCCGCCAAGCGGCAGGCCCAGCTCGAAGAGCTCCGCGCCCGCCAGCAGGCCAAGTCGCGCCCCGGCCAGAAGCCCACACCGGCGGCGCGGGCCGCGTCGGTGCCCACGCCCGCGCGGCGGACGCTGGCGACGCCACCGTCTCCGCGGGGTCCCGCTCCGGCCAAGGCGCCTCCACGAGGTCGCCCCGTTCCGCCCGCCCCCCAAGCCCCGGCCCGTGGTCGCGGCACGCCCAAGCCGCCCGTGCGTCCGCCGGTCGTCATCGGACGCCCGCCCGCGCCGGTCGGTCGCCCGGCCCCTGGGACACGCCCGGCGCCCCGGCCCGCGCCCCGACCGACACTGATCATTCAGGAAGAGCCCGAAGTCGTCAGGCCCACGCTGCGGTCGCAGCATGTCGAGCAGGTGCACGAGCAGTTGAAGGTCGCCCCCATGAGGGAACTCCTCGGCTCGGTGAACTCGCTCCGCCAGGCGATCGTGCTCTCGGAGATCCTGGCGCCGCCAGTCTCGATGCGATGAGCCGGGCCCCGTCGTCCAGAGGCGTGCATCGAGACATCCGGTAGGAAAGTGGCCGGGCCGGTATACTCGACCCCTTATGCCCGCGACCAAACCCCGTGCATCAACCCGGAAGAAACGAGCAGGCCGAGCCGCGGCCGACGGCCACGCCGTCCGGCGGGCCAGGGTCGCTGCGGTCCGCAAGGCGATGGGGCCGCTCGGGCTCGACGCCCTGCTGGTGACCAATCCGCGCGATATCCGCTACCTGACCGGCTTCTCCGGGGACTCCAGCTACGCGCTCATTACACCCACGCTCTTCTGCATCATCAGCGACTTCCGCTTCCAGGAGGAATTGGCGGCGCTCAAGGGGCTGGCGAGCGTCTACATCCGCAAGGGCGAGATCATCGACGCTGTGCGGGAGATCGTGGCCCCGATGTCGCTCAAGGCGATCGGCTTCCAGAGCGAGTACATCTCGTTCTCGACGGCCAATCAGATCGCCAAGAAGATCGGTGTCCGCCGACTGAACCCGACCACCGGCGTGCTGGCGCGGCTCCGCCAGATCAAGAGCGCCGACGAACTGACGCTGATCCGCAAGGCGGTCCGTGTGCAGGAGCAAGGCCTGCTCGCCACGCTCGAGCAGATCGACGCCGGCATGACCGAGCTCGAGATCGCGGCGATCCTGGAATACGAGATGAAGGCGATGGGGTCGATGAACCCGGCGTTCGACTCGATCGTCGCCGCGGGAGCCAACGGTTCGCTGCCGCACGCGGTGCCCGGCAAGGCGAAACTCAAGCGGAACTCCACGCTGCTCATCGACTGGGGCGCGACGATCGACGGCTACCGCTCGGATATGACGCGCACCTTCGCGCTGGGCAAGTGGCCGGCGCTCATGGGCGATGTCTACGAGGTGGTGCTCGAAGCGCACCACGCGGGGATCGCGGCGTGCGGGCCCGGCGTCGTCTGCGGCGAGGTCGATCGCGCCGCCCGCGCGATCATCGAGAAGGCCGGCTACGGCCCGGCCTTCGGCCACTCGCTGGGCCACGGCATCGGCCTCGATGTCCACGAGGCGCCGTCGCTGCGTGCCAAGTCCGAGACGGTGCTCGAGCCGGGCATGGTCGTCACGATCGAGCCGGGCATCTATCTGCCGGGGGTGGGCGGCGTCCGCATCGAGGATGACATCGTCATCACCGAGCGCGGCGCCCGTTCGATGTGTTCTCTTCCCAAAGACATCCGCTGGGCGACGCTCACATGATCGATATCCGAAAACTCAAAGAACTCGTCAAACTCATGGTCGAGAACGACCTCTCCGAGCTCGACCTCCGCGACGAGCAGGAGACCGTCGTCGTCCGCCGAGCCATGGGCGGCGGCTATGTCCCGATGGTCCAGCCGGCCCACCACGCACCGATGATGGCCGCCCCGACGCGCCCCATGGACGGCGGTTCGCCGTCGAGCTCGGGCGGCGGTGAAGCCGACACCGACGCCGACGAGGACGCCGGGCTCATCGCCATCACCTCGCCGATGGTCGGCACCTTCTACTCCGCGGCCGATCCCAGCACGCCCGCGTTCGTCTCGCCGGGGTCGTCGGTCTCGCCCGACTCGGTCGTCTGCATCGTCGAGGCGATGAAGGTCTTCTCCGAGATCAAGGCCGAGTGTTCGGGCACCATCGCCCGCGTCCTGGTCAAGAACGCCGAGCCCGTGGAATACGGTCAGAAACTCTTCATGGTCCGTCCTTCGTAACTCATCATGGTCAAACGAGTCCTGATCGCCAACCGGGGGGAGATCGCTCTCCGCATCATCCGCGCCTGCCACGAACTGGGCGTCGAGGCGGTCGCCGTCTACTCCGAGGCTGACGCCGGCGCGCCGTACCTCCGCATGGCCGACCACGCCGTCTGCATCGGCAAGGGGCCGGCGTCGGATAGTTACCTCAACATCCCGCGGATCATCGCCGCGGCCGAGATCACCGACGCCGACGCGATCCATCCCGGCTACGGCTTCCTCGCCGAGAACGCGCACTTCGCCGGCGTCTGCCGCGACTGCAACATCGTGTTCATCGGCCCCTCGCCCGAGGCGATGGCGCTGCTGGGCGACAAGATCTCCTGCAAGCAGATCGCCCGGCGCGCCAAGGTCCCGACCTTCCCCGGCACCGACGGCGCGATCGAGGACATCGACGAGGCCGTCGCGGTGGCCAAGAAGATCGGGTTCCCGGTCATCATCAAGGCCGCGGCCGGCGGCGGCGGGCGCGGGATGCGCGTCTGCCGCACCGAGGAAGACCTCCGCGCGGGCGTGAAGAAGGCGTCGCAGGAGGCCCAGGCCGCGTTCGCCAACGGCGCGGTGTACATCGAGAAGTTCCTCGAGCACGCCCGGCATGTCGAGGTGCAGGTCATCGGCGACAAGCACGGCGACGCGATCCACCTCTACGAACGCGACTGCTCCGTGCAGCGCCGCCATCAGAAACTCATCGAGGAGGCGCCCGCACCAGGCGTCGATCCGCGCCGACGCGAGGACCTCTGCAAGTCCGCCGCGCGGCTCGTCAAGAACGCCGACTACGCGGGAGCCGCGACCGTCGAGTTCCTGATGGACGAGAAGCAGAACTTCTACCTGCTCGAGGTCAACACCCGCGTGCAGGTCGAGCACCCCATCACCGAACAGATCACCGGCGTGGACATCGTCAAGACCGGCATCCGCGTCGCCTCGGGCGAGCCGCTGCCCTACCGCCAGAAGGACATCGAGATCCGCGGCCACGCCATCGAGTGCCGCATCAACGCCGAGGACCCCAAGCGCAACTTCGCGCCCTGCGCCGGCGTCATCGAGCGATTCGACCCGCCCGGCGGGCCCGGCGTCCGCATGGACACCCATGTCGTGGCGGGCTACCGCGTCCCGCCGAACTACGACTCGATGATCGCCAAGATGATCGTCACCGCCGATGACCGGCCCGCGGCCATCGCCCGCGCCGCCCGAGCGCTCAAGGAGTTCCGCGTCGAGCCGATCAAGACCACGATCGACCTCCACCTCGAACTCATGAACAACGCATCGTTCCAGAAGGGCGGCGTGGACATCCACTTCCTCGAACGCCTGCTCAAGAGCCAGGCGGGATGAGCCGCGGCCAGGCGGAGTGGACGCGGCTGACGGTCCGCGACGCTCAGGGCCGCCGGGTGTCCGCGGATGTCTCCGAGCGGATGAGAGTCGAACTCGCCGAACGCGCGGTCTCCGATCCGACCGAGCGCAACCTCTTGGCCTTGGCCCTCTACCTCCGCGCGAGGCGCGAGCATCTGGCGCTGTTCTGCGCAGGGTGCGCGGGGCGCGGATACCACGGCAAGGGACTCTTATGGTCGCCCGCGATCTGGCTGAGCCTTGCGTGGCTGATCTTTGCCGCCGCCTCGACCACGCTGAAGGGACAGTCCGGCGCGGTCGAGTTGCATGTCATCGCGTTCTCGGTGCTGGTCATCCTCACATGGCTGACACTCTGGCTGGGCGTGCCGACCGAGTCGCGGCTCTGTCGGCCTCTCCTGACGCTGTCGATGGCCCGCCAGTGCCCCTATTGCGGCTATTTCCTGCGTAAGCTCAACGAGATCGACCCGGCCGCGACGAGGTACATCGAGGTCGGGCCGCGCTGTTGCCCCGAGTGCGCGATGCTGTGGCCGCTCGTGCCCCCGCCGACGCATGAAGAAGTTGTGGCGACGGCCCTCAAGCCGTCCTCCACGACCTGATGGCTATCATGAGGAATGCCCCGAAATCGTCACGATCATCTTCTGGACCGTCTCGATGCACACCGGCGCACCGCGCCGGAGGCGCCGCTGCCGGATGAACTGATCGACTCCATCCGCGAGAGGTTCGATCGCGCCGAGCGCTACCGGAGTTCGAGATCGAAAGGCACAGAACGCTTCGCGCGACTGCTGCGCTCGACATCGTTCGCCGCCGCACGCACCGGGCCGCATGTCCTGGATGTGATCGCGATGACGGTGATCGCGTCGGTGCTCGCCGCGATCGGTGTTGATTGGGTATTTGCGCTGCTGTTCTGGATCGTCGCCATCGTCCTCCTGCTGATGACGAACCACCGGAACCGCAAGAAGAACATCATCACATCCGCGGTCCACCAAGGGGTGTGCCTGTCGTGCGGATACGATCTGCGCGGGCTTGCGTCTGTCTCCGATGCTCGGCTCGGCGATGTACAACTCGGCCCGGCGGTATGCCCCGAGTGCGGCTACCGCTGGCCCCGAGTCCCGCCGCATTTCCATTTCGTCCCGACCACAACGCCGGCCCCCGGCGCGGTCGCCTAGTGCCTGATCTTCGCGTCGCTTGATTGCTGCGCATCGCGCTGGATGCGGATCTGCTCGATCGGCACGAACCCGCCCCGCCCGATCCCCTCGCACTCCCGGCCCGCGCGTCCCCACGCCGCGCGGCTCTTGAGGTGCTCCGGCCAGAACGGAAAGGTGCGGCACTGCAGCGGCCGGTCCTCATAGAGCGAGCACACCGCCTTGCCGGGGATCGTCGTCCGGTCGAGGAACACGCAGTCGTAGCCCTGGCGCGTCTTGACCTCGCCGATCGACCGCCCCTCGGGGTGAAGGACGGTGTACCGGTCGAGAAACTCGGCCAACGAAATCCCCAGCCGCGCCGCGATCCGCGCGCCCTCCTCGTCGCTGAAGCGGACATACCCCGGCTCGCCCGTGCAGCAGGCGCCGCAGAGCGTGCACTCGAAGCGGAGGCCGTCCTCGTACCACTCGCCGGTCATCCCGACACCCGCACCGCGACGATCGTCTGGTCGTCGGCGCGGTTCAGTTCGCGCGTGTGCGCGAACAGCCCTTCATGGACGGACTCGATCACGCACGGCGGCGCGCCCGTGCAGTGGCGCAGCGTGTCGATGAGCCGCTGCTCGCCGAACATCTCGCGCTCCGGCGGCGTCCCCTTGGCTTCGGTGATGCCGTCGGTGTACAGCACCAGCGTGTGCTCGCGGTCCACCTCGATGACGCCGTCCTCGTACCGCTCGCCCTCGATGATCCCCAGCGGGAGGCCCACGGCGGTGTCGATCGTCTCGACCGCGCCATGCCCCGCGTGGCGCAGCGGCCGGTTGTGCCCCGCGTTGGCGAAGCGGATCCGCCGGCGCGCCGCGTCGAACTCGGCGATGAACGCCGTGACGAACCGGCCCTCCAGCCACCGGTCGGCCAGCCGCTCATTCAGGTACCCCAGCATCCCCGCCGGGCCGAGCTCGGCGATGCCCGCGCCGTGCAGCAGCGTCCGCACCATCGCCATCACCGTCGCCGCGCCCGCGCCGTGACCGGCCACATCGGCGATCACCACCGCGCATCTGTCGTCGGGCAGCGTCAGGAAATCGTAGTAGTCCCCGCCCGCCTCGTTACTCGTCAGGTAGCTCGTGGCGATCTCCAGCCCCTGCAGTTTCGGCAGCCGGTCCGGCAGCAGCGAGCGCTGCAGGCGCGCGATCTCATCGAGCTGCCCCGCCAGCCGCCGGTTGAGCGCCTCGACCTGCCGCGCCACCACCAGACTCTTGGTGATCCGCCCGACGAGGTTGCCCTGCAGGAGCATCTCGTCCACTTCCGCGTCAGTCGGCCCCGGCCCCTTACGGCGAAGGAACATCGACCAGTTCAGCGCCCGGCCCTCATCGAACAGCGGGTACGCGGCCAACACCTCGAACGCCGCCAGCCGATCGCCAAGCACCGGGTCCGGCGTGTCACCCGGGCGCCGGATCACCTTCGGGCACTCCGTGGCGATGATCTGCCCCAGCAGACCGCCGCGGTGCACCGGCAGCGAGTCCCACTGCCTCCACGGGTCCACATCGTTGCGCAGAAGCGACGAGTTGTCGAGCATCAGCCGCGTGATCTTGTACTCCCCCGGCTTGAGCCCGCGCACCGAGAGCGCGATATACCCGCCGATATCCTCGACGCTGAGCCGGCGCGAGAAGATCCGCTGGACTTCCTGCGGGTCCGTGACGCCGCTCACCTGGCGCAGCAGGTCGATCGTGTCCCGGACCTCGGGGTCTTTCGCATAGTCGCGGATCTCCATGCGGCACAGTGTAAGCCGCCCGGGGGTTGCACGACGCCCCCCGCGCCCGCACACTCTGGGCCATGAGCACGCTCACCCCCGCCGACCGCCGCCTCCTCGACGCCGCGTTCGAGCAGGCCTGCAAATCGCTCGCCGAGGGGGGCATCCCCATCGGCTCGGCGCTGGGGACGCCCGACGGCAAGGTCATCGCGTCGGGCCACAACCTGCGCGTGCAATCCGGCGACTCCACCGCCCACGCGGAGGTCGCCTGCATCCGCGCCGCCGGCCGCCGGCGCGACTGGCACACGCTCACCCTCGCCTCCACGCTCAGCCCGTGCATCATGTGCTCGGGCACGGCGCTGCTGCACCGCATCCCACGGGTCATCATCGGCGAGCACCGCACCTTCATGGGCGCCGAGGACCTCATGCGTTCGCACGGCGTCGAGCTCGTCCTTGCCGACGATCCCCGCTGCGTCGCCCTCATGGAGCGGTTCATCCGCGAGCGGCCCGACCTCTGGAACGAGGACATCGGTGTCCCGTAACAGCAGCGACGTGGGCATCCATCCTAGAATGACGGCATGAGAATCCCCGTGCCGGTCATCTGCGTGGCGCTGCTCGCGCCGATTCCTTCGGCGGTCGCGCAACAGGCCGCGTTCAACCGGCTGACGGCGCTCGAGCAGGCGATCGACGCCTCGTTCGACGGCGACCGCGCGCTGGCGATCGTCGCCGAGCTCGACCCGCTGTGGCGCTGGCCCGGCAACGAGCCGTACCAGAAGGCGATCTCGATCATCGAGCGCGAACTCGTCGCGGCCGGATTCGTCAACGAGGCCGATGCCCCTGCCGAGGCGCGGCTCGTCTACCGCGTCGAGCACCGCACCGAGGGCGTTCGCGCGTGGGAGCCGATCGACGGCGCGCTGCAGATTGTCGGCGCCGAGGCGCCGGTGCTTGAGTTCACCGCCAACCGAAACATGATCGCCATCGGGTCCGTCTCCACGCCCGACGGCGGCGTCGAGGCCGAACTCATCTCGCTCATCGGTCGCACGCCCGAGCAGATCGCCGAGATCGACCTGCGGGGAAAGATCATCCTGGCCGACATGCCCGCGGGGCGCGTCGCGGCGATCGCAACAGAGCGAGGCGCGATCGGCGCGCTCGCCTACAGCATCCCCGACTACAACCAGCCCGAGGTCCAGCGCGACTCGATCCCCTTCTCCGGCATCCGCGCGCCCGAGGGGTCGTCGATGTGGGCGATCAATCTCTCCCACCGCGCCCGCGCCGAGCTCATCGACGCGCTCAACCGCGGCCCGGTGACGCTCCGCGCGATCGTCAAGACGCGCTCGTACCCCGGGGACGACCAGACGCTCATCGCCGAGATCCGCGGCAGCGTAGCGCCCGAGTCGCGCATCGTCTTCAGCGCCCATGTGCAGGAGCCCGGCGCCAACGACAACGCCTCGGGCGTGGCCTGTCAGGCCGAGATGGCCCGCACGGCCGCGATCCTGCTCCGCACGAATGTCATCGACCCCAAGCGCACAATCACGATGCTCTGGGGCAACGAGATCCAGGCGATCGCGCGCTACCTGAAGGAAGACCCGCAGCGCACGGAGAACATCCTCTTCGGGATTTCTCTGGATATGGTCGGCCAGGACACCGGCAAGACGGGCGGGTCGTTCCTCATCGAGAAACTCCCCGACCCCTCGGCGATCTGGACGCGCGGCCAGGACAAGCACTCGGAGTGGGGCGCCGGCGAGGTCAAGCCGGAAGACTTCGTGCCGCACTTCCTCACCGATTACATGCTCTCGCGTTGCAACCGGCGCGCCCAGCAGGAGCCGCGCTGGGTCGTCAACACGAATCCGTACGAGGGCGGCAGCGACCATGTGCCGTTCCTGCGCAGCGGCGTTCCTTCCGTGCTGCTCTGGCACTTCACCGATGTGTACTACCACACCGACGGCGACCGTATCGAGAATGTCTCGCCGGTCACGATGAAGCATGTCGGCGTGTCGGCGCTCACGGGCGCGCTGGCCGTGGCATCGGCGGACTCGGACGAAGCGATGCTCTTCGGTGGCGAGACCCTCATCGCGGCGATTCGGCGGATCGAGGCGGAAGTCGCGCTCTCGGCGGCGGCGGTCGCCGCGGGCGCCGACCCGGCGGAGCAGCGGCGCATCGTCGAGGCGTGGCGCGACTGGTATGTCGGGGCGATCGAGTCGCTGGAGTCGCTGCCCGTCGGCGGGCCGTCGGCGGAGCTCCGCGCGTGGCTGCGCCAGATGTCTGAACGCATCCGGGAGACGCACGAGAAGTACATCCAGAATGTTGACAACGCCGCCGCGGCGCGACGCGACGAGCCCGGAGCGGCGCCATGAACAAGGCCCTTGAACAGATCCAGTTGCTCGACCGCCAGATCGCCGATCTCAAGAAGAAGCGCGCCGAATTGTGGCGCAAGGCCCCGCGGGAGCGGTTCGACGATGTCTCATTGGCGCGCCCCGATGGCGGCGAGGTCCGGCTCTCTGAGTTGTTCGGTGACAAGCGTGACCTGATCGTCGTTCACAACATGGGCCGCAAGTGCGTCTACTGCACGCTGTGGGCCGACGGTTTCACAGGGCTCACGAAGCACTTGGAGGACCGCGCGGCGTTCGTGCTGTGCTCGCCCGATGAGCCGGCGGTGCTCGGGGCGTTCGCCCAAAGCCGGGGCTGGAACTTCCGAACAGTCTCCTGTCACGGGACGGAGTTCGCCCGCGACGCCGGATTCGAGCGCGAGCCGGGCAAGCACTGGCCGGGCGTCTCGTGCTTCCGGCTGGCCGATGACGGCGCCATCGAGCGCACCGGATTGGCGCACTTCGGCCCCGGCGACGACTTCTGCTCGCTCTGGCACTTCCTCGACCTGCTCGACAACGGGGCCGACGGCTGGTCCCCGAAATACGCTTATTGAGAAGGGAGCCGAACCGATGACCGACACGACCGCGGCGCTGCAGCGCACCATGAACGACCGGGTGATCGCGGGTGTGTGCGGCGGGATCGCGCGCCGATTCGGCTGGGACCCGACGCTGGTGCGCCTCGGGTATGTGCTGATCTCGATCCTCTCGATCGCGTTCCCCGGGATTCTCGTCTATATCATCCTGTGGATCGTGATGCCGCCGGACTCGCGCTAATCGCCGCCGGCGGGTTCTGACCACGACTCGCATTCGATGTCGAACCGCAGCAGGCGAGGCATCGGGAGACCGGTGTCGGTATCGCCCTCTCCGCCAACCGCCAGCAATCCGCCCCTGATGACGACCATTCCGAATCGGTTGCGATCGGTCCCCGGCGCCGCGATGAGCGGACGCCCGGCCTCTCCCGGCCGATAGATCTCCAGCGTCGGTGATCGCTCCAGCCGTCCTGCCAGGCAATAGATCGCGCCCTTTGCCGGCGCCGCCCCGAAGAAGGTCCGTCCTGATTGCATCGGCGCCTCGGCACGCCACGCCCCGGTGGACGGGTCGTAGGACTCAACGAGGCACATGTCGCGCTCGTGCTCGCCATAGCCGCCCATCGCGTACAAGCGCCCATCGAGCGCAACCGCGGCCAGAGCATGCCGGGCCGTCGGGAGATCGGCGATCGCGGTCCACGCGTCGGCCCGGGGATCGTATCGCTCAACGCGCGCCGTGTTGCCCACGCCCCGAGCGGCTTCATCCACGGTCATGCCGGCGACGGCGTAGAGTGAGCCGTCCATCTCGGCGAGCCCGAATCGGCTTCGGGCCGTGAGCATCGGCGCCTTTTCGGTCCACTCGCCCGTGCGCGTATCGAACCCGAAGACGCGCGCGGTCGTCGAGCCGTCGGCGAGAATGCCGCCGGCGACATAAATCGTGTCGCCCATCGCCGCGGCCGCGTGCATCGCCCTCGGGAGCGGGTCGGCGCCGGTGTCGGTCCAGCGGCCGCTCGATGCGTCGAACACCGCGACGCGATCCCGCGGATCGCGCCCCGTCGGCGACATCCCGCCGAACATGTATAGCCGCTCACCGATCGCCGCGCACGCGAACGCGTGACGGGTCGAAGGATCCTCGGACCGTTCCACGGGCTCTGCCCCCGCGCGGGCGAACAGAGATGCAAGGCACACGGCCACGATCGATGAGATGCGTGAAATCATGCAGATTGTTACCGGCAGCGCGCGGCGAGTTGCCGGCTCAGGCGGGTTGAGTTGCCAGTTCCGCGATCCTCGCGCCAACCTGCGCCTCGGTGAGGTGCGTGTCGGCGCTGTGGACGCGCCGGACTCGCCCCGCGAAGCGCCGGTCGGCGTCCATCGCCGCGGCGAGTTCCTCGCGCGCCGCGCCGGGACCGATGATCACGATCAGATCGGCCTCGGCGACGGCGTCGCTGACGCGCTTGTAGAAGTCCCCCAGCGACTGGTCGCGCCGATTCTCGGCGCGGCGGTGCTTGGAGTCCCCCGCGCCGCCGACGCCGTGCGCCGGCATGTTGCCGATGTGACCCGTCGCCGATTTGCGGACCTCCTCCGCGTCGGACTCGATCCGCAGCACTTCCTCGGATCGCGCCGTGCGGCCCTCCGTCACGCGGAACACTTTCGCCATCCGGTGGTCGATCCAGATACCCATCTGATTCATGGAAGTTCATCCGTCGCCGCGGGTGCATCCTTCGGAGGAGCCGCGACGACAGTCGCGGCGTCGAACTTCGCCCGTCCGGCCCGCGTGCGCTGCCGGCGGCGTACAGCGATCATACCCCACAACCCGCCGATGAGCAGCACGATCCATGCTCCGAGAGTCACCCACAACCACGGGTTGATGTCGTATCGGTAGCGCACGGGACCGGTGGCGCGCGTCATGGAACTGCTGGCGATCGCGGTAAAGACCGAACTGGAGACCGCTCCGTTCGATCCGAGCGTGTTGACGATCCGAGCCGCATCCGTGGCCTCCGCTCGAACCCGTGCCGCGCCCGTGTCCACACCAAGCCCGGACAACCACTCCAAGACCTGCGACTCCGTCAGGTCCGAGCCGCGATCGAGACTCAAAGGATCGCCGCGCCCGATGTTGAGCGATCGGGTGAGTGAAAGCGCCGATCCGTCACCCGGATCGGTCCTCGTGATCTCGATCTGAAGCAGCGGGTACTGGCCGCTGCGCGAGTAAAGGTCCACCGTGCTCGTGGTGACCCCCGCCTGCATCCGCACAGGCGTCACCATCCGGGGCACGGCGACGGCGGCGGTCCCCAGGCCCACGACGATCATCAGCAGCGTCCACGACACGATCCCGCCGGCCAGCGAGGCGCGGGCGCGGTGACGGAGCGCCGGCGTCAGGATCCCGCCGACGCGCAGGTCCGTCCCGCACTCCGGGCACTTCCAGTCCCCCAGCCCGCGGACCGGATAGCGGCAGCGAGCGCACGCACCCTCGGCGACTCTCGGAAGCCGCGGCGGCAGGAACACCCGAACCACGCCCCACAACAGAACCAGAAGCAGCACCGGCAGGAAGAGCACCGCGAGGTCGAACAGGCTCAGGGAAGTCATGGCCCTCCATTCTCCATTCGATCCGGCCGATATGCTGCTGACCGGATGAGCACCTCGTACCCCTTACACAAGATCAGGATAGCCCTCGTCGAGGGGGTCCATCCGCGCGCGGAGGAACTCCTCTCCGGCGCGGGTTACACCCTCCGGACGCGCGCCGACGCCCCCTCCGTCGCCGAACTCCGCGAGATCGGCGCCGACGCCCACATGATCGGCATCCGCTCCAAGACGCGGCTGGACCGAGCGTTTTTCGAGTCGGCGGCCAACCTCTGGGCGGTGGGTTGCTTCTGCATCGGGACGAACCAGGTGGACCTCGACGCCGCGGCCGATCACGGGGTGGCCGTCTTCAACGCGCCCTTCTCCAACACGCGCTCGGTCGCCGAGAAGACGATCTGCGAGATCATCGCGCTGCACCGCCGGCTCTTCGAGCGGTCGAGCGAGCTGCACGCGGGGCGCTGGAACAAGTCCGCGGCGGGCGCGCACGAGGTGCGCGGGCGGTCGCTGGGGATCATCGGGTACGGGCGGATCGGTTCGCAGGTGAGCGTGCTGGCCGAGGCGCTGGGGATGCGCGTGTCGTACTACGACACCGCCGAGCGCCTGCCGCTGGGCAACGCCGAGCCGGTGCGCGACCTGCGCAAACTCATGGCGGAGTCCGACGCGGTGACGATCCATGTCCCCGAGACGCAGGCGACGCGCGGCATGATCGGCGCGGCGGAACTGGCGTGGATGAAGCCGTCGGCGGTGGTCATCAACAACGCCCGGGGGTCGGTCGTCGATCTGGGGGCGCTGGCGGCGGCGCTGCGGGCCGGGCGGCTTGCGGGCGCGGCGGTCGATGTCTTCCCGGAGGAGCCCGAGGCCGGGAATGCCGCGTTCTCGACGCCGTTGCAAGGGATCGCGAATGTGATCCTCACGCCGCATGTCGGCGGATCGACGCTCGAGGCGCAGCGCAACATCGCCGAGGAAGTCGCGGTCAAGATGACGCGGTTCATGAACAACGGTTCGACGACGACGGCCGTGAATGTGCCCGAGGTGGACCTGCCGCGTCTGCACGCCGACCACCACCGCATCCTGCATTTTCACCGGAATGTCCCGGGCGTGCTGAGCAAGATCCACCGCGCCATCGCGGAGGCGGGCGTCAACATCGCGGCGGAGTTCCTTCAGTCCAACCCGCGCCACAGTTATGTCATCCTCGACATCGCGGCGTCGCGCGAGGACGAGATCGTGCGGGCCCTGCGTGACATCCCCGAGACGATCCGCGTCCGCACGCTATGGTGAGACCGGCGGCGGCACGTCGGGCGCGGGCCAGAAGATCATCATCGCGACGCCTGCGAGCATCGTGGCGCCGAAGACGGCCCACACCGCGGCGGTGAGGTTTCGCTTGGCCAGGACCGCGACGAAGCCGCCCTTGAAGGCGAGGTTCGCCATCGAGGCGACGAGGATCGCGCGCCAGCCCGTCTCGGCGGAGAGTTGGCCGCCCTGGACCATGCGCGAGGTCGAGAGCGTGATGGCGTCCATATCGGTGAGGCCGGAGAGGACGGCGACGCCGTAGATGGCATCCTCGCCGAACCACTTTCTGGCCGCGGCGACGGCGAGAAGCACGCCCGCGTACAGCGCGCCGAAGATGAGCGCCGCCTTGAGTTCCGAGGGGTTCTGCGGCGTCGGGCGATCGGTTTCGGCGCGGCCGTTGAGGCGGAGGAGCATCGCGACGCCGGCGACGAGCAGGATGGCGAACATGACGGCGAAGGGCCAGGCCATGCGCCGGACATGATCGGGCGCGGCGACACCGATCTCGATGATCACGCGGATAAACGCGATGCTGGAGGCGAGGGTGATGGCGACGGCCGCGGCCCAGACGCCGACGCCGCCCTCGCGCTCGCGCCGGGCATAACTGACGGTGGTGGCGGTGCTGGAGATCAGCCCGCCGAGCAGCCCGGCGACGGCGGTGCCGTGGCGCTCGCCGAGCAGGCGGTAGGCGATGTAGCCGGCGAGCGAGAGCCCGACGACCAGCACGACCATGAGCCAGATCTCGCGCGGGTTGAGGACATCGAACGGGCCCATCGTGCGGTCGGGCAGGACCGGCAGCACGATGAAGGTGATGACGACGAACTGCAGGACCGCGCGAAGGTCGTGGTCGCCGACACGCTCGGCGAAGCGGTGCAGCGCGGCCTTGGCGTGGAGGAGGACGGCGGTGATCGCGGCCAGGGCGACGCCGATCTCGCGCTCGCCCGCGCCGAGCAGCGCGCCGGAGAGGAAGGTGACGAGGATGGCGATCTCGGTGGTGATGCCGGGGCTGGGGCCTTCGGTCTGCTCGCGGGCGATGTTGCCCATGAGCGTGGCGACGATGACGCCCAGCCCACCGACGACGAGCGCCCACGGGCCGAGTTGCGGGTGGAGCATCGCGCCGGCGGCGCCGGTGAGGGCGATGAGCGGGAAGGTGCGGATGCCGCCGAGGGCGGAGCGGTCCCGCTCGCGCTGCAGCCCGATGAGCATGCCGGCGCCGACGGCGATGGCGAGCGCCTCGAAGGCCTGAACGAGGTCCATGGGCGTCATGGTACCGGCGCGCCGGGCGTTGCGGCGGGGCGGCGGCGGGTGTCCAATGGCGGGCATGGAACGCATGAAGGTCTACGACTATCTGGTGCTGACGCGCGGGCGGATTCTGGCGCAGGCGCGCTCGCTGAGCGGCGAGGCGTACGGGCGGCGGTACGAGATCGGGTCGGGGTCGATCGGGTCGACGCTCACGCACATCTGGGTGAGCGAGTGGTACTACATCGAGCGCATGCTGGAGCGCGAGGTCGCGCCGTACAGCGAGTGGCCGGTGAAGTACGAGTCGCCGCCGGCGCTGGGGGAGATCGAGCGCGGGTGGGCGGGGCAGGCGGGGGCGTCGCGCGCGGCGATCCGGGCGGTGCGGGATTGGGATGCACCGATCGAATACCGCGTGACGCTGGAGGACGGGAAGCGCGTGCGGGTGAAATGCACGGCGTCGGGGCTGTTTATTCAGTTGATGCTGCACGAGGCGCATCACCGGGCGCAGCTGATGAACATGCTGCGGCAGGCGGGCGTGGCCGCGGAGGAGCTGGATTACAACTGGCTGATGTTCGAGCGGGCGGAAGTGGAGTAGGCGGTTCACCACAGAGGCACAGAGGGGGAAGAGCGGCATCAGGAGGGGAATTGGGCGGCAGCCGGCCTACTTCTCGGGTAGCTCCCGGGCGCGCTTGCTGCGTTCTTCATTCTCACGCTCGACCCCGATGACCCAGTCCATCCGCGAGCGGGCGCGACGGGCGAGCAGAGGGCGGTCGAGAGAGGTGTAGGCGTCAACGAGCAGGTTGGTGATCGAGAGGGAGATGGGTGTGTCATCCCCGCCGAACTCGTGCCAGAGGTCCCGGGCGACCACAAGAGCGGTCCCTGTTTCACCGGCTTCGAGTCTGCGGCGGCCCTCGGCGACGATGGTTTCCGCGGCGGTTCGGCGTGCCTCATTTCGGAGCTCGTCGCGTCGGGCTCGA
>CAZSLT010000016.1:0-25014 GCA_964607595.1 uncultured Phycisphaeraceae bacterium
AGGCGCTGGCTGATGCGCTGACCATCCGCCGCTCGCTGGGCTCGATCGAGGGCAAGCGCGTGGCGATCGTCGGGGATGTGCTGCACTCCCGCGTGGCCCGCTCGAATGTCATCGTGCTACGGTCGCTCGGGGCGGAAGTGGTGCTGGTCGGCCCGCGCGCCATGGCCCCGCCCGAGCTCGGCGCGGCGCTCGGTGGCCGCGTCTGCAACGATCTGCGCGAAGGGATCGCCGGGGCGGATGTCGTGATGACCCTTCGGATTCAACTCGAACGCCACCAGCGGGCCGTCTTCCCGGCGGGTGGCGAGTATGCGCGCCTCTTCGGCGTCACGCCCGAACGCCTCGAGTGGGCCAAGTCAAACGGGCGGGGCGTGATCGTCATGCATCCCGGCCCGTGCAACCGGGGCGTCGAACTCTCGCGCGAGATGGTGCAGGACGAGCGCTGCGTGATGCAGGAGCAGGTGTCCAACGGCGTGGCGGTCCGGATGGCCGTCCTCGAACGCGCCTGCGCCCCCGTCGCCAAAGACGCCGGAAAGGGTCGCGTATGAGCACAGTCATCATCCGCGGCGCGCATGTGCTCGACCCTTCGCGCGGCATCGACGGCCCCGGCGACATCGTCATCGAACGGGGCATCGTCAAACCGGCGGGCGCCGCGTCGCCGCGCGATGCCCGTGTCATCGATGCGACGGGGCTCATCGCCGCGCCCGCGTTCGTCGAGATCCATGCGCACACCCGTGAGCCGGGCGGCGAGGCGTCCGAGACGATCGCCAGCGGGGGCCGCGCGGGGGCGGTGGGGGGGTATTCGCGCGTCTGCTGCATGCCCAACACACGCCCCGCGTGCGACTCGCCGATGATCGTCCGCTACATGGTCTCGCGTTCCGACGAAGCGGGCCTGGCGCGTGTCCATCCGATCGCGGCCGTAACGAAGGGCCAGCAGGGGGCCGAACTCTGCGAGTTCTCGGCGCTGCGCGACGCCGGCGCCGTCGCGTTCTCCGATGACGGCGTCCCCGTCGCCGACGCCGGGGTGATGCGCCGAGCGATGCAGGCCATCGCCGCGTGCGGCATGGTCGTCCTCGATCACTGCGAGGACATGTCCCTCACCGGCGACGGCGTGATGCACGAGGGCGCGGTCTCGATGCGCCTCGGCCTGCCCGGCATCCCGCGCAGCAGCGAGGCCAGCATCGTGGCGCGGGACTGCATGCTCGCGGCCGAGACCGGCTGCCGACTCCACATCTGCCATGTCTCGACGCTGACCAGCGTTCACGAGATCCGGCAGTGGAAGAAGCGCGGGGCGCCCGTGACGGCGGAGGTCTCGCCGCACCACCTCACGCTCACCGACGAGCGAGTCGCCCTCGGTCCGGGCTTTGACACCCACGCGAAGATGAAGCCGCCCTTGTGCGCCGAGGAAGACCGGCTGGCGCTGATCGAGGCGCTCGAGGACGGGACGATCGACTGCATCGCCACTGACCACGCGCCCCACGCCCCCGCGCTCAAGGACACAACCTTCGACGCCGCGCCGTTCGGGATCATCGGGCTTGAGACCGCGTTCAGCGTGCTGCACCGCGAGTTCGTGCGCACGGGGCGCTGGTCGATGGCGTTTCTCGTGGAACGGATGACTGTCGCGTGCGCCCGTGTACTGGGCGAGGTCGGCGCTTCCTGGGGGACACTGGCCCCCGGCGCCCCCGGCGATGTGGTGCTGATCGGTCCCGACCGCCCCTGGACGCTCGGGGAGGCCGACCTCGGCTCCCGCAGCCGCAACTGCCCCTGGCTCGGTGAACGCTTCGACGCCCGCGTGGTCGCGACGATCGTCGGCGGGCGCGTGGCCCACTCGCTCCTGTAGCCGCGTGGTGTGCGGGCAATCGTCCCTCGGCTCGGGATTGTCTGCGGGCGGTGAGAAATCAATCGGGGAAGTTGATATGATCATGCTTTAGTGAAAAGGCAGACGAGAGGCCCCATCCAGCAGGATCACGGCCCCCGGCGGGCAGCCACGCCCCCGGCCCCTTGTGGCGTTTCCTCCCCGGCCCGGATCGATTCCAATGACCCCGCTTCCGGCGGGGTCTTTTGTTGCGCGGCATTCGCGAAACTCGACGCCGCGACCCGCCGGACCGGCGCCGGGCTCAGCATCGGGCTCGAACCCTCCCCCGAATACCTCCCCACCGGGTTCACCCCCACGATGCAGGGGTACGAGGCGTTCCTGCGGGGGGTCATCGGCGCGACGGCGGACCTCGCGGCCGCGTTCAAGTTCAACCTCGCGTTCTTTGAGTCCCTCGGCAGCGCCGGCTGGGCGATGCTCGAACGCGTGAGAACGGCGATCCCGGTAGGTGTGTTCATCATCGCCGACGCCAAGCGGGGTGACATCGGCTCGACCGCCATGCACTACGCCCGGGCGTTGTTCGACGGGCTGGGCGCCGACGCCGCGACCGTGAACCCACTCATGGGGCGCGACTCGGCGGCGCCGTTCCTGTCGTACACTCAGAACGCGACCTACTTCCTGGCGCTGACAAGCAACCCGGGCGCGGACGACTTCCTCGTGCCCGGCGGGCTCTACCGAGAGATCGTCCGGCGGGTCGGGGAGTGGGGGAGCGCCGCCGGGAACGCCGGGATCGTCGTCGGTGCGACCCGGCCGGATCGAGTCGCCGAGGTGCGCGGACTCGCCGGTGAGATGCCCATGCTGGTTCCCGGCGTCGGCGCGCAGGGGGGCGATCTTGAAGCAACTCTGGCCGCGGCACACACTCCGAAGTCGCCGGGCGGCGGGGCTCTGATCCATGTCACCCGGGGGGTTCTGCCGGGCCCTGAGGAGCGGGGCGACGCGATGGAACTAATCCGAGCCAAGGCCGCGTCCTGGCGCGACCGGATCCGCGCCGCCGCGCCGACTGGAGGCGGGGAGTCATGAGCACGCATCCGAAGAACGAGATCGCCGCTCAGGTTGAAGCGATGCTCCGCCAGACGGGCGCGCTGCTCGAAGGGCACTTCCTTCTGAGTTCGGGCCTCCACAGCGACCGGTACTGCCAGTGCGCCAGACTCCTGGAACACCCCGAGATGGCGGGGCGGTGCGCGCGGTTGATGAGCGAACGGCTGGGCGACACGGGCGCGGGTGTCGATGTCGTCCTCGCCCCGGCGCTGGGCGGCGTGGTGTGGGGCTATGAACTGGCGCGGACTCTGGGCAAGCGCTCGATCTTCGCAGAGCGGGACGACACGGGAACATTCGCGCTGCGGCGCGGGTTCGCGCTGCACAGCGGCGAGCGGGTGCTGATCGCCGAGGATGTGGTGACGACCGGCAAGAGCGTGGGTGAGTTGTCGCCCCTGATCGAGCGCGCGGGCGCGACGCTCGTAGGCTACGCCTCGATCGTGGACCGCAGCGGCGGCGGGTTCACGCCGGGCGGCGGGGTTCCGTTCTGGGCCCTGACGGCCCTGAAGTTCCAGACATGGTCCCAGCAGTCGTGCCCGTTGTGCGCGAGTGGAACGAAGGCGATCAAGCCGGGCAGCCGCCCGGGTGCGGGCATGGGGAGGTGAGCCAGATGACGAGTGTGCGAACAAGACGGGTGGTGCGCATGGATGTGACGAGCGAGTCGGACCCGGCCTGGATGCCGGAGCACGAGGCCGTGCTGGTGCTGGAGGACGGCGCGGAGTTCCGCGGGTTCGCCTTCGGCGATATCAAGCCCGCCGCGGGCGAGGCGGTGTTCTGCACCGGGATGGTCGGCTATCCCGAGACGCTGACGGACCCGTCCTATGCCGGGCAGTTGCTGACCTGCACCTACCCCCTGATCGGGAATTACGGCGTGCCCGCCGAGCAGATGGAGCATGGCATGAGCGCTGTGTTCGAGGCGGACCAGATCCACGCCGAGGCGCTCATCGTCGCCGACTACTCGCCGCGCTACAGCCACTGGGACGCCGGGCGCTCGCTCGGGGACTGGCTCAAGGAGCAGGGCGTGCTCGGTGTGACGGGCATCGACACGCGGGCGCTGACCAAGCGGCTCCGTGAGAAGGGGTCGATGCTCGGTGTGATCGAGGTGATGGGCTCTCGCCCGGCATTCGTCGATCCCAACAAGGACAACCTCATCGCGAGGGTGAGCACGCGCGAGCCGAAGCTCTACGGCAAGGGCGGCCGGCGCGTCGCGCTCATCGACTGCGGCACAAAGAACAACATCATCCGCTCCATGGTCACACGCGGCGTGGAAGTGCTCCGCGTGCCGTGGGACTACGACCTGGGCGGTGAGTCGATCGACGGGCTGCTCATCTCCAACGGGCCGGGCGATCCGTCGACCGCCGGGGCGGCGATCCAGCAGATCCGCAATGTCATGGCGCGGGGCGTGCCGGTCTTCGGCGTCTGCATGGGTCATCAGCTGATGGCCCTGGCGATCGGCGCCCGCACCTACAAACTCAAGTACGGCCATCGCGGCCAGAACCAGCCGGTGGTCGAGTGCGGCACCGACCGCTGCTTCGTGACCAGCCAGAACCACGGCTTCGCGGTGGACGCCACCACGCTCCCCCCCGACTGGCGCCCTTGGTTCAGCAATCTCAACGACGGCACCAGCGAGGGCATCCGCCACTCCTACCTGCCCTTCCGCAGTGTGCAGTTCCACCCCGAGGCGTGTCCGGGTCCGGTGGACACCGCGTTCCTGTTCGATGAATTCGTAAGGATGATCGGCGCATGAGAACGCTCCCACGCAAGGTTCTGGTCCTCGGAAGTTCGGCGCTGAAAATCGGCGAGGCCGGCGAGTTCGACTATTCGGGCAGCCAGGCGATCAAAGCGCTCAAGGAAGAGGGGATCAAAACGGTCCTCATCAACCCCAATATCGCCACGATCCAGACCTCCGAGTCGCTGGCGGACAAGGTGTACTTCCTGCCCGTCACGCCCGAGTTCGTCGAGCGCGTCATCGAGAAGGAAAAGCCCGACGGGCTGCTGCTCTCGTTCGGCGGCCAGACCGCGCTGAACTGCGGCATGAAGCTGCACGACACCGGCGTGCTCGAGAAGCACGGTGTCCGCGTGCTCGGCACGCCGATCGCCACGATCCGCGACACCGAGGACCGCGAATTGTTCGTGACTCGGCTCAACGAGGTCCACGCCGATGCGCCCCGCAGCCGGGCCGCGACCACGGTCAAGGACGCGGTGAAGTTCGCGGCGGAGCTGGGCTACCCGGTGATGATGCGCATCGCCTACGCGCTGGGCGGCCTGGGCTCGGGGGTCGTGCGGGACGAGGCCGAGCTCACCGAGCGCGTGAAGATGGCGCTGGCGCACGCGCCGCAGGTGCTTGTCGAGGAGTGCCTGACCGGTTGGAAAGAGGTCGAATACGAGGTCGTCCGCGACCGCTTCGACAACTGCCTGACCATCTGCAACATGGAGAATCTCGACCCGCTGGGCATCCACACGGGCGAGAGCATCGTCGTGGCCCCGAGCCAGACGCTCTCCAACCGCGAGTACCACATGCTCCGCGAGGTGTCGATCCGCGTGATCCGGCACCTCGGCGTCGTCGGCGAGTGCAACATCCAGTTCGCGCTCGACCCCGTCAGCGAGCGCTACCGCATCATCGAGGTCAATGCCCGGCTCAGCCGCAGCTCGGCCCTAGCCAGCAAGGCCACGGGGTACCCGCTGGCGTTTGTCGCGGCCAAACTCGCGCTGGGCTACGGCTTGCACGAGCTGCCCAACGCAGTGACGCGGAGCACCAAGGCCTTCTTCGAGCCGGCGCTGGACTACTGCGTCGTCAAGGTGCCGCGGTGGGACCTGCGGAAGTTCCGGAAGGTGCGGCGCCAGATCGGCTCGGCGATGAAGTCGGTCGGTGAGGTGATGGCGATCGGACGGACCTTCGAGGAGGCGCTGCAGAAAGCGATCCGGATGCTCGACATCGGCGCGCGCGGCCTGGTGGGCAACCCGGACTTCCCGGTCGAGGGGATCGAGACGGAGCTGCGTGAGCCGACGGACAACCGCATCTTCGCGGTGGTCGAGGCGCTGCGCGAGGGGTACACGGTCGAGCGGATCCATGAACTGAGCAAGATCGATCCTTGGTTCCTGCAGAAGATCGAGCGGGTCGTGGCGCTGGGGCGGATGCTCGAGGAGCGCCGCGCCGGCGGCGAGCCCGAGATCAGCGAGCGGCTCCTGCGCGAGTGCAAACGGACCGGGTTCTCCGACGGACAGATCGGCGTGCTCTCGGGGATGCACGACATGGATGTGCGAGCCCTGCGCGAACGCCACGGCATCCACCCGGCGATCCGCCAGATCGACACGCTCGCGGGCGAGTACCCCGCCAAGACGAACTATCTCTATCTCTCCTACGACGGGGTCGAGGACGATGTGACGCTGCCGGTCGAGCGCGCCGTCATCGTGCTGGGTTCGGGGGCGTACCGCATCGGGTGCAGCGTCGAGTTCGACTGGTGCTGCGTGAACACCGTGCGATCCCTGCGAAAGCTGGGTTACCGCACCGTGATGATCAACTACAACCCCGAGACTGTCAGCACGGATTACGACGAGTCGGATCTGCTCTTCTTCGACGAGATCAGCGCCGAGACCGTCCGGGAGGTCTACGAGCGCGTCGGCGCGATGGGCGTCGTCGTCTCGATGGGCGGGCAGATCCCCAACAACTTGGCGCTCAAGCTCCATAAACAGGGCGTGCGCGTGCTCGGCACGACCGCCGAGAGCATCGACAACGCCGAGGACAGACACAAGTTCTCCAAGATGCTCGACGAACTGGGCATCGACCAGCCGGAGTGGCGCGAACTGACGACCGAGGAGGCGGCGCTCGCCTTCGCCGCGGAGGTCGGGTACCCGGTCCTCATCAGGCCGTCGTATGTCCTCTCGGGCGCGGCCATGGCGGTCGCGGCGAGCGACACCGAGCTCGCCAAATACCTCCACGAGGCGACCCGGGTCTCGTCCGAGCACCCGATCGTCATCAGCAAGTTCCTCGAGAACGCCAAGGAGATCGAGTACGACGCGGTGGCTCGCGACGGCGAGATCATCGTCTACGCCATCAGCGAACATGTCGAGAACGCCGGCGTCCACTCCGGCGACGCGACGCTCGTCTTCCCGCCCCAGCGGACCTACCTCGAGACCATCCGCCAGATCCGCCGCATCGCCACGAAGGTCGCCCAGCGGCTCAAGATCAACGGACCGTTCAACTTCCAGTTCATCGCCAAGGACAACGCCGTCAAGGTGATCGAGTGCAATCTGCGCGCTTCGCGCAGCTTCCCCTTCGTCTCGAAGGTGCTCAAACAGAATTTCATCGATCTGGCGACGAAGGTCATCATGGGCGAGCGGGTCGAGAAGCCGCCCAAGACCGCCTTCGAGCTCAATCATGTCGGCGTCAAGGCGCCCCAGTTCTCCTTCACCCGTCTCCAGGGCGCGGACCCGACGCTCGGGGTCGAGATGGCCTCCACGGGCGAGGTCGCGTGCCTGGGCGACGACTTCAACGAGGCGTTCCTCAAGGCGCTGATCAGCGTCGGCTACCGGCTTCCCGTCAAGTCAATGCTCCTCTCGGTGGGGCCGATCGAGGCGAAGGCCGAACTGCTCGCCGGCGCCAAACGCCTCACCGAGCACGGCATCACGCTCTACGCCACCGAGGGCACCGCGAAGATGCTCGGCGATCAAGGGTATGAGGTGAAGCGGGTGGGCTGGCCGATCCAGAAGAACGGAGGCGCCAGCACCGAGTCGACGGCGGTCGACCACATCCGCGCCGGCGAAGTCGATCTGGTCATCAACATCCCCAGCAACGACCGGCTCGATGAACTGACCAACGGGTATGTCATCCGGCGGGCCGCCGTGGACTTCAATGTCCCGCTGATCACCAACCGGCAGATCGCCATGCGATTTATCGACGCGATCACCCGCATGGACAGCGCTGCGCTGCAGATCAAGGCGTGGGACGAGTATTGAGTTCCGGCGCCGAATGTCGTTGACACGCCCCGGGATCGGTGTATCCTAACAAATGCCGATCTTTTGGGACGATGCAAGCCATGCTGCGGACGCTCTTCGTGGATTTCAACGCGTTCTTCGCGTCGGTGGAGCAGCAGCTCCGTCCGGAATTGCGTGGGCGTCCCGTGGCGGTGGTGCCCATGCTCACGGACTCCACCTGCTGCATCGCCGCGAGCTACGAGGCCCGCGCCTTCGGAGTCAAGACCGGCACCGGGGTCGCGGAGGCCAAACGGCTGTGCCCGCGGCTCGTTCTCGTCGAGGCACGGGTGAAGGAGTATGTCAAGATGCATCACGCGGCATTGGAGGCCGCAGATCACTGCCTGCCCGTCCACGCGGTTCACTCGATCGACGAGTTCTCGTGCCGCTTCATGGGCGCCGAGCGTGAGCCGGCGCGGGCGCGGACGCTGGCCGTGCTGATGAAGCGGGTGCTGCGGGAGCGGCTCGGCGAGTTCGTGAAGTGCTCGGTGGGCCTCGGGCCCAACACGCTGCTGGCGAAGATGGCCAGCAATCAGGTGAAGCCCGACGGGCTGACGATCATCGATGTACCCGATCTGCCCCGCTGGTACAACGAGTGGAACCTCCAGTGCGTTCCCGGCATCGCGACGCAGATGGAGCTTCGGCTGAGATCGCACGGCGTTTCGACCATGGAGCAGTTCTGTGCGCTCGACGCTGCCAGTGCGCGCAAGGCGTGGGGGAGTCTCGTCGGAGAGCAATTCTGGCGCATGCTCCGGGGCGAGGATGTCGACTTGAGCCGGAGCGACCTCCGGCGCACGATCAGTCATCAGCATGTGCTTCCGCCGGCGCAGCGCCCGGCGAGCGAGGCGCGCACCGTGGCGGTTCGCCTGCTGGATAAAGCGTGCAAGCGTCTGCGCGGGGAGGGGTATCTGACCCGCCGGCTGACGCTTGTGGTCAAGCCGCTGCAGGGCCCCACCTGGCACGCCGACGCCGCGTTCCCCGACTGCGACGACTCGCTCACGCTCGTGGGAGTCCTGGGCGGCCTCTGGGAACGCAGCCCGTTCCACGCGATGCTCCGCGTGGGCGTCGTGCTGAGCGAACTCGTCCCCGCGTCGTGCGCGACGCGCGTGCTCTACGGCGAGGCCGAGCGACGCGGCCGCCTCTCGCACATGATGGACCGAATCAACGATCGGTACCACGACACCAAGGTGTACTTCGGCGCGATGCACGGCGCGATCCGCGCTGCGCCCGTGCGGATCGCGTTCACGCATGTCCCCGGCATGGAGTCGTTCTCCGCTGAAGAGGGACACGAGCGTGAACGCCAGCGGGCGCGCCAAGAAGCGCGCCTGCCGCGCGCGCCGACGGATCCGTTCGACGGAATATCGGACATTGATGCTTGACGACCGTTGGGGTGGGAGTACATTCGACTCCGCACAGGTATGGCGCGGATGCGCCGTCGTTTATCACGGGCCGCGATCGGGGCGGGGCGAAAGCCCCCGCGTTATCGCGTGCGATCCTTGCGCGTTGCGCGATGTGGGATCGCAGGTCGCACAGGTTCTATATTCCAGAGAGAGGACGGAGTCAGATGAGTCGGAAGTTTCAGATCGTCGGGGTGTTGTCGATGCTGCTCGGCGGGGCCGCGCACGCGGGGACGCTCGTGTACACAACGACCCTCTCGGGGATGGCCGAGCAGTCGCCCAACGACTCGATGGGCACTGGCGACTCGACCGTAACGATCGACACGGTCGCGATGACGATGCGCGTGGAAGCCGCCTTCGCGGGGCTCACCGGGACAACGACCGCGTCGCATATCCACGGGCCGACGACGGACCCGTTCGACGGAACCGCGGGTGTCATCACCCCGGTCCCGACCTTCCCGGCGTTCCCGCTGGGCGTCACCTCGGGGTCGTACGACACGACCTTTGACCTCACCCAGGCCTCATCGTTCAACCCCGCGTTCGTGGCGGCGAACGGGGGCTCGGTGAGCGACTCGGCCGCGGCGTTGTTGCAGGCCTTCGCCGATGGGCGGGCTTACCTGAATATCCACACCACCATGTACGGCGGGGGTGAGATCCGCGGGTTCTATGTGCCTCCGGCGGGCGTCGGCGTGATGTGCTTGCTCAGCGGCGTCGCGGCTTCACGCCGTCGGCGCGCGTGAGCGTCAATGCCCCGAAGGGATCTGGCACGAGCCGCCGTTCTTGAGGTGGTAGTCTTGGTGGTACTCCTCGGCCTCGTAGAAGGTCGGGGCCGGCTCGATCTTCGTCACGATCTTGCGGTTCTTGTACCGCTCGCTCGCCCCGAGCTCGGCGACGAACTCCCGCGCCTGGCGGAGTTGGTCGTCATCGGCCGCGAAGATCGCGCTGCGATACTGCGTGCCGATGTCGGGCCCCTGCCGATTGAGCGTCGTGGGGTCGTGAAGCTTGAAGAACACCTCGAGCAGTTGGCGGTAAGTCACGCGCCCGGGGTCGAAGGTCACGCGGACCGCCTCGGCGTGTCCGGTGTCCGTGTAGCAGACCTGCTTGTAGGTCGGGTTCTCGATGCGACCGCCCTGATACCCCGAGACGGCGTCGATCACGCCCGGCACGGCCTGGAAGCGATCCTCGACGCCCCAGAAGCAGCCGCCCGCGAAGTACGCGGTCTGCGTCTGCACCGGCTTGGCGGCCGGTGGCAGGTCCTGCCCGCTCTCGAAAAACTCGAGCGACTCTGAATTGAGGCAATAGCGCAGCCCGGTCGGCCGGGGGCCGTCCTCGAAGACATGCCCGAGGTGGCCGCCGCAGCGCGTGCAGAGAATCTCGATGCGGACCATGCCGTGGGCGCCGTCGCGCTCGTAACGGATGTGATCCTTGTCGACCGGCTTGAAGAAACTGGGCCAGCCGGTACCCGAGTCAAACTTGGAGTCGGACGCGAAAAGCGGCAGCGAACACAGGGCGCAGGCGTACACACCCTCCTTCTTGTTGTCCAGCAGATTGCCGCAGAACGCGGGCTCCGTGCCCTTGTTGAGTAGGACTCGGCGCTGCTCGTCGGTGAGTTTCGCGGCACGCTCCTCCACCTGCGCGGAGGTCAGCGGGGTGATGTCGTGGGCGCTCTTCGAATAGCGAGGCTTGTCGGCCATGTCTTGTGTGGCTCCGATGGTGGACCAATCGATGTCGGGCTCGCCGCCGGAGTTCAGCCCGAGCGCGAGCACGCCCGCGCTGAGCAGAGTGGACGCGGCGAAGAGAACGGCGGCTGGGATGGCTCGCATAGTTATTTTGGCTCCGTGGCGGTCGGACACATGGATTGTTGCGGATGGGGCCGGGGGCGGCCACCCGGGTCCACCGTTAACTCCCCAAATCGGCCGCGTATTCCGTTTGCAGCGGCTCGCTCGCGCGGCACGCCGGGCCCGAGGGGAACGCATCCCGCGAGGGGAAGGCCGCCTCGACGGCCCGGCGACGGTACGCGAAGATCCGGCGGAGGTCGCGCCGGATGATCAGGGCGTCTGTGACCCTGCCGAGCGGACCGAGCGGGGCGCGATAGCGAACCAGATCGGTCATCAGCGTGCCATCCGGATGCGGCTCGAAGACATGGGAGTGAACCCAAAGGGCGTACGGCCCTCGGAGTTGGGTGTCCTCGAATCGGTGCGGAGGATCCCATTCCGAGATCCGCGTCCGCCAACGCATCGGGACGCCGCGGAGCGAGACGCGATAGTCGATCAGCGTGCCGGTGCGCATCTCAATCGGGCCCGGAGTCAGGATGCGGAAGCGGAGGTTCGGTGGTGTCAGGCGCTCCAGGTTGTGGGCGTCCGCGAAGAACGGGAAGACTGCTCCGAGCGGGCGCGGGATCACCTGCTCGGTGCGGAGCAACGAGTCCCGCCCGTCGCTAGCGAATCGGATCGTCATGCCGCGGCATTCGCACGAAGTCGCCCCCCGGATTCCTGCGTCGCGCCGAGCCCCTCGGTGCATGAAAAACGCCCGCGCGGGCGGGCGTTGGGGTGCTTGCCGATTGAATACCAGTAAGGGGCTCAACCCTGCGCGAACATCTTCGCGGCCGCGGCCATCATCTCGTCGGGCGTGGGGTCGGCGATGTGCGTGGCGAACGACCAGAGGTGCCCGAAGGGGTCCTGCACCTGGCCGTAACGATCGCCCCAGAACATATCCTGGGCCGGCATGGTGACCGTGGCGCCGGCCTTGGCGGCCTTCTCGATGGCCTTGTCGCAGTTCTCCGAGTAGACATGCAGGGTCACCGGCGTCGCGCCGAGAGCGGTGGGGGTGCGGGGCTTGCCGCCGCACATTTCGGGGAAGTCCTCGGCGATCATGACGATGGAGTCCCCGATCTTGATCTCGGCGTGCATGATCGCGCCGGAACCGTCGGGCATTTCCATGCGGCAGATCTCTTCGGCGCCAAAGGCCTTCTTATAGAAGTCGATGGCCTTGGCGGCGCCGTTCACCACAATGTGGGGGGTGACTGTGTGGAATCCGTCGGGGATGGGCTTGGTCATGAGAGTTCTCCCGGAACATGAAGGTGAAACCGCCCGCGTGCCGCGCACGCGCTACGCAATCACTCATGCTAACGAAACCCGTCCGCGAGAGAACCTCGAATCTGGCCGGATCAGAGAAAATCGTTCATTGAAGAACGAACAGCCCCACGCCTGCCCCGGCCCGTCGGCCCCCGGTAGCATTGAGTCTGGTCGCCACAGGGCCGCGACGACCGGGAGACTCCATGCGCCACGCCATCCGAACAGTCTGGGAAGCCAACGGGCGGTACGGCTTGGCGCTCGTCGCCGACCTCCGCGACGACCAGATGACCGCCCAGCCGGTCCCCGGCGTCACCATGAACCACGCGTCGTGGGTCTTGGCCCACCTCAATGTCTACGCCCCGATCGCCTCGGCCATGCTCCGCCGCGAACCCTTCGACGACCCCGCCGACCACCGCTACGGCCGCAAGTCAAAGGTCATCAACGACCCGCGCGAGTACCCCGCCATGTCGCGGCTGGTGAGTGACTACGCGATGCTGCACGCCGACACGCTGGCCGCGCTTGACGAGGCCGACGATGCGGTCTTCGGCGAGCCGACACCGCTTGAGCGATGGCGCAACGCCCAGCCCCGCGTGGGGGACATGCTCGTCTCGCTGATGGTTAAGCACGAGTCGACGCACCTGGGGCAATTGAGTGCATGGCGACGCGCGCTCGGCCTGCCGCCGGTCTCGGCATGACGCCCTCGCAAAGACGGGAATGCTATGATGTCAGGCGATTGGTTGGGAGCGGAGCATGCCGCGCCCGGACCCCCTGGGACACGCGATGGCGACCGTGAAGGCCACAATCTGTGAGTCGATCATGGCGCGCGCGGGAGCGATGCGCTCCGACCTCGCGGCCCATGTCGCCATCCCCACCGGCCAGAATCACACCCCCGGGCTCGAAGAATACCGCTCGGTCGTGGCCGACCGGCTCCACAAACTCGGCGCGACGCTCGACATCATCCCCGGCGACCCCCGGCCGGAGTGGATCGTCGGGGCCGAGGGCGGAAGCGGGGGGAGCGGTGAGGGCGGCCCCAGGAGCGGCGGGTCCACCCCGCCGACTGCCGTCTGTCGGCGATGGATCCCGGGCCGGCCACGCGTCCTCATCGCCGGGCACCTCGACACTGTGTTCTCGCCCACTGGGTCGTTCCGTGAACTGAAGATCAGCGACGATGGTCAGACCGCCGTCGGCCCCGGCGTCGTGGACATGAAGGGCGGGATCCTGGTCGCGATCGTCGCGCTGGAAGCGTTGCACGAGGCCGGCGTGGAAGTGTCGTGGTCGTTCCTGCTCAACAGCGACGAAGAGACCGGCAGCTACTGCTCGGATCGCGCGCTGCGTGCCGAAGCACGCGGCCACGATGTCGGCATCGCGCTCGAGCCCGCGCTCCCCGGGGGGGCGCTGGCGATCGAGCGCAAGGGTTCCGGCCAGTTCATGATCGAGGTCCACGGCCGATCGGCGCACGCGGGGCGCGAGTTCGAGAAGGGTGTCAGCGCCGTCTACGAACTGGCCCGCGCGATCGAGCGCATCGAGTCGATGTCGGACCTCGCGGCCGGCGTAACGGTCAATGTCGGTCCGATAGGCGGCGGCGCGGCCACGAATGTGGTCCCCGACCACGCGTGGTGCCGGGGCAATGCCCGGTACCCGACACGGGACCTTGCCGATGAACTGGGGGTGAAACTGGACGCGCTGCAGACCGGTCAGGACGCGATGCCCAGGGTGGTGGTGCGTCGCAGTTTCAACCGCCCCGCCAAGCCGCGGACGCCGGATGTCGAACGGCTGGGGATGCTGGCGCGTCGCGTGGCGGAGGAACTGGGCCAGACGCTGCCCTTCGGCGCGACCGGCGGCGTGTGCGACGGGAACATCCTGCAGGACGAGGGCCTGCCCACGATCGACACTCTGGGGGTGCGGGGCGGCGGGCTGCACACGCACCAGGAATGGATCGAACTCGCATCGCTCGAGGAACGCGCGATGCTGCTGGCGGGCCTGCTCATGGAGATCGACAGCGGCGCGCTCGGGCGAGATTGAACGGACCACAGATCACCGCGCCGGAGCCGGCGCGATTTCAAATGAAGGTGAAGCATGACCAAGACGGCGCAGCGTGAAATGTCCCAGGGCGAGCAACTCCGGCAGAGCGAGGCGGTGCGCGGCGCGATCGACGCGATGGTCGGCGAGCTCCGAGAGCGTTCGGCGTCGATCACAGCCCCGCGCGGCCCGCTGAGCCCCGAACTCACCAAGTTCTACGACGAACTCATGGCGGTCGCCGCGGATGTCCGAGGCCGTCCCTTGCTCTACCCCTACATCGGATCGGGGCTGGGCAACGGCGCCTTGGTGGAACTGGCCGACGGCTCGGTGAAGTTCGACATGATCACCGGCATCGGCGTGCAGTTCTTCGGCCACTCCGACCCCGACCTGGTCTCGGTCGCCGTCGAGGCGGGGCTGGGCGACACCGTCATGCAGGGGCACCTCATGATGAACGAGGAGGCGATCCGATTCGCCGAGGTGCTCGTCGGCGAGGCCAAGAAGGGCAGCCGCTTAGCGCACGCGTTCCTCTGCGGCTCGGGCGCGATGGCCAACGAGAACGCCCTGAAGGTCTGCATGCAGAAGCGGAACGGCGCGCCCCGCGTCATCGCGTTTGCGCATTGCTTCATGGGCCGCTCGACCACGATGGCGCAGATCGGCGACTCGGCCGCGGGCCGCCAGGGGCTGGCGCTCAATGTGATGGCGGACTACCTGCCGTTCTACGACCACATCGCGGCCCGGCGCATGAGCGCGGGCGATGTCTCCGGCTCGACGCGCTACATCGACATGTGCGTGTGGCACCTCGAGCAGCTCGTCGAGCGTTACCCCGACCAGCACGCCTGCTTCGTCTTCGAGCTGGTGCAGGGCGAGGGCGGGTTCAACACCGCGCTGCCCGAGTTCCACGCCGAGCTGATGACCGTCTGCAAGGCCAGCAACATCCCCGTCTGGGCCGACGAGGTCCAGACCTTCGGGCGCACCGAGAAGATGTTCTGCTTCGACGCGATGGGCCTGGGCGAGTTCATCGATGTCTGCACGATCGGCAAGATGTCGCAGGTCTGCGCGGCGCTCTACACGAGCGACTTCAACCCCAAGGCCGGGCTGCTCTCGGGCACATTCCTCGGCAGCGCGGTCGGGCTCAAGGTCGGGCGTCGCATCATGGAGCGCCTCCGCGACGGCGATTACTACGGCCCTTCCGGCCGCATCGCGCGACACCACGCGCTGTTCCGCGAGCATGTCGAGGCGCTGGCCCGCAAGCACCCCGAGTGGTTCCCCGCGTCGCATCAGGTGATCGACATCGCCGGCGGCTACGGCGGCATGATGCGGTTTTCCCCGTTCGGCGGCCAGAAGGACCCGATCCTCAAGCTGTGCCGCGTGCTCTACGACGAGGGCGTGATCTCGTTCTATTGCGGGCACGGCCCGTACCATGTCCGCATGCTCCCGCCGCTGGGGGTCATGCCCGAGTCGCAGTGGCCCGAGGTCTTCGCGATCATCGAACGCGCCATGGCCAAGGTGCACAAGGATCTGCCGGCGCAGGCGGCTCCGACGCCGCGCCCCATGGTGAAGCCCTACGCCAAGCACTGAGCGAGCAAGGAAGGCACGCGATGTTCCTCATCAGACGCACCGAACCCAGCGATCTGGACATCCTGTTCAAACTGGCGCGGACGGTGCACTTCATCAACCTCCCGCCAGACAAGGACATCATCGACGCCAAGATTCGGCGCTCGGTGCGCTGCTTCGAGGCCGTCAGCGAGGGGACCGAACTGGACTCGGCCACCGGCGATCAATCCGCGGCCGGCGGCTCGCCGCTCTTCATGTTCACCCTCGAGGACACCGAGACCGGCAACTGCCTGGGCACCTCGATGGCGGTATCTCGCATGGGCGGGCCGGGGCACCCGAATCTCTCGTTCAAGCTCGAACAGCGTCACTTCTTCTCGCAGGACCTCCAGCAGGGCACGACGCACATCGTCGCCACGCTCTTCATGGACGAGTCGGGCCCATCCGAGATCGGCGGGCTGATTCTCGGGCCGAGCTTCCGGGGTCATCCGCACAAGCTCGGCAAGCAGTTGTCCCTCATCCGCTTCCATTTCATGGGCCTGCACCGCGAGCGGTTCTCGGATCGCGTGCTGGCCGAGATGATGGCCCCGATCACTTCCGACGGGCAGAACGCGTTCTGGGATCATCTGGGCCGCAAGTTCATCAACCTGCCCTACACGCAGGCGGATGTCTTCTGCCAATTCTCACGCGAGTTCATGACCAGTCTGCTGCCCAAGGACCCGCTCTACCTGACACTCCTCCCGCCCGAGGCGCGTCGCATGGTCGGCCAGGTCGGATCGGACACGGTCCCGGCCAGGAAGATGCTCGAAGAGATCGGCTTCAAGTACACCGGCCGCATCGATCCCTTCGACGGCGGTCCGCACCTCGAGGCCTTGACCGCCGAGATCCCGCTGGTCAAGCAGACGGCGCGGCTGAAGTGGGCGGGCGTGTGCGACGCCGCCGACGCCAAGTCGAGCGGCTTCGTCTCCCTCATGCACGAGGGCGGCGACTTCCGCGCCATTTACGCCCCGGTCCAGTTGACGGACGGCGGCGGATTGAAGATCCCCGCCGAGTTCGCGTCGTTGCTTGACCCGAACCAGGGTCAATCGCTCGGGTTCACGCCGATCGACCTGAGAATCGGGCCGAGCAACCGCAAGCGGCAAACGAAGAAGCAGGTCAAGAAGACGACCCCGGCCTGAGCCGGCGGCGCAGGAGCGCGCATTGGAGCCACGGAACCTGATCGGCGGAGCATGGGTGCCCATCCCGGGCGACGCGGTGCGCTCGCACAACCCGGCCCACCCCGACGAGACCGTGTGGCAGGGGTCGCCGGTCAGCGCGCATGTCGGCGGCGCCGTCGCCGCGGCACGCCGCGCTCTGCCCGCGTGGTCCCGGTGGACGATCGAAAAACGCATCGGCGCGCTCCGCGCGTACCAGAAGATCGTCAAGGACCGGGTGGATGAGATCGCCATGCTCATCTGCCGCGAGACCGGCAAGGCGCTGTGGGACTCCAAGGGCGAAGCGGCGCTCCTCGCGGCCAAGGTGGACATCACGCTCGAAGAAGGCCAGTGGACCGGCCGCCACCGGGTGACGGGCTTTGAGATCGAACTCGGCGCCGGCAAGAAGGGCGTGTGCTCCTATCGGCCGCACGGCGTCATGGCGGTCATCGGGCCGTTCAACTTCCCCGCGCACCTACCCATCGGCCACATCGTCCCGGCGCTGCTCACCGGCAACACCATTGTGTTCAAGCCCAGCGACAAGACCCCAGCCGTCGGCCAGTGGCTCGCCGGGGCGTTCCAGGAAGCGCTCGACGCGGTCGGCGCGCCAAAGGGCGTGTTCAATCTCGTTCACGGCGCGGTGGCGGAGTCCGTCGCGCTCACGACTCATGACGACATCGACGGCATCCTCTTCACCGGGTCGTGGCCCGTGGGCCGGAAGATCCTCGAAGCGAACCTTGACCGCCCCGGGCGCATGATCGCGCTGGAGATGGGCGGCAACAACGCGGCCCTCGTCATGCCCGATGCGGATCTGAAACAGGCCGCGATCGAGTGCGTCCGCGCGGCCTTCGTGACCACCGGCCAGCGCTGCACCTGCACGCGGCGTGTGATCGTCCACGAGTCCATCGCCGAGGAGTTCATGGCACTCGTCGTCCATCTGACCCGTGCCCTGCGGGTCGGCGACCCGGTCGATGGTGTCGGCGGCGAGCCGGCGTTCATGGGCCCGATCATCCGCGAAGAGGCCCGCCGGGCCGTCCTGCGATTTCAAGAAGATCTGGTCGCCGGCGGGGGGCGGGTCGTCGTCGAGGGATCGGCGATTTCCCACCCATCCGGGGGGCATTACCTCGGGCCGTCGATCGTCCGGGTGCCCGGCTTCTCGATGAGCGACGACCCCCGCCGGGACTGCGGCTGCGACATCGAGGTCTTCGGCCCGATCCTCCGCGTGGCGACCTGCGGCTCGCTCGGGCGGGGGATCGAACAGGTCAACGCCACCCGGTATGGGCTGGCGGCCTCGATCTTCACCCGGTCCACGGAGGCCGCCCGGGAGTTCCTGGGGGCTGCCCGGGCGGGCTGCGTCAATGTGAACACGGGGACGGCCGGGGCGTCGGGCAAACTGCCCTTCGGGGGGGTCGGATGGTCCGGGAACCATCGCCCCGCCGGGGCCTATTCGGCGGATTACTGCGCCTACCCCGTGGCGAGCATGGTGGTGGAGGGGCCCGAGGCGCCCCTGCTGCCGGGGATGCGGTTCGACGACGCGTGGCTCATAAAGGGGGGATAAGGCCGCAACCCGGGGAGAATCGGGGCATACATTCCCCTACACTGTTGTTCCACATTGGGCGGCGGAGTCCGACGCCCGTCTGATGGCTCGCAGAAACCTTTCACGATCGGGAGATCAAATCATGACCAAGTTCGCCAAGTTCTTCGCTGTCTGCGGCTGCGCGTGCGGCCTCGCCCTCGCCGGTTGCCAGTCCAGCCGCAGCGTCGACGCCTCGGGCGCCGAGTGCACCTCCGCTTGCAAGGAGCAGTGCGCCTCGGGCAAGACGGTCGATGTTCAGGCCTCTGAGTGCAGCGGCAAGGCCACCTGCACCAAGGGCTCGACGGTCGATGTCCAGGCCGCCGAGTGCACGATGAAGGCCTCCTGCACGAAGTCCTCGACGGTCGATGTCCAAGCTTCCGAGTGCAGCGGCAAGACCTCCTGCGGCTCGAAGCAGTAATCCCCGATCCACTCGATTGATGAAGGCCGACGCCCCGTGGCGTCGGCTTTTTTCATGCGCCCCGGCGATCGCAGTACAGTGAGCGGATCATGAAGACCCCCCGCACCATTCTGCCGAACGCCCGCCTCACCCCGCGTTTCGCCGGTGTCTGCACCTTCGCCAGATACCCGATGCTCGACGATGTCGCCCCTGAATGCCGCCCGGTCGATTGGGCGGTCTTCGGCGCCCCGTTCGACACCGGTGTCACCTACCGACCCGGCGCGCGATTCGGCCCCCGCGCGATTCGCATCGAGAGCCAGTATGTCAAGCCCTACCACATCGAGCACGACCTCATGCTCACCGAGGTCCTCTCGATCGCCGACGCCGGCGATGCGCCCGTCAGCCCCTTCTCATGCGAGCAGAACGCCAGGACCGTGGCCGAGTACGCGGCCAGAATCGGCGACCCATCCACCAAACTCCTGATGCTCGGCGGCGACCACTCCAACACGCTCGCGGCCCTGCGTGCCGCGCACGCCCGAGCCGGCAAGCCCCGCGGCGGGCTGGCGATGATCCACTTCGACTCCCATGTCGACACCGTGGACATGACTCTCGGCGAGCGCTACTCGCACGCCTCGCCGTTTATCCGCGCGGTCGAGGAGGGCGTCCTCAACCCGAACCGCATGCTCTCGATCGGTGTCAAAGGCCCGCTCAATACGCCGGACGACCTCCGCTATGCGCGGGAGAACGGCGTCACGCTCGTCACCTACGAGCAGTGGCGGCGCGAGGGCACGAAAACCATCGACGGATTCATGAAAGCGCTCGGCGACGAGCCGACCTACCTGACTTTCGACATCGACTGTCTCGACCCCGCCTTCGCGCCGGGCACCGGCACGCCGAGCGTCGGCGGCTTCACCTCCGCCGAGGCGTTGGGGCTCCTGCGCCATGTGGCGACGGTGGCGGCCCCGCCCAACCTGGTCGGCGCCGATGTCGTCGAGGTCCTGCCCGACCGCGATCTCTCGGGCATCACCGCGCTGCTCGCGGCCCACATGGCGTTCGAGATCCTCTGCATCGACGGCCTGCGCCGGCGCTGACCGTTAGCCGACAGTGTCCACCTCAAATACCTCCACCTCCGGCGGCCCGGCGAGGATCGCCCGCCAGCGGTCGAGGTACGCGCGCATCTCGGGGTCGTGCGCGATCCGCTGTTCATCCCGCTCGAACGCCGCGGCGGACTCGTACTCGACCACCTCGATGTACCGTTCGGGGTCGGCGCGGTCACGCAGGAGCCGCACCCGGACTCCGCCCGGCGACTCGTAGAACGGGATGGCTTCCCGCAAGAACTCGAGGAACGCCTCCCGACGATCGGCGGCGACACGAATCCTCAGGTGCAGCGAGATCATGCGTCGGCGGCCTCCTCTCGGATGCATCCTATTGCACGCCCGAGGGGCTCCCGGGGCGGTTGACCGTTTCGCGCCCGCAACCCCGCGATGGTGGGGGGATACACTCAATCATTCCTACTCTGGAGGTGATCCCCGATGGCGAATCCGACGCGACCGACCCGGACGATGACCTTCGCATGGCTGCTGTCGGCGATGCTCGGCCTGTGCGGATGCCAGGGGCTCAACACCCAGGCGACGCCCGTGGAGGTCGAGGTCGCCGAGGACTCTCAGGCCGTCGATATCCAGCTGGCGCGCTCGCTCCCGCTGGTGCCGGTGATGATCGACGGCCACGGTCCCTACTGGATGCTGCTGGACACCGGCTCCGACGAGACGGTGCTCGACGACGATGTCGCCGAGGAGATCGGGATCAAACTGGTCGACCGTTACGCGATCGTTTCGTCCGGCGGTCACACCCGCAAGATGAACACGCCCCAGGGCACGGTCGGCCGGATCGAGATCGGCGAAACCGTCTTCCGCGACTTCGATGTCGTCGCCCACGATTTGTCGGACCTCTCCCGCACGCTCCGCCATCGGCTCGACGGCATCGTCGGCGTCAAGGTGCTCGCTCAGGCGGTGGTGACGATCGACTACCCCGCTCGGACGGTTCGGTTCGAGCGTCAGCGGCTCGATGCCCCCGACGGCGTGAACCGGCTCCCCCTGGCGTGGAGCGGGTCCGACGCGATCGTCAAACTCCGTATCGCCGGGCGCGAGTTCTCCGCCAAGCTCGACACCGGCCAGGTCGGCGCCCTTTCGCTGTCGGACCGCGACCGTGAGTCGCTCAATGATGTCCTGACCAGCCGCGGCAGCGTCACGCACCGCACCTTCACCGGCAGTGTCGAGCGGGAGATGGTCCGGCTCAATGGACGCGTACGCCTCGGCGAGCTCGACATCGAGAATCCCTACGCCAGCATCGGCGGGCGCACGCGCCTGGGCAGCGGGGCGCTGCGGCGGTCCGTCGTCCGCATCGATCTGACCGGCGGAGTCTTCGAGGTCATCCCCGGCGATCAGCCCGTGCGCACGCGCTGGTGGGAGTAGCGCCGATCTCGAGTCTCAAGAGAATGCGGGCAACGCCGAGCGGCACGACCCGGTCGATCGCGTGAACACCGTCCGCGTCGGCATAATACCGGCATGCCAGAGTCACCCGCCGCCGACCAGATCGACCTGCTCTCGCGCTCGGACGCGTTCCGCGACGCCGCGCTGCGGAGCGAGGAGCGTCGCGCCTATGCGGTGCTCGGCGTCGTCGCCATCATCGTCGCCCCGCTGACGATCCTGGGCGCCTCGCGCCCGGTCGAACCCAACCTCTTGATCATCGGTGTGATCGCCGGGGCCGCGCTGGTCGCCATTCAGGTGCTGACCATCGCGGCGACTCGATGGGCTCGTCGCCGCGAGCGCACGCTTCCGTCGTGGTTCGATGCCGCGGGGGTGACGATCGAATGCTCGATCCCGACGGCTGTGATCCTCGCTCACATCGAACTCGACACCTTCACCCCTCACACCGCGCTGACCGCCCCGCCGCTGCTCGCGTACGGCTTGCTCATCGGTCTGACCACCCTGCGACTGCGCCCGCTGCTGTGCGTCTGGGCCGGTGTCGTGGCCGCGTCGGGGTACGCCGGCCTCTTCGGCTTCGTCGCGGCCAACCACGGCCTGCGCCCCGAGCACCTCACCTGGCCACGCATCGGCTTCATCATGGCGGGATTGATGATTCTCACCGCTGGCTTCGCCGCGGCGTGGGTCGCACGCGAGATCCGAAGTCATGTCGAGGCCGCCCTCGGCGAGGCCGAGACCCGGCGACGAATGGAGCGTCTCGAGAACGACATCGGCGTCGCCCGCACCATCCAGCAGGCGCTGCTCCCGCGGGAGGCGCCGAGCATCCCCGGCTACGAGATCGCGGCATGGAACCGCCCCGCCGATCAGACCGGCGGCGATTACTACGACTGGCAGCCCCTGCCCGACGGTCGATGGATCGTCTCGCTGGCGGATGTCAGCGGGCATGGGATCGGGCCGGCGATGGTCACCGCCGCGTGCCGCGCGTATGTCCGGGCCAGCAGCGCCCATCACGCCGACCTCGGCTCGCTTGCGGCCCATGTGAACCGCCTGCTCTCCGATGACCTGCCCTCGGGGCGCTTTATCACCATGGCCAGTGTGATTGTTGACCCCGCCGGAGGACCGCTGGCGATGCTCTCCGCCGGTCACGGCCCCATCGTGCTCTGTATCGGCGCGACCGGCGAAGTCCGCGACATCCTCCCCGGCGACCCGCCGCTCGCCGTCGTGCCGGACGCCGTGTTCGGCCCGGCGCAGCTCGTCGAACTCGGGCCGCGGGATGTGCTGGTGCTCGTCACCGACGGCGTCGTGGAGTGGGGCAGACCCGGCGTCAACGGCGCGCGGACCATGTACGGGCTCGACCGCCTCCGCGCCGTGCTGAGCCGTTCGGCGCACGACGCGGCCCAATCGATCATCGACGCGGTGATCGGGGATGTCTCGGCTTTCGCCGCCGGCACACCCCAGCAGGACGATGTGACCATGGTCGCGATTCGGCGGATCGGTTGAACCTGATGAGCTACGACCTGCAAGGAGCCGTGCGTTGAGTCAGGGCGAGTCGATCTCGATCCGGCTGGTGAACTCGGTCGATGAGCGCACACTCACCGATCTCGCGGCCGTACTCATCGACTGCGTCGAAGGCGGAGCCTCGGTCGGGTTCATGAAGTCGCTCACGACACAGCGAGCGCTGGACTTCTGGCGGCAGATCGCCCGGGGCGTCGAGTCGGGCGAGCGACTGCTCATCGCCGCCGAGGACTCATTGGGCGTCTGCGGCACCGTCCAGTTGATCCTCGGCCTGCCCGACAACCAGCCGCACCGCGCCGACCTGTGCAAAATGCTCGTCCACCGCCGGGCGCGACGACGCGGGCTCGGAGAGAAGCTCATGCGGGCCGCCGAGGCCGCCGCGATCAAACGCGGGCGAACGCTCCTGGTCCTCGACGCCGTGACCGGTGGCGACGCGGCGCGGCTCTACGAGCGTCTCGGCTGGGTGCGCGTGGGAGACATCCCCGGCTACGCGCTCTATCCCGACGGGCGAGTCTGCGGGACGACCTACTACTACCGCGACCTCCGCTGACCGCCCCGTCGGGCGCTCACACGCCCACCGGCTTGCCCCCGGCCATCATCGCGTCAATGTCGATGCCCAGGTGCGTCGCCACGCGCCGGCCGTAGTCCGGATCGGCACGGAAAAAGTGGCACACCTGAAGCATCTGCACCTCTCGTCGCGCCTGCCCGAGCACGCCGGCGATCCGGCGCGTCAGACGGTCACGGTGCGCATCGTCGAACAGGCGGTAGAGATTACCCGGCTGGGTGAAATCGTCGTGATCGACCGTGCTGTCGAAGCGGTCCACGATCGTCTGGCCCAACGCCCAGGCCGGATCGGCGAACGACGGGTCGGGCTTGGGGGCCGATGCGTGCGTATTGGGCCAGTAGTTCGGCGCCGAGCCGTAGTTGGCCGCGTCCGCAAGAGCCCCGTCGCGGGTGTAGTTCATCACCGGGCACCGCGGCTTGTTCACCGGGACCTGGTGGTGATTCACGCCGAGCCGGTGCAGGTGGGTGTCGGCGTAGGACATCAGCCGCGCCTGGAGCATCTTGTCCGGCGAGGGCCCGATTCCCGGCACGAGTGCGCTGGGCTTGAACGCGGCCTGCTCCACCTCGGCGAAGTAGTTCTCCGGGTTGCGGTTGAGCTCCATCACGCCGACCTCGATCAGCGGGAACTCCTTGCGCGGCCACACCTTCGTCAGGTCGAACGGATTCCAGCGGAACGCCTCGGCCTGCTTCTCCGTCATGATCTGCACGCAGACGCGCCACTTCGGGTAGTCGCCCCGCTCGATCGACTCGAACAGGTCGCGCTGGTGGGACTCGCGGTCCGAGCCGATCAGCCCCGCCGACTCGTCGTCGCTGAGGTTCTTGATGCCCTGCATGCACTTGAAGTGGAACTTGCACCACACCCGCACGCCGGCCGCGTTGATCAGCGAATAGGTGTGGCTCCCGAACCCGTGGAGATGACGGTAGGACGCGGGAATCCCGCGGTCGGAAAAAAGGATCGTCACCTGGTGCAGCGACTCGGGGCACTGGCTCCAGAAGTCCCACTGCATGTCCATGTCCCGCAGATTGGTCTGGGGGTGCCGCTTCTGTGTATGGATGAACATCTGGAACTTGTAGGGGTCTCGCACAAAGAACACGGGCGTGTTGTTGCCGACGAGGTCCCAGTTACCCTCCTCGGTGTAGAACTTCACCGCGAACCCACGGACATCGCGCTCGGCGTCCGCGGCCCCGCGCTCGCCCGCGACCGTCGAGAACCGCAGGAAGAGTTCGGTCTTCTTGCCGACCTTCGAGAACAGCGCCGCCCGGCTGTACCGGCTGATGTCGCCCGTGACCGTGAAGGTCCCGTACGCGCCGCTTCCCTTGGCGTGGACCACCCGCTCGGGGATCCGCTCGCGGTTGAAGTGCTGCATCT
>CAZSLT010000017.1:0-24351 GCA_964607595.1 uncultured Phycisphaeraceae bacterium
CCTCGGGCGCATGATCGACAACATGCTCAACATCAGCCGCATCGAGGCGGGCATTGTCAAGGCCGAGTTGACTGATGTCGATTTCGCCGGCGTGTCACGCCAGGTCGTCGAGATGATGCAGCCCCAGGCTCAGGAGAAGTCGATCAAGCTCGCCATCAAGCACGGGCCGCTGGTCTACAACGCCCAGGCCGACCGTGACATGATGTTCCAGGTGGTGATGAATCTTGTGTCGAACGGCATCAAGTACACGCCGGACGGCGGCCGAGTCACCGTCACCGTGGATAACGACGACGCCACCCGATCGGTTCTGGTCACGATTGCCGACACCGGGCTCGGCATCCCCCCGGACGCCCTCGAGAAGGTCTTCGACAAGTTCTTCCGGATCGAGAACTACAAGCGGGTCGCCAAGGGCACCGGGCTGGGGCTCAATCTCGTCCGGCACATCGTCGAGACCGTGCACCACGGACGGGTCGGGGTCTCCAGCGAGGTCGGCATGGGAAGCAAGTTCTGGTTCGCCATCCCCTACGAACAGGATCAACTGAACCAATGACGAACGAGTCAACCAATCCGGCGCGGAAAGTCCTCGTCGTCGACGACGAGCCGCACATCGTCCGCGTGGTGGCGCTCAAGATGCAGAACGCCGGATTCGAAGTCGCGACCGCCGCCGACGGCGAGGAAGCCTACGAGGCCGCGCTCGAGTTCCGCCCGGACATCATCATCACGGATTTCACCATGCCCTTCCTGACCGGGCTGGACCTGAGCATCAAGCTCCGGCGCGACGAGCGGACCAAGGACATCCCCGTGGTCATGCTCACCGCGCGGGGGTACGGGCTCTCACGGGAGGACCTGGCCAAGACCAACATCAAGACCGTCATGAGCAAGCCGTTCGGGCCCCGCGATCTGCTGGCGACCGTTGAAGCAATTCTCGCCGGCGCATCGGTGTCGCCCAACGAGCACCGGTCGGAAGCCGCATGAACTCCACCACCGCACAGGCTGTTCAGCAGTCGGCGCACGACCGCCTGCGCGCTCGGTGCGAGTGTCTCCGCATCCCGGTTTGGCGGTTCGTCGCGGGGGGAGCGATCGCTTCCCGGCCCCAGCAGAGCGGCCCGGCCGGGGCGTTCCTCCGTTGCCACTACATCACTAATCTCGTGACACAGGCCGCGCTCGAGTGGGTGAACGGGCAGGATCATGAGCCCCGCGAGGTCTTCCCCGGCTGCACGCTGCTGCCGTTGCCGGAGATCTCTCGCCGCCGCGTCTCCGCGGTCAATGTCACGATGCTCCTGAGTGAGTCGGCACTTCAAACCGAGGAGTTCGCCGCGGGCTGTCAGTCCGCGTGCCTTGACCAGGCCGCGACTCGCCGCGCTTTGACAGACATCGCGGTCTTCACCGGCCAATCCGCCGCCCGAGTCTGCGAGCTCCTCACCTGGACCAACGACGACCTCCGCCGGCTCGACGATCACGAACGCACGCTTGCTTCATTCGGCAACCAGCTGTCGGAGTCGTACGAAGAGATCACGCTCCTCTACCGCCTCGGCCAGTCGATGAACGAACTGGTCCACCCCGAACGCTTCGTCCAGATCGCGTGCCGCGAGCTTCATTCATCGCTCCAGTTCGCCTGGGTCGCCGCGTGCTTCGCCGAAGACCGCAAGAAGGCCGGCGCCGTCGCCGGGCGGCTCTTTCTGCTCGGCGAAACCCCATGCGATGAGGCATCGTTCGAGTCGGCCATGACGCGGTTGCTTTCGCAGGCCGGCAATGAGCGTCGCATCATCGCGGGGCCGGATCGTGGCGTGCTCGCGGCGGGCGGATCGCAGATCGTCTGCTTCCCGGTCCTCCGAGACGGCGCACCCATCGGAGTCGTGGTCGTAGGCAACAAGCGCGGCACCGACGATCAGGTGAACAACGCCGAACTCAAACTCATCGAGGCCGCCGCCGGTCACATGGGTGTCCTGCTCGACAATGCATGCCTCTACGAGGCACAGCAGGCCATGTTCATGGGCACGCTCGAGGCCCTGACCGCGGCGATCGACGCCAAGGACCCGTACACCTGCGGCCACTCCGAGCGCGTCGCGTATCTCGCCGGCGCCATCGCCGCGGCGTTCGGGCTCGACAAGCACACCACCGAGCGCGTCCGGATCGCCGGGCTCGTTCACGACATCGGAAAGATCGGCGTGCCCGAGTCCGTCCTCCGCAAGCCGGGCAGGCTCACGGATGACGAGTTCCGGCTCATCAAGCTGCACCCGCAGATCGGGTACCAGATTCTCAAGGACATCCCGCTGCTCGACGATGTGCTGCCCGGCGTGCTGTACCACCATGAGCGATATGACGGCCGCGGCTATCCGTTCGCGGTGGCCGGCCCCGACATTCCGCTGGTGGCTCGGATCATCGGGCTGGCCGACGCGTTCGACGCCATGAGCTCGACGCGCACCTACCGCCCAGCGATGAACCGTGACGCCGTTCTGGGCGAGATCCGGCGCGGCGCGGGCGTGCAGTTCGACGCCGACCTCGTCGAGGTGTTCCTGCGACTGGACCTCGCTCGGTACGACGAGATGGTCGAACGCCGCGGACAGTGCGAGTCCTCACGAATCGGTGATCTGCTGCCCAAGGAGCGTGCCGCGTGAAACTCAGCCACCAGAACTTCGAACACATCTCGCTGTTGACCCTGTCCGGCGAGTTCACGGCCGATGACACCGAACAGTTCCGCCGCGCGACGCAGGAGCGCGTCAGCAGCGGCGCCCGCCACATCGTCCTTGATATCGAGAATGTCGACTTCATCGACTCCGCCGGGCTCGAAGCGCTGCTGCGGCTCCAGGAGCGCCTCGGCGAGCAGGCCGGACAGCTCAGACTCATCAAGCTCGATCCCTCGGTCGAACGGATTCTGGCGCTGACCCGCCTCGATCTCGCGTTCGAGACCCACGAGTCGGTCGAGCAGGCCGTGAGGAGTCTGCGATGAACAACCTGACCCAGCACGGAAACGGCGCGCCGCCGAAGACCGCGTTCAAGTCGCAGCTCGGCGATGCGCTGCTGGCCAGCGGCGTGCTCACGCAGCAGCAACTCCGCCAGGCGCTCGAGGAGCAGTCCTCGGCCGGTCACAGCAAGCTCCTCGGTCAGGTGCTGATCGAACTCGGATTTGTCACCGAGGCGCAGGTGATGGAGGCCTTGGCGCGCAGCTACGGCGTCCCGTTCGCCCGCATCACGCCCCGGCTCGCCGATCCGCGCATGATCGACAAGCTCCCACGGGAGTTCGTCGATGGGCACGGCGTCCTGCCGCTTTTCTGCGTCGACGATGTCCTGACCGTCGCTGTCTCCGAACCCGCTAATCTCTTCCTCGTCGAGGAGATCGAGCGCATTTCTGGCAAGCGCGTGCAGATCGTCGCATCGACCGCGCAGGACATCCGCGGCACGCTCCAGGCCTACCTCCCCTCGGCGAATGTCTTCGTGATCGATGAGATCTACGAGGATGTCGACATCCGCGAGTTCACGGCCGGGGAGTCGAACTCGCTCGACCTCGGCGACATCGAGGAGATGAGCGGCCAATCGCCCGTCATCAAACTCGTGAATTATGTGATCTATCAGGCGATTCACGACCGCGCCTCGGACATCCACATCGAGCCGGACGACCACCGCTCCCGCGTCCGCTATCGTATCGACGGGCGGCTCGTCACCAAGCTCGCGCCCCCGTACCAGATGCACCCCGCGCTGGCCTCCCGTGTGAAGATCATGGCGGGGATGGACATTTCGGAGCGACGCGTCCCGCAGGACGGCGATGTCCATGTCGCCATCGACGGTCGGCCGATTGATCTCCGCGTCTCGACAATGCCCGGGAAGTTCGGAGAGAAGGTCGTCATTCGAATCATCGACAATCGCAGCACACTCATCCCCATCGAGAAGATGGGCATGAGCCAGTCGATGAGCGAGCAGTGGCGGAAACTCATCCGCCATCCCAACGGCATGGTCCTGGTCACCGGCCCGACCGGATCGGGCAAGTCCACCACGCTCTACAGCGCGATCAATGAGATCAATTCCGAGGAGATCAACATCTCGACGGTGGAGAATCCGGTCGAGGCACAGATCCCGAATGTCAACCAGTTCCAGGTGAACGACAAGGCCGGGTTCACCTTCGCCCGTGCGCTGCGGTCGCTGCTGCGACAGGACCCCGATGTGCTCATGGTCGGCGAGATCCGCGACCTCGAGACCGCGACGATCGCGACCCAGGCCGCGCTCACCGGCCACCTGATCTTCTCGACCCTCCACACCAACGACGCGCTCAGCGCCGTGACCCGTCTGGTCAACATGGGTGTCGAGCCGTTCCTGGTTAGCGCCATGCTCCGGGGCGTGCTCGCCCAGCGGCTGGTCCGCAAGATCTGCCCGCACTGCAAGGAACCGGTCACGCCCGACCGCGCCGTCATGGCGATGATCGAGCACCGGTTCAGCGAGCCGCCGCAACTCTTCCACGGTACGGGGTGTTCACGGTGTCGAGCCACCGGTTACGCGGGGCGCGTCGGGGTCTACGAGATGTTCCTCCCCGACGAGTCGACGCTCGAGCACATCGCCGCGAATAAGCCGCTCCAGGAACTCCGTGCGCACCTGAGCGCACTCGGGCATCGCACACTTGTCGACGACGGCTTCGAGAAAGCCGCCTCCGGCGTCACCACCATCCAGGAAGTCATGCGGGTCGCCACCTCGTAAGCAACACCATGATCCAGTACTCCTACAGGGCGCGAGATCTTCAGGGGAATCCGGTCAACGGCTCCATCGAGGCCCGAGATCAGGACGACGCCCTCCGCTTGCTGCAGCGCGATCGCCTGACCGTCACCCAGATCCGCGTCGGCGCGGCACCGGTCGACCACGAGGGCATCCAGACTCGGCTCGCCGCCCGGCGCGTCAAGCGGGAGGAGGTGATCACCTTCGCCACGCAGTTGTCGGTGATGCTTGAGACCGGCGTGCCGCTGGTCGGGGCCCTCGACGCCTTCATGGCGAATTCCCGCTCCGGCGCATTGGGCAAGGTCGTCCAGTCGGTGGTGCAGCGCGTCAGCGCCGGCGTGCCGTTCTCCAACGCCATCGCCGAGTTCCGGGGAGTGTTCCCCCGTCTCATGGTCAGTCTCATGCGGGCCTCCGAGGCGTCCGGCTCCATGGGACCGATGCTCGCCCAGGTGGCGTCGTACCTCCAGAAGGAGCGCAAGACGATCCGCCAGATCAAGGGCGCCCTCACTTACCCGCTGGTGATGATCTCGCTGGCGATCACGGTGACAGTTTTCCTCGTGGCTTGGGTGCTCCCTCGCTTCGCCAAGATCTACGCTTCGCGCGAGGCCTCGCTCCCGGCCCCGACACGCGTGGTCATGGCCATCAGCGATTTCGTCCGCTACCAGTGGTGGGTCATCCTCGCGTGTCTCGTCGTCTTGGGCGGGACCGCCGCCGCGTTGTACTTCAGCACCGCCGGCCGACGCTGGCTCGATCGGATGAAACTCCGTGTCCCGCTCCTGGGGCCGATGTTCACCCAGTTCTATCTGACTCGGACCATGCGCACGCTCGCCACACTGCTCTCGGCCGGCGTGCCCCTGCTGGACTCCATCCGGATCGTTCGCCAAATCACCAACAACGCGCACTGGCTCGAACTGTGGGACCGCGTGGAACGGTCTGTCACCGCGGGCCAGCCCATGTCCGAGGCCATCACCGACTCGTGGCTCATCCCGCCGACGGTCGCGCAGATGATCGCGGCGGGCGACCGATCGGGCCGCCTGCCCGAGGTGCTCGACCGCGTCGCCGACGCCGCCGAGGGCGACCTCGACGAGGCCATCAAATCCGCGACTCAGATGGTCGAGCCCGCGATGATCGTCTTCATGGGCGTAACGATCGGCGGCATCGCGATGGCGCTGCTGCTGCCGATCTTCACGGTCGCGAACACGATGGCGAAGTGACCGGCGCCTCGCACAGCCGCAGATCCTGAAGCTCACCCTCCACCTTCGCCAATCCGCGCCAGGTGTTGATCTTCGGCGTGATGACGGCGTCGAACCGCTCGCCGCGACGGATCCGGCCCATTCTCGCGCCCCAGTTCCAGCCGACCAGCCGCGTCGTGGTCCGTCCGGCCCCGATCTGCACGCTCATGTGCGCACCGTCGGACCCCATCGCGGCCGGCTCCCGATCGATGACGACATCCCGGAGGAGGATGCGTGGCCGCGAGTTCGACCGGCCGAACGGGCCGGATGACTCCAGCCGGCGCACCGCCTCGCCGGTCAGTTCCTCGAGGCCGGCCTCGCAGTCGACCTCGAGGCGGGGACGCAGCATGGCCTCGTCGATCTCGCGTGCGGCGTGCGCCGTGAAATCGGCGACGAACGCATCCAGACGACCGGCATCCATCGCGAGCCCGGCCGCCATGTCGTGCCCCCCGAACCGGGTCAGGTGGCCCGAGCAGGCCTCCAGTGCCGCGTGGAGGTTGAATCCGTCGATGCTCCGTCCCGACCCCTGGAGCGCCCCCTCGGAACGGTTCAGCAGAATCGTTGGTCGATGAAACAGCCCGACCAGACGCGAGCACACGATCCCGATCACGCCGGGGTGCCAGCCCTCATCGGCGAGCACGATCGCCCGCGCATCGTCGCCGGTCATGCCGGCCCGTTCCGCCTGCTCCTTGGCCTCGCGGACAATCCGTCGCTCCTCGTCGCGCCGGTCGTCATTCAGCTTCGTCAACTCCCGCGCGATCTCGTCCGCCCGCGCACCCACCGCCACGGTCAGCAACTCCACCGCTTCCCGCGCATGGCCCATCCGGCCGCACGCGTTCAGACGCGGCCCGAGCACGAACCCCACATGCCCGCAATCGATCGTCTCGCCCTCCAGCCCCGACGCACGGACCAGCGCCGACAGCCCTTCGATCGCCGTCGACCGGACACGCGAAAGCCCGAAGCGCGCGATCACACGGTTCTCGCCGACCAGCGGCACGATGTCCGCGATCGTCCCCAGCGCCGCCAGAGCCAACGCATCGAGCAGCACGGTCCGGAGTTCCTCTCCGACGCGATCACCGCCGCATGCCATCGTCGCCAGCCGCCACGCGACCTTGAACGCCACCCCCGCCCCGCACAGATCGCCGTAGGGATACGCGGAACCAGCCAGCCGAGGATGCACGATCGCAAACGCCTCCGGGAACAGCCCCGATGCCGGCGTATTGTGGTGGTCCGTGATGATCAGGTCGAGCCCAGCCGCCTTGGCGCGGGCCGCGGCATCGAACGCCGTGATCCCGCAGTCCACCGAGATCACGACTCGGGCCCCCTCTGAAGCGAACCGGTCCATCGCCTCGGGGTGCAGCCCGTACCCCTCGTCGAGCCGGTGGGGCACATAGGTGCGCACATCGGCGCCCGGCTCGATCGCCCGCATCACGCGATAGAGAATCGCCGACGCGGTCATCCCGTCCACATCGTAATCCCCGTAAATGACGATCCCCTCGCCCGCGCGCATCGCTTCCAGCAGACGCTCGCATGCCCGGTCGCACCCCGGCAGCAACGAAGGGTCGTGCAGGGCGCTCAGCCGCGGCTCGAGAAACCCCGACGCTCCCGCCGCGTCTCGATACCCGCGGGACCAAAGCCAACGCTCGACCAACGGGGGAGCCCCGAGGCCAAGGCCGATCGGCTCGGCCCGGCTCACGATCCGTGACAGGTCCCAGCGGTGCGTCATCCCTTCCATGTGCCGCCCACCATACCGTCCCGGCACAACCGGGATATTCGCCAAGGCCGGGGCTGCGAACTTCCTGATCCGATCAGGTTTCCCCCGGTCGTCGGCCGACGCTACTCTGTGCCCCCGCGCGGCCCGGACCGTCCCACCGCGTCAGAGCACAACGGAGCCAGGCGCGTGCCCACCAACACGATTCACGCCATTCTGCTTCTCGGCGCACCCGGCACCGGCAAGGGCACCCAAGGCGCCATGCTCGGGACCATCCCCGGGTTCTACCACCAGTCATCCGGCGACATCTTCCGGGCGATGGACCCGCAATCGGAGGTCGGCCGGCTCTTCCGGTCGTACTCCGAGAAGGGCGAACTCGTCCCCGACGATGTCACGATCCGCATCTGGCGGCAAGACATCGATCGTCTGACCGCGTCCGGCAGGTTCCGCCCGGATCACGACATCCTCGTTCTCGACGGCATCCCGCGCACCCCCGCCCAGGCGATGCTGATGAACGATCTGGTCAAGGTCCACTGCGTACTCCACCTCGCCTGCGAGGACGACACCGCGCTGGTCGACCGGCTCCGGAAGCGCGCCCAGAAGCAGAATCGGCCCGACGATGCTCAGGTAGAGGTCATCCGCAGGCGGCTTGAGGTCTACCGCCAGGAAACCCGCCCGGTTCTGGAGTGCTACGACCAGCGCCTGGTCGCGATCGTGAACCCGCTCGGCACGCCCGCCGAAGTCCTCAGGGACATCCTGGCGGTGGTCGCGCCCATTCAGGCGAGCGCGCTCGGCAACGCGCTGCACTGACGCCGCCGACCCGCCACGCACACCGCGAACGCGATGGCCGCGCCGATGCACAGCCGCCACGGGTACACACGCGGGGCGCTGATCAGGAATTCGTCCATCCTCAGCATCCGCGGCCCGAACTCCAGCGCCAGCACGACCGCCGGCCCGATGGCCATCGACGCGACCGCGCTGCCCGCGTTCCCCCTTCGTGTGAACAGCACTGCCAGGAATACTCCCAGCAGGCCCGCATAGGGGTAGGTCATCACGCTCAGTGCGAACGAAATCAGCCCACGATCGCCCACCCGCGCCAGGAAGGTGAAGATCAGCGCGCAGGCCGTCAGTGCGCACGCCCAGAGGACGACCCGCTTCCGCGCCCCGCGTTCGCGCTGCGGATCCCGCGAGGCGCCGATCGACGCCATCGCCGTCAGCGCCGAGTCCAGACTGCTCATCGCCGCCGCGATAATCCCCGCAAAGACAAGCCCGCGGACCCCCAGCGGCAATTCGTGCAGCACGAACGATGCGAACGCCTTGGCGCCGGTCGGGGCCGGATGAGCGCTCAGACCGGGCGCATCCGGCCGGTAGTAGACGAAGAGCAGCAACCCGACAATCAGGAAGAGCCCGATCACGCAGCCCATCAGCACGATCGATCCGATGATCGACCTCGCGGCACGCTTCGAGTCCTTGCAGGTCAGAAGCCGCTGCACCATGTCCTGATCCGTGCCGAAGGCCGCGAGGTGGAACACAGCCATCGCCGTGAGCACCGAAAGCACAGAAAAGTCGCTCGCGATCCCGCCGGATGTGTCGAACACCCGGAGTTTGCTCCCGCCGGAACCCGTGCCCGCCGCCTCGATGATCTTGTACGCCTCCACCGGAGTCATCCCCAGCCGATCAAGGACGAGCCAGATCGACAAGAGCGCCGCGCCCGCCAGCACGATCACCTGCGCCACATCCGTCCAGATCACCGCGCTGATCCCGCCGGCCATCGTGTAGGCCGTGGCGATCGCGGCGATCGCCACCACGGCGACCGCGACCCACGCCTCGTCAACAACCCCGCTCTCATCCGACGAGAACAGCATCATCGCGACGGGGATCGCCGCGATGTACAGCCGCACCCCGTTGGCCAGCACACGCCCGATCAGGAACAGCCAGGAGGCGCCGACGCGCGCCTCCGCGCCGAGCCGCGTCTCGAGCAGGTCGTAGATCGAGGAGACGCCGCTCCTGTAGAACACCGGCAGAAACCAGAACGCGACGATGACCGCCGCGATCATCTGAGAGATCACGACCGCCAGGTAGGTCAGATCGCCGTGGTACGCGGACTCCGGCACGCCGGTCACCGTGACCACCGAGATCGCCGTCCCCACGAACGACATCGCCACGGCCCACGCGGGAACAGACCGGCCACCGAGGAAGAACCAATCCGCCCGGCCCCTGCCGCGCCTGTTGGCCAGCACGCCCATCGTCACCACGACCGCCAGGTACAGCAGCAGCGTCGTCCAGTCGATCCACCCGAGCCTCACGCCGGGGCCCCGGCATCGATCGCCTTGCGGAGGGACCCGCCGCAAGACGCGATCCGCGCCCGTGCATCCTCGGCATTGACTCCGCTCCGCTGCATCAGGATCGCGGTCTTGACCTCACCGCCCGCGGCATCGAGGAGCGCTATCGACTCTTTGCGTCCCAGATCGGTCAGTTCCATCACGATGCGCACCGCGCGGTCGCGAAGCTTCGCGTTCGACGCCCTCAGATCGACCATCAGGTTCTCGTACACTTTGCCCAGACGAACCATGAGCGTCGTCGAGATCGTATTCAGTACCAGCTTCGTCGCGGTCCCCGCCTTCATCCGCGTCGAGCCGGTCACGACCTCCGGCCCCGTTTCAACCACGATCAGATGCCGGCAGCCAGCGGGGGGCTCCACCTTGACGCACACAAGCAGCCCGGTGCGAGCGCCCGCCATCGCCGCGAACTCGACCGCGCCGCGCACGAAGGGCGTCGTCCCGCCGGCAGCGATCCCCAGCACCGTGTCGCCCACCCCCACGCCCATCGCCCGGAGTTCTTCGTGCGCGCCGCTCGGGACGTCCTCCCGGGCCTCGCTGGACTTCCGCAGGGCCGCGTCGCCGCCCGCGATGATCCCGACGACCAACCCCGCCGGCGTCTGGAAAGTGGGGGGGCACTCCGACGCGTCGAGCACGCCCAGGCGCCCCGAAGTCCCCGCTCCGATATAGATCAATCGCCCGCCGGCTCGCATCCCTTCGTACGCGTCATCAATGAAACGGGCGATGGAGCCGCTCACACGGCGCACCGCCGCGGCGACCGTCGCATCCTCATCATTGATGAGCCCGACAATCTGAGGCGTCGACATCGAGTCCAGCGACATCGATCGTGCCAGCCGCTGCTCGGTCAGCAACCCGCCACGATCCGGGAGCGACTCGGTGTCCCGCGTCATCGAATCGGCCCCTTCGGGAAGACCCAGGCGCCCGCCACCGGCGCCGGCTCGCTCACGCCCGTCACGCGCGGCAGTGTGATCGCCACGCCGTCGGCGCACAACCCCCCGAGCACCGCCATGGCCGCGGCCTCGCGGTACGCACCCGGCGTCCCGAGTTCATCGAGCAGGCGCGTGGGCACACCCGTCTCCGAGCCGATCGAGCGCACCAGCCGGACATTGCGGGCGCCGCCCCCCGCCAGGTAGACCGAGTCCGCGCCACGCGCCGACTCACCGATCACCCGACCGATCGCGTCGCAGGCGCTGGCGGCAAGATCCTCCGGCGTGCATCGCGCGCGCCAGTCGGCGATCCACGCGCCGGCCTCGTCCCCCGTGCCGAGCGATCGCCCGCCGTCGCGCTGAGCACGAAGGATGTGGAGCAGATCGGCGACCGCGCCGATGTGTGGATTGCCGCGCATCGCCGCGGCCCCGTCCTCATCCATGCCCGCGCCAAGGACCGTCCGGGCGACACCGTCCAGCAGCTGGTTGCACGCACACACATCCCCTGCGCGCACCTCCGAAGGTCCGCCGTTGGCTGGCAGCATCGTCGTGTTGCAATAGCCACCGAGGTTGACGATGCAGCGCGACTCGTGCGCATCCCGGAACATCACCCAATCCGCCAGCGGCGTGATCGGCGCACCGCGCCCACCACCGGCGATGTCTGCGCCGCGGAGATCGAACACCACCGGCGCCCGGAACGCCCGCGCGACTCCCCACACATCCATCAGCTGCCAGTTCGCTCCGCCGGCGTGGTAGACGGTCTGGCCGTGAACGGCGATGAGGTCGGCCGGACCGAATCGCTCGATCAACGGCCCCAATACCGCGACATGCGCCTCGCCAAGCGAGAGCGCCGCCCGGGCAATCGTCCCCGCGTCTGTAGGTTTGCCGCCCGCCAACCCCCGGAGCGCGTCGCCGCCGGACCCGAGCGACCCGGTCGCCCCGCCCAGGTATCGCACGGTCGCGCCGAGGCTTGTCCCGACCACCTCGACGGCCGCGGCATCGACGCCGTCCAGACTCGTCCCGCTCATACCACCCAGGATGATCCTTCGTGTCCCGGCCATGGCCCGCCATGATGCCCTCCAGAGGGCGTTTCCGCACGCCTTGGGGGGGAGAGTCTGTAAGCGGGTCCGAAAAACCCCGCCCCGAATCAATCCCGGGGGGGCGAACGCCGATATTGTCTGAGTCCAGACCTCACCCGGAGACCCGCCCGATGACACTCCTCATGGTGATCGCCGTCGCCGTTCTCGTCGCCGTGAGCGTCTATTTGCTCACCTCGTACGAACTCAAAAGCGTGGCGATGGGTGTGTTCCTGATCTCTCACGCCGCGAACATCGGCATCCTGGCAATGAGCGGCCAACCCATGCTGCTGACCAGCGCGGGCGAGCCCAGCCGGCTGTCCGCCCCCCCGATTCTGGGTGTCAGTAGCGACCCGATGGTGGATCCGCTGCCCCAGGCGCTCATCCTGACCGCGATCGTCATCAGCTTCGCGACAACGGCCTTCCTCCTCACCGTGCTCGTGATCACGCACCGGCGCACCGCGACGCTCGTCGTCGATGAACTGGCCGAGATCGATCGGCCCACCATGCCGGCCCTCACGGCACTCGAAGCGTGACCACGCACCGAAGTCCATCGCCCCCGACCGCGACGCGATCGGCGCGAAACCCCATCCTTCACGCCGCCCACTGGCCGTACCCGGCCAACGCCGTCTTCAACGCCGGCGCGACGCTGCTCGACGACGGTTCGACGCTGCTGCTCTGCCGCGTCGAGGACCGGCGAGGATTCTCGCATCTCACCGCGGCGCGCTCGCGCGACGGGGAGTCAGACTGGAGCATCGACCCGGCGCCCACGCTCTCGGCGGGCTCGATACCCGCAGAATGCTGGGGCATCGAGGATCCGCGAGTCACACACCTCGAGGATGATGGCCGGTTCGCCGTGTGCTTCACTTCGTACGGTGATTTTGGACCGTGCGTCTCGCTCGCGACCACGCGCGATTTCCGCTTCTTCGAGCGGCTCGGCGTGGTGCTCCCTCCCAATAACAAGGACGCCGCCGTCTTTCCTCGGCGCATCGGCGGCCGCTATGCGATGCTGCACAGGCCGACCTGCCCGGACGCGGGCGCCGGGGTCTGGGTCTGCTATTCGCAGGATCTGATCCATTGGGGCGATCACCGGCCGGTCATGGCGGCACGCCCCGGTGGGTGGTGGGACAGCGCCAAAATCGGGCTGGCCTCGCCGCCGATCCGGACCGACGCGGGCTGGCTCATGCTCTACCACGGAGTCCGCCAGACGGCGGCGGGCGCGATCTACCGGGTCGGCGCCTCGCTGCTCGACCTCCGGCGTCCGGACCAGGTCCTTGCGCGGGGCGATGAATGGATTCTCTCGCCCGAGGCCGACGACGAACGGGTCGGGGATGTCGGCAATGTCGTGTTCCCTTGCGGCGCCACGGTTCTCGGGTCCGCTCTGCGGATCTACTACGGGATGGCCGACACCTCGATCGGACTGGCCACAATCAATCTTCCAGATCTGATGGGATGGCTCGCCACGGCGCGGCATCGCGGCAGCAAATCCCCGGTAGAATCCATGCCGGGGTCACCCACACACTGATCGGGAGACGAGCAACGATGAGAGTCCTTGCGCTGTTGATGGCATTCTGCATGTTCGCCCCCGCGGTGCCCGCGGTGGGGCGCCAATCCGTGTCGCGCGAGTACGACCTGCCATACGACCATGACGATCCCTTCGTCGGGTTCTGGTCCGGCGGGGTTTCTATTCCGGCCCGGTTCGGATCGGCATCACTCGATATCACGCGTGACGCGCGCGGGCAATTCGATGTGCAGCTCACGCTCGCGCCGTTCAACATCTTCGCGCTCAGGGCGACCAACACCGGCGTGACGGACGGCGTGTTGCGTTTCGAACTCCCTCCCCCGCCGCCGGCGACCCAGTGCGTCGCCGAACTCAGGATGAGCGAGAACTCCCAGCGGCTCGAGGGAACCATCCGATACTTCCCGCCCGCGATGGACCGGCCCGACGCGCGGATCGTCCTCGTGCGCCGCCCCCGCATGACGGAACTCACCGATGTGCGGTCGTGGACCGGAGTGCTCGACCAGGAGGGCTCGCCGCTGCCCATGACAATCCGGATCGGACAAACAGCCGACGGGCTGACGGTCGGGCGCTTCGACATCCCCGAGCACAACTACTACAACGCTGAACTCTCCAATCTCGTATTCGATGAGGACCTTGGCATTCTGATCGCCTCGATCCCTGAGGGCGTGGCGGGGATGCTTGACCTTGAGATCAAAGATGGCGGCCGACGGCTGGAAGGCACATACCAGCGCGGCTCGACGATCTCGAACACCACTTTCGAATTCGACGCCTTCCACTTGCTTCCGATGTGGTTCTCCAACTCCGGCGGCGGGCACACATTCGGTGAGTTGACGGTCCCCGCCGGCCCCGGCCCCCACCCGTGCGTCATCATCCTGGGCACTTTCGGGCCGAACGATCGAGACGGAATCGCCGCGCCCACCGGCGCGCACAAGCCGTACAAACGTCTCGCCGAGGCGCTGACTCGTGAAGGTCTCGCCGTGTTTCGCTTCGATGATCGCGGCCTCGGCCTTTCCCGGGATGCCGCGCCCGCCTTCAGCATCAACGAGGCCGCGGCCGACGCGGCGCTTGCGATTCAGTTGGTTTCGAGCGTCGCCCTGATCGACCCCGAGCGGCTTGTGCTGCTCGGACATGGTGAGGGCGGCATGATCGCCCCGATGCTTGCCAAGCGCGCTCCTCATCCCGCCGGTGTCGTGCTCATCAATGCCCCTTCGGGCGGAGGGATTGACTTTCTCGTCGAACAGGCGCGGGCGCAGATGACCGCACGCAACACGCCGCCACCGCGTGTCAACCAGCGTGCCGCGTTCTTCAGAAAGTTGTTGACCATGATCGCTGCGGGAGACTCCGAAGAGGCCATCCGCCAGACGGTCCGCGAGAATGTCGCCGCCAACCGCCGGATGGCCCCTCCCGGCCTCCTGGAGCAGTTACCGCCCATCGAGGAGTCCGTCGACGAAGAACTGAGGACGCTCGCCGGGCCATGGACCCGATCCGTCGCGGTCTGGGATATGGGGATCACGCTCGCTTCGCTCGAGGTCCCCGTGCTGGCGATCTTCGCCGGGCTGGACACTCAGGTGCCCGCGGCAACCGCCGCCGAGCGTGCGTCAGTCGCTTTGGGCTCGCGGCACAGCGGATCGGTGGTCGAGACCTTCGCCGGGCTGAATCACTACATGCAGCCGGCAACCACCGGCCTTCCGGAGGAGTACGCCACGCTCACCGAACCGCCATTCGCCGACGCGGTTGTGACCCGGATCGTTGAGTGGATCAAGTCCGTCGTTGGCACCCCCTGAACCATCGCGGGCACACTGGGTGCGGTACGATCCTTGGTCATATTTCAGGGTGTAGCTCAGCTTGGTAGAGCGCGGCGTTTGGGTCGCCGAAGTCGCAGGTTCGAATCCTGTCACCCTGACTGCCACCTCCACGCCTCTCGGGGGTCTCCGCGCGAAAGTCGGCCCTCAAGGGTGTTCTCCGACGATGTGGAGGTCTTTCGCCAGCGCGATCGGGCATCGAAAGAGGGCTTCCGTCCTCCCCCGAGACCGGCGCGACTCCCTACCAGCGTACGAACCAATCAATTGGGTGATCCCCCCTCCGTGCGTATCTGTCTAGGATTTATTCGGAACCACACGGGATTTCCCATTGACGCCACCCCATCCCGGGGAGATATTCCCTACTAGGAGGACTCTCTTTCGTAGAGAACATGTCAAGCGCCGAGAAATCGGCGCGTAGGGAGAGAAGAAACATGTCCAAGACTGGATTCGTGGTGGGCGCTGTGGCGCTCGGTTCGCTTTCTGCTGGCGCTCTCGGTCTCACGATCACCAACAACCCTGTTGCTGATCGCGCGACGCTGCTCGCTGGTCGTGTACCGCTGAACATCTCTGGTGTCAGCTTCATCAACGCCGGCCCGGGTTCGCTGAACTCCGCGGGCGGTGTCTACACCGAGAACTTCGCCAACGGCGCGTTCTACAGCGGCGTCCTTTCGGCCGAGATCTTCGGCAATGTCGGGACCCCCGGCGCGGGTCTCAACGAAGTGACGATCATCTACACCTTCCGTGGCAACGGCCCGAGCGGGATCGAGCGCTTCGTGATGGGCATCAACGGCTCGTCGAACCTCGCGTACTCTGACCTCGCCGCCGCGACGCACGGCCGTATCGACGGCGATACCACCGTTGGCCAGGGCAACCCCGTCGTCGATCTGATCGACAACAGTGGTTCGGGCAACAACGACAACTTCGTCTTCAACTACGGCGACAATCTCGGCGGCCCCTCGCTGACCGAGACCTACACTTGGTATGTCCGGGCGTCCGGCGCCGTCGCCGTCAACTTCGTCGATGTCGAGGTCACCGACTTCGGGTTCTCGTACCCCAAGACGCTCGCCCTCGTCGATATCCCCGGCCAGCCGGACCTGAATGTCCCGGCCCCCGGCGCCGCGGCCCTGATGGGTGTCGCCGGCCTCGTGGTGTCACGCCGTCGTCGTTGAGTCGCATTCGGAAATTGTCGCTTCGCTCACTCAATATCAACCGTGCGGCAACGGATGCCGGCGAGAGTGAACGCGGCGGAGAATGAGAGATCGGGACCGTGTGTTCACCGGCCCCACATCGCTGCCCGGAGTGGCAGCGGGGAGTCTGAACAATGCTCAAGACGGTCTTTAGCGCTGCATGTCTGGCGGGGATTGTTTCCCCGGCGTTCGCGGCGTGGGACAATACGCTTTACAACGCCCCGAACCCTGCGACCTTCGGCTCGCAGATCGACTTCCTGAACGCCAACGATACCTACGCCTGGCCCTCGTCGTTCGTGAACCAGGTCGGTCCCGTCACGGTTGACACTTCGTCGCTCACGACGACGGTCTATCAGGTGACGCAGCCCACCGTGGTGAACGCTGGTCAGGGACCGCTGACGCTCAATGTCGGCGATCATGTCTTCGCGTATCACTACCACCATGTCTCTGGGTCGTCGTCCACTTTGCTGGACTCGATCAACGAGTTCCAGGTCCAAGGGCTCGACCCGAATGTGTTCCCGTTCCCGCACCCCCGCGGGCTCGTGGACTCGATGGACTTCAATCTCATCAACGGCCGCGGGTTCTACATCCCCGGCACGGCGGGCGCCCCCAGCGATGTCGGCGATCCGCGCGATGATTTCGGCTTTGGCCAGACGATCGACTTCGAATGGACCGGACCGATCGCGGACCAGGTCCAGAACGGCGAAGATATTGTCATGCTGCTCTTTACCGGCCCCGGCATCAGCATCGGCAACGGCCTCGGCGCGGTCGGCGGCCCGCCGCCGCCCCCCGGCGCCGCGCAGAATATCCCGCTCCTGATCCCGATCGTCCCGTCGCCCGGTTCGGCGGCGCTGATCGGCATCGCCGCGGGCCTCGGGCTCGGCGCCCGTCGTCGTCGCGACTGACCTCGCGCCGGCGACCGCCGATATCTGGCCACCCGATCTCCCTGGGTGATCGCCGGATCGCGGCTGAACTTGAGTCTTTCCCGGCACGCACGGCTCAACCCCGTGCGTGTCGTTTCAAGTGGGACCTTCCATGCAAGCGATGCGCATCATTTTGGTGAGCGCTGTGCTGGCCGCGCTGTGGTTGTCGGCGCCGGCTTCTGCTCAGGGGCCTTGCTCCGGCTTTGTACTTTTGGATTACAGAACGCAAGCCGAGATCGCCAACGGTCAATATCGCGGCTGGGAAGGGTACCTCGAGGGACAGCCCATCCCGCTCAGTTATCAGTTCGATGATGAGTTCATGGATTTCCTCGGCCCGCAGGGCCAACAGGCCGCCAAGGAAGCGGTGATCGCCGCGCTCCAGACCTGGTCGAACGCCACGAACGGAAACCTTTCGTTCCACGAGTCGGAATGGGTCGCGGTCGAGAACAGCGACTCCACCCCCTTCTGGCAGTGGGAGGGCCCGAGTTTCGTGCAGTGGGAGGCGCTCGGATTTCCAAATCCGCCGTTGCCGGGGTGGGGTGCCAACATCGACTTCTTCACCAAGCCCGTCGGATTCTCAATCACCTCGGGCGATGTCACCTACACGATGACGCCGGGTATTCTCGGGTTCGCGGTAATCTATCGCGCCGGCGACTTCATCAGGACTGCCGATATCTATCTCAACGAGGCGTGGGGCTGGACGACCTCTGCTTCACAGACCGCCCAGGCGAATGGACATGGGTTCAGCGGTATCGAGTACGCGTGCGAGTCCGCGGCCCGGGGCGTCCCGCACAACCACGGTTCGCACGGCCGCCCCGGCGATCAGGGCGGCGTCGCGGGGACGGGTCCTGTCTTCGATGTCCAGACCGTGGTGCTGCACGAGGTGGGACACGCCCTCGGGCTGGATCATCCCAACGAGGCCCAGGCCAACGGCGGCGCGCTGATCGACCCCTACACCTTTGCGTACCTCCCGGGCAACTGCTGGCAGACATCCTCGGTGATGCACGGCGATTACAACGGATTGAAGCGCGACCTCAAGCCCGCCGACATCGGCGGCATGGCGTTCCTGTACCTCCCGGCGCTCGACGGCGATCTCGACGCGAGTCAGGAGATCGACGCCGCGGACGCGTTCCTGGCGATCCAGCTCATCGGCGGCGACGCGACGCCGACGCCGTTCGAGGTCAACATCATGGATTTCGTCGAGCGCGACGGCCGGATTGACGACCTCGAGACCGCCTCCGTCGTCCAGTGGGCGTTCGGTTCCGCGCTGTCCGAGACCGAGCCGGACTGGAGCCAGGATCCCCTGCAGGCCCTCCCGACCGCGCTCATCGTGACACCCTCGTTCGACCCGCCCGTCATGACCCTGGGCGAAACCAGCACGCTCGTGCTCGACCTCCACAACCCCAACCACCGCAACATCCGGATGTGGACGATCGAAGCGGAGTACGACCCGGCAATCCTTTCAAACCCGCGCGTCGTCGATGGCACGCTCTTCGGCGGCTCGATCTGGGTGGTGCCCGAGTTCGAGCCGGGCAGGATCCGCTTCGCCCGGGTCGCCCTCTTTGAAGAAGAGAACACCACCACGGGCTCGGTGGCACGCCTGACATTCGATGTCGTGGGCCTGCCTACATCGGGCGGCGCCAAGTCGACCCGTGACGCCATCGCCCTTACCGAAGCACGCATCCTCGTCTCAGACCCCGTCCTGCATGTGTTCGCGGCCAACCCCGGCGGCGAGACACTCATCATTCATCCGCTCCCCACCCTCTTCGCCGATCTCGATGTCACCGGAGACGGCGTCGTCGGCACGGAGGACTGGTATGCGTTTCTCGACGACCCGTTCGACATCAACGCCGACGGGGTGACGAACCCCGCCGATCAGACCGAGTTCCTCTCGTTGATGCGTCAGGCCGAGGCCGCAGACATCACGACGGACCTCGTGGTCGCCGCGCCGCAGACGCCCGGCGCCGCCGGCGATTGAGCCGACGCGGCCACCGCTATGATGGGGCGATGCCGAGCAAGCCGGAACCCATCAATGTTCTTCTCATCGGAGGCGGCGGACGCGAGCACGCGTTGGCGTGGCGGCTGAAGAAGTCGCCGAGTCTCTCGCGACTCTTCGCCTCCCATCCTGACAACCCCGGCATCGCGGACCTCGCCCGCCCCATGGGGTTCGCGCTGAACACCAAAGAGGCCTACCGCGTCGAGCAGTTTTGCCGGCACGAGAAGATCGGGCTGGTCGTCGTCGGCCCCGAGGCCCCGCTTGCCGAGGGCCTGGCCGATGCCCTCACCAAGGCCGGTATCCCCGTCTTCGGCCCCGGGCGCGAGGGCGCACAACTCGAGTCCGACAAGGCGTGGTCCAAGCAGTTCATGCGGACCGCCTCCATCCCCACCGCCGAGTCCCGCATCTGCGAGAACGCCGAGGCGGCACGCTCGTACATCCATTCCCGCGAGGTTCAGGCGATGGTCGTCAAGGCCTCCGGCCTGGCCGCGGGAAAGGGCGTCTTCGTCTGCGACACCCGGGAAGAGGCCCTCGACGCCGTCGACCGCATGATGCAGCAACGCGAGTTCGGCGCCGCCGGCGACCGCGTGCTCATCGAAGAGCGGCTCAAAGGCCCCGAGGTTTCCGTCTTCGCACTCGTGGACGGCCGCAGCGCCGCCGTGCTCGACCTCTGCCAGGATCACAAACGCCTCGGCGACGGCGACACCGGCCCCAACACCGGCGGCATGGGCGCCTACTGCCCCGCGTCCGTCCTCGACGCCCGCACCATGGACATGGTCCACCGCGAAATCCTCATCCCCACGCTCGACGCCCTGCGCCGCATGGAGATCGAGTATCGCGGCCTCCTCTACATCGGGCTCATGCTCACGCCCTCCGGCCCGAAGGTGCTGGAGTTCAATGTCCGTTTCGGCGACCCCGAGTGCCAGGCGCTCCTTCCGCGGATCACCGGCGATTTCGCGCAGCTCCTGCTGGCCACCGCCACCGGCAAACTTCACGACGCTGAGTGGGACACCAACGATCTGCATACCTGCTGCGTGGTCCTCGCCTCCGAGGGCTACCCCGGCAAGCACACTACCGGCGTTCCCATCACGGGGCTTGAAGAAGCCGGAGCCATCGAGGGCGTCCTGGTGTTCCACGCCGGGACCGCACGCCGAGCCGACGGCGCCATTGTCACCAACGGCGGGCGCGTCCTGAATGTCGTCGGGACCGCGCCGACCGCCGACGAAGCGCGCCGCCGCGCCTACGAGGCCTGCGACGCGATTCATTTCGCCGGAAAGACCTTCCGCACGGACATCGCGGCCAACGCCGGCAAGCCGACGCCCGTCGCCGGTCGCGCCGCGCGTTGATTACTCCACGACCTGAAGCCGCGCGTACTGAAGGATCAGCGTCTTGCGCCCAAGGTCTTTGAAGTCGATGATCGCGCGCCGGTTCGCGCCGATCCCCGAGAACGACACGACCCTGCCGATCCCGAACTGCGGATGGCGCACATGCATCCCCGCGCTCAGCCCGCCGTACGAGTCCTCATCCCGCTCGTAGCGCAGTCCGCCGCGCCCCTCGCCCGGGTCGAAGTCATCCTCGCTCGGCGCATCGGCGTGATTCGTCAGTTGTATCTCGCCGGTCGGCAGCTCCTCGATGAACCGGCTCGCCATGGTGCGCTCCGAGACGCCGCGGTGCGTCCGGTACCTGGCGCTGGTCATCAGCAGGTGCCGGCGGGCCCGCGTGATGCCCACGAAGCACAACCGCCGCTCTTCCTCGCCGTCGGCGTCCTCTTCCAGCGCCCGCATGCTCGGCAGCAGGCCCTCTTCCAGACCGATGATCGCCACCGCCGGGAACTCCAGCCCCTTGGCCGCGTGCAGCGTCATGAGTGTCACGGCGCCGCTGGCCGGGTCCACCTTGTCGGCGTCGGCGACCAGCGCGATCGACTCCAGATAGGCCCGCAGCATCGCCAGCAGCGGCGGGAGCGTGGACGCACGCCCCTCGCCGGCCGGGTCGCCCTCGGGGTCGAACTCCAGCTCGAACTCCCGCGCCGATGAGATCAGTTCCTCGAGGTTCGCCACCCGCGCCTCGTCGGCGTCGCTCGAGCTCTTCTCGGCGATCGCCTTGTAGTGCGACTCCAGACCCGACTCCCGCACCACCCGCTCGACCAGTTCCGCCAGCGTGGTCGCCACCGCCGAACCCATGAACGACCCCGCGCCGGTCCATCCCGACACCATCTCGATGAACCGCTCCATCCCGCGGGCCGCGATCGTCGAGACTCCCTCGGCGCTCCCCGCCTCGCGCAGCGCCTCGAACAGCGGCATCCGCTTCATCGCGGCGTGCGCCGCCAGCGCATCGACCGAGGTATCCCCGATCTTCCGGCTCGGCTTGTTCACGATCCGGCGCAGCGACACCTCGTCCAGCGGGTTGGCCACCACCCTCAGGTACGCCACCGCGTCGCGGACCTCTTCGCGCTCGTAGAACGCTGTGCCCCGCGCGATCACATACGGCACGCCGCTCTTGCGGAACTCATCCTCCATGACGCGCGAGAGCGCGTTGGTCCGGTAGAAGACCGCCATGTCCTTCCACGCCAGGCCCTCGTGCTCGCCCCGCGCCCGGAACCAGTCCACCACCAGCCGTGCCTCGGCGTGCTCGTCGGAAACGAACACCACCTCCGGCTTCTCGCCCCCGTCGCTCGAAGTGAACAGCGGCTTGTCCTTCCGCCGGCGGTTGTGCTTGATCAGCGCATCGGCGCACGCCAGGATCGGCGCCGTCGATCGGAAGTTCTCGCCCAGCGCGATCACGCGCGCCGACGGGAAATGCTCCTCGAACTCGAGAATGTTCGAGATATCCGCTCCGCGCCACCCGTAGATCGACTGGTCCGGGTCGCCCACCACGCACACATTCGGCGGCCGGCCGTCCTCCCGCCCGACCACCAGCGACGCCAACTGGAACTGCGCCCGATTCGTATCCTGATACTCGTCGATCATCAGATACCGCCAGCGCTCCTGCACCTCGGCCCGCGCCTCGGCGCACTCCCGCAGCAGCCGCACCGTCATCAAGAGCAGATCATCGAAATCAACCGCGTTCGCCGCGCGCAGCCCGCGCTGGTACGCGTCGTACACTTTGGCGACCGTCCGCGAGAAGAAGTCCTGCGCCATCGCCGCGTACTCGTCCGGGCCCAGCAACTGGTTCTTGGCGTTGCTGATCGTCCCGAGCACCTGACGCGGCGACCAGTTCCCCGACTTCATGTTCAGGTCGCCCAGCACGCGCTTCATCAGCGCTGTCTGGTCGTCGGTGTCATAGATCGTGTACTGATCGTCGATCCCCCAGCGCGGCGCTTCCTTCATCATCGCCGCGTACTTGCGCAGCAGCCGTGCGCACAGCGCGTGGAAGGTCGTGATCGTCAGCCCGCGCGCCCCGCCGCCCCGATCCAGCCCGTGCTCGGCCAGCAGATGATCCACACGCTCGCGCATCTCGCCCGCGGCCTTGTTGGTGAAGGTCACCGCGAGGATCTGCCACGCCGGCACGCCGTTGGCTACCAGGAACGCGATCCGGCGCGTGATCACCCGCGTCTTGCCCGACCCGGCCGCGGCCAGAATCAGCATCGGCCCCTCGGTCGTCGTCACCGCCTCCCGCTGGGGCGGGGTCAGATCGGTCACCAGCATGTCCAGCGCGTCCGAGGCCATCATCCCTGAGCGTACCCCTCTGATTTACGGCCGCCGGAAAGGCCCTCTGACGGCTCCCAAACCGCCCATCGCCTCCCCGGGGGAGTATCGCACGGGCGACCACTAGATGTCGGGGTCCGACACCTTCCGTCAGATTATCCACACCCCACCGGTGGGGCTTGCCGCGCCGAAAGAAGATCGTATCCTGCCACGGGGCAAGAAGTTACCGCCCCGGGACATGTGAGCGGCCTCAACCCACTGTATTTTGGAGTATTTGGGGTTGATGCCACGACATGTAGTCGTATGATGCCTACTTGTCGCCGGTCAGCCCTGTGTGGGTCGGGTGAGCCGGGGTGGGAAAAGCAAATCGAGGCGAGCCCCGAAGAAGCGGGGGGATGAACCGGTCCCTCGCGCTGTCTCCGTCGCCTGAACCAGCACCGCTCGGACCGGGCCGGACGCCCGGGCCGATGCCCCGTGGAGGCCGCGATGGCCGTGCTTTGCGACACTCAGATCCGCGAACTCATCGGGATCGAACCGTTCCAGGAGAACATCAAGCGCGCCGGCAAGGTGTCGTACGGTGTCTCCTCCTACGGCTACGATGTCCGCGTCGGGTCGCGCTTCAAGATCTTCACCCCCACGCCCCGCAACGGCGGCATGGCGGTCGTGGACCCCAAGCGCTTCAACGACGACTTCATGGTCGAGGTCGATACCGACCGGCTCGGCGTCGACCACATCATCATCCCGCCCAATTCCTTCGCCCTCTGCGAGACCGTCGAGGTCTTCGACATCCCGCGCGATATCCTGGCGATCTGCGTCGGCAAGAGCACCTACGCCCGCTGCGGGCTGATCGTCAATGTCACGCCGCTCGAGCCCGAGTGGCGCGGCAAGGTGACGCTCGAGATCTCCAACACCACGCCGCTGCCGGCCAAGGTCTACGCCAACGAGGGCATCGCCCAGCTGGTGTTCCTCAAGGCCGACCGCGTGTGCGCCGTGTCGTACGCCGACAAAGGCGGGAAGTACCAGGATCAGGTCGGATTGACCCTGCCGAAGGTAGATTGATGGATTCAAAGGCCAGTTCAAACTGTCGGATTCTTCTAGGCGATCAAGTTTTTCTAGACGGTGTGTCTGTCGAACTTGATCTGAAGGGGACATCGTGGCGCGGATTGACGGTCGTTCCGGCTGAAACCCCCCCGATGCTCGAAGAAGATGCGCATTTCACGCTTGAACTCGATGATGGCCGTTCTGCGAATTTCTATGTTTCTGGAGAGGACGCAATCAAGTGGAATGCGATA
>CAZSLT010000018.1:0-23918 GCA_964607595.1 uncultured Phycisphaeraceae bacterium
TGGCCCCGACGCGGACGCCCTGGGCCTTGAGGAAGGTGTAAGCCATCGCGCCGCCGATGAGGATGTCGGTCGCCTTCTGCGAGAGGAAGTCCACGGCGGGGAGCTTGTCGGACACCTTGGCGCCGCCGAGGATCACCACGAAGGGCTTGCGCGGGGCCTCCACCGCCTCGGAGAGGTACCGGATCTCCTTCTCGACGAGCGATCCGCAGACCCGCGGCTTGCCCTTCATCAATCGGGGGACCGCGACCATGGAGGCGTCGGGTCGGTGGCAGGTGCCGAAGGCGTTGTTGCAGTAGACATCTCCGTAGGCCGCGAGCTTGGAGGCGAACGCTTCGTCGCCCTTCTTCTCGGCCTTGTGGAATCGGAGGTTCTCGAGGAGGACGACCTCGCCGTCGGCCAGGCGATCGACCGCGGCCGCGGCGGCGTCATCCACGCAGTCGTGCGAGGGGAATCCGACATTGCCCCGCGAGATGCCCGCGAGCATGATGGTCAGCCGTTTGGCGCAGAGTTCGAGGGAGAACTCGGGTTCATATCCCTTGCCCTCGGGCCGGCCCATGTGCGAGATCAGGACGAGGCGGCCGCGCCGGTCGAGCACGCTGACGATCGAGGGCAGCGCCTCGCGGATGCGCCGTTCGTCGGTGATTCGACCGCCTTCGACGGGCACATTGAAGTCGACGCGCATGAGGACGCGCCTCCCGGACACCTCGGTGTGCTCGATGGTCGCCTTGGGCACGGTGTACGCTCCTTCTCTTGATGAACAACGGACCGACCATGCTACCGCTCATGCCCGTGATCGTGGGACCGACCGCCGGCGGGAAGACCGCCCTGGCGGTGGCCATCGCCCGCCTGTTGGAACAGCGCGCCCGCGGGGGGGGAGTGGGGGGTGGGGGCGAGGTGATCAGCGCCGACTCGATGCTGGTGTTCCGGGGCATGGACATCGGCACCGCCAAGCCGACGCTGGAAGAGCGGGCCGGTGTGCCGCACCACCTGATCGACATCGCCGACCCGTCCGAGGCGTTCAGCGTGGAGCGCTGGCTGGCGCTGGCCGAGGCGTGCATCGCGGAGATCCGTTCGCGCGGCCGGGTGCCGATCGTGGTGGGGGGGACGCACCTGTACGCCAAAGCGCTGCTCGAGGGATTGTTCGAAGGGCCCAAGCCGGACCCCGTTCTGCGGGAGGAACTGGCGGCAATGGACCCCGGGGAACGACGGCGGGAGTTGGAGCGGGTGGACCCCGAGGCGGCGGAGAGAATCCACCCCAACGACACGCGCCGAGCGATCCGCGCGCTGGAAGTGTTCCGGCAAACCGGCGTGCCGATCTCGCGCCATCAGGGCCAGTGGGACGCCGGTCGGGTGCGGCCCGATGCGCTGCTGGTGGGGCTGGAATGGCCGATCGGTGTGGTGAACCAGCGGATCAACGCCCGCGTGAAGCGCATGATGCGGGCGGGGCTTGTTGATGAAGTGCGGGCCTTGTGGGCAGGCGGTGGATTGGGAGTGCAGGCCCGAGAGGCGCTGGGGTACAAGCAACTCATCAGCTATTTCGAGGATGTCGAGAGGGGTGGGGGAGGCGGGCGGGGGGAGGCGGAGTTGGAGGGGGTGATGGAGCGGATCATGATCGAAACCCGCCGATTGGGAAAAAATCAGCGGACCTGGCTGCGGCGGCTTCGGGGGATGCCAGGGGGTGTGTGGATCGCGATGGAGGGCCGCTCCACGGAAGATGCCGCGCAAATCGTTGTCAATAAGATGTTTGCGACGGAATAAGCACGGGGCCATGGTTGTTGTCGGATCAAGGCCTCGGGCGCATCGAGCCGAGAGGGTTCGGGAGCGACATCCGAGTGAGTCCGGGGGCTCCCGGCTTGACATCCCCATCGGGCCCGCCTTCAACTCCCGCCGTCCGAACCCGCGAGAACGCTCTGGGTAGGCCCCATGTTTGGGCGGGCGGATTGCGGAACGGGCAGGCGAAGAACACCAAGCAGGGCTGCATGGCGACCACGAAGAAGAAGACATCCGGGCGGAAGTCGGCGTCACCGAAGGCGAGCGGCGGGAAGTCCGGCGGCGGGGGCGGGTCGGGCAAGCGGCTGGTGATCGTCGAGTCGCCGGCCAAGGCCAAGACCATCAATAAGTACCTCGGCCCCGACTACATCGTGAAGGCGAGCGTGGGCCATGTGCGCGACCTGCCGAGCAAGGCGAAGAAGGGCGACAAGTCCCCGGTTCCGGGCGTCGATCTCGAGCACGGCTTCGAGCCGACCTACGAGGTGCTGCCGGGCAAGAACAAGGCGGTCACTGAGCTGAAGCAGGCGGCGCGGCAGGCGTCGGAAGTGTGGTTCGCGACCGATATGGACCGCGAGGGCGAGGCGATCGCCTGGCACCTGGCGCAGATACTGGGCATCGACCCGGCCCAGGCGCACCGCGTAGTCTTCAACGCGATCACAAAGGACGAGATCCGCCGCGCATTCGCCAACCCGCACACGATCGACCTGAACAAGGTGGATGCGCAGCAGGCGCGCCGGATCCTGGACCGGATCGTGGGCTACCAGGTTTCGCCGCTGCTGTGGAAGAAGATCGCGCGGGGTCTGAGCGCCGGCCGGGTGCAGAGCGTGGCGGTGCGTTTGATCGTCGAGCGCGAGCGTGAGATCCGGGCGCACATCCCCGATGAGTCGTGGCGGATCTCGGCGCGGTTCGCGCTGGACGAGGCCTCGGCGCGGAAACTGGCCGAGAAGTGGCCGCGGTTCATGAGCCAGCGGGACGCGAAGCAGAATGCGCCGACCGTCAAGTCGCAGAACGCGTGGATGGCCGAGCACACGGCGATTCGCGCGGAACTGGTCGAGGTGGGCGGCAAGCCCTTCGATATCTCGCTGGAATACAAGGCGCTGACGCTCAAGGCGGGCGGCCGCCCGGATCCGGAGGCGCAAGGGGCGATCAAGGTCGCGGACCTGACCGGCAAGGTGAAGGACATCGCGGCGTTGGCGGGGATGAAGGGCGTCGAGTCGCGGGTGACCGAGGACCCGGACGGGCGCGGGCCGGCACGGTTCGTGCGGACGGTCACGGGCACCGTGGACCCCTCGACGCCGTACAAGGTGGTCTCGATCGAGACGAAGCGGACGCGGTCGCGCCCCGGCGCTCCGTTCATTACTTCGACGCTGCAGCAGGCCGCGTCGAGCCGGCTGGGGTTCGCGGCCCGGCGGACGATGCGCACGGCGCAGAGTCTGTACGAGGGCGTGGATGTCCCCGGCGAGGGCTCGGTCGGTCTGATTACCTACATGCGTACGGACTCGACGCACCTGTCCGACGAGGCGGTGCGCAGTGCGCGGATGTACATCGAGGACCAGTTCGGTCCGAAGTATCTGCCCGAGAAGCCGAACCGGTATTCATCGACAAACAAGGATGCGCAGGAGGCGCACGAGGCGATCCGCCCGACCTCGCTGGCGTACCCGCCGGACCGGGTGAAATCCGCGCTGAAGCCGGATCAGTTCCGGCTGTACAAGCTGATCTGGGACCGTTTCGTGGCGTGCCAGATGGTTCCGGCGGAGTGGGACGCGACGGCGGTGCTCATCGAGGGCGGCGCGGACCCCAAGACGCCGCTGCGGTTCCGCTGCACGGGGCGCGTGCTGGCGTTCGACGGCTTCTACCGCGTGATGGGCGTGCCGACGAGTTCGGACGAGCAAACGCTGCCGGCGGTGAAGGAGGGGCAGAAGATGTCGCCCTTCGCGATGGAGCCGGAGCAGAAGTTCGGCGCGCCGCCGGCGCGATACAGCGAGGCGTCGCTCATCAAGACGCTCGAGGCCGAAGGAATCGGGCGGCCCAGCACCTACGCCGCGATCATCCAGACCATCCAGGACCGCAACTATGTGGAGCTGAACGAGCGGCGCTTCTTCGCGACGGACCTCGGCGAGGTGACGACGGACAAACTGGTCGAGGCGTTCCCCGAGATCATGGAGCTGGGCTACACGCGCGACATGGAGGCCGAGCTCGACAAGATCGAGGACGACCACCTGGACTGGCGCGAGGTGCTGGCGCGGTTCTACGGGCCGTTCACCGAGAAACTCGAACGGGCCCACGAGTCGCTGACGCACGCCAAAGCCGAGACAACGCCGGCGCCGTACGAGTGCGCCGAGTGCGGCGCGCCGTGCGTGTACCGCTTCGGCAAGAACGGTCGGTTCTTGTCGTGCTCGCGGTACCCCAAGTGCAACTACGCGGCCCCGGTGGACCGCGACGGCAAGCCCCGCAAGATCGAGGGCTCGGGCGTGGCATGCCCGAACTGCGGCGCGGAGATGACCAAGCGGAACGGGCGGTTCGGGCCGTTCCTGGGGTGCTCGCGGTACGGGGACAAGGAGAATCCCTGCGCGACGATCGTGAAGGTGGACAAGAACGGCAGGCCGGTGGCGCCGGCGCCGCCGCCCCTGGAGACGGACATTACCTGCCCGAAGTGCGAGAAGGCGAAGCTCAATCTGCGCGACGGGGCGCGCGGGCCGTGGCTGAGCTGCTCGGCGTTCCCCAAGTGCCGCGGACGCGGCAAGTGGAGTGATCTGCCGGAGACCAAGCAGATGGAACTCGAGAAAGCGCTGGCGGCGCACCTGAAGGCCCATCCGATCCCGATCATCAAGGACATGGAGGGGAACGAGTTGACGGACGCCAAGGGCAAGCCGATCGAGCGCGAGGGCGTGGGCGGGCCGGTGGCCTCTGAGGGCGAGGGCGATCCGATCGACGCGGTGTACGACGAAGTGGCGTGAGCCGGCCCGGGCGGCGGCCGTCCAATGATGTGTGACTCGGCGCGATCCGGCCGATACGCTGGGCACGGACAGCCGTCCGCAAGACGCCCCCCGCCATGGTGAACCGACTCCTCGACCGCATTCACAAACTCGGCGCGACGCTGGGGTTCACCCGCGAGTGGTATCTGCTCGTCCTGGCGTCGTTTGTGGGCGTGGTGACGGCGCTGGGGGCGATCGGCTTCAAGTCGCTGCTGGACTTCTTCGAGCATCAGAGTTTCGCGCAGATGCGCCGATGGCCGCTCTGGTTGCTGCCGGTGCTGCCGATGCTCGGGGCGCTGGTGACGGGCGTGCTGGTGTACTGCTTTGCGCGCGAGGCCAAGGGCCACGGCGTGCCGGAAGTGATGGACGCGATCTACCGGCGCAAGGGGGTCATCCGGCCCCGGGTGGCGGTGGTGAAGTCGATCGCGTCGGCGGCGACGATCGGCTCGGGCGGCTCGGCGGGCGCCGAGGGGCCCATCGTGCAGATCGGCTCGGCGATCGGCTCGGGCGTGGCGCAGTTGCTGAAGATCAACCGGGACCACGCGACGACGCTGCTGGGCTGCGGGGCCGCGGCCGGGATCTCGTCGGTGTTCAACGCACCGATCGCCGGGGTGTTCTTCGTGCTGGAGATTCTGCTGCGCGATTTCTCGCTGCGGACCTTCACGCCGATCGTGATCGCGTCGGTCCTCTCGGCGGGCGTGACGCAGGCGTATCACGGCCACAATGTGGCGGTCTTCAGCGCCTCCGAGCAACTGGTGAAATACAACTTCACGATCGAGGAACTGCCCAGTTACCTCTTCCTCGGGGTGGTGTGCGGGCTGCTGGCGGTGGCGTTCATACGCTCGCTCTACAAGGCGGAGGACCTGGGCGACAAGATCCCGGCGCACCCGATCCTGCGCCCGGTGATCGGCGCCCTGCTGGTCGGCGTGCTCGGCGTCCTGTTCATTCTGCTGATGCCGGGGCTGGGGCGGGGCGATGTGCCGCAGTTCTTCGGCAACGGGTACGAGACCATCCGGAGTCTGCTGGACCCCGGGAATTACGCGGCGGGCGGCGGCGCGGTCGAGGTCGCGTCGGACGACGGCGTGAACCCGCTCGAACTGACGCTGCTGGTGGTGATCGTGCTGACGGCGTGCAAACTGCTGGCGACCTGTCTGACGCTCGGCTCGGGGGGCTCGGGGGGTGTGTTCGCGCCGTCGCTGTTCATGGGGGCCGCGGGCGGCGCGGCGGTGGGGGAGTTGCTGGACGCGGTGCACCTGCTCCCCGAGAAGAGCTCGCCGGCGAGTTATGCGCTGGTGGGGATGGCGGCGATGGTCGCAGGGACGACGCACGCGCCGCTGACGGCGATTCTGATTCTGTATGAACTGACGCGGGACGCGTATGTGCTGCTGCCGATCATGCTGGCGGCGGTGACGAGCGTCGTGGTGGCGCAGTTGTTCCTGCGCGACTCGATCTATTCGCTGAAACTGCGCCGGCGGGGCGTGCTCACTGGGACCGCGGCCGATCTCACGCTGCTGCGGCGCTTGAGCGTGCGCGATGTGTCGCTGGCGCCGCATGTGGCGGTGCGCCCGCAGGACCCGCTGGCGCGTCTGCTGGAACTCCGCGATGTCTACAAGGTCATCGACTTCGTGGTGGTGGACGACGAGGACTGCTACCTGGGCCTGGTGACCGGGCAGGACCTGCGGACGGCGCTGATCGAGCGCGAGGCGATTCCGTATCTGCTGATCGAGGAACTGCTCCGGCGCGACCTGCCGGTGGTGGACGCCGAGGAGTCGCTCGACACCGTGCTGGACAAGTTCTCGCTGCACGATGTCTCGGTGCTGGCGGTGGTGGACGGATCGTCCAAACAGAGCCGGAAGGTGGTGGGGCTGATGACGCGCGCCCGGCTCATGAAGCGGTATCAGGAAGCGCTGCGCGAGACCTGACCCGCACGCGCGGGGAACGGGGGCCTTGAGGGTGGCGACGGGCGGCGGCTTACAATCGCGGCATGTCGTCCGGCGCCGAGCAACAACGCGACTCAGCGGGGGGGAGGTTCATCTTCCGCGCCAAGCACCGCCTGACGAAGCGGCGCGAATTCGAGGGCGTATTCGCGGCCAAGGCGCGCGCCTCGGTCGGCGCCATCACGGTCTATTCGCGTCCGAACGGCCTGTCGCACCCGCGCCTGGGGCTGAGCGTCGGTCGGCGCGTCGGGCCGGCGGTGGTGCGGTCGCGCATCAAGCGGCTTGTGCGCGAGGCGTTCCGGCTGTCGCGCTTCGATTTGCCGGGCGGCTACGACCTGGTGGTCTCGGTCCGCGCCGAGGATGGGCTGACGCTGGAGCGCTGCATCGAGGCGCTGGTGGCGTGCGCCCGGCGGTCGGATGAGATCTGGTCGCGCCGGGCCCGACGCGAGGAAAGGGGTGGTGGGGGCGCGGGGGAGTCAGGGGGGACGGGGGGGGCCGGGGCGTGAGCGGTGCTTGGCGGCGGGTTTCGAGCGCGCCGTTTGTCGGCGCGATCCGGGTGTATCAGTGGACGATGGGGCCGCTGATCGGGGGCCGTTGCCGGTTCTACCCGTCGTGCAGCCACTACGGGCTGGAGGCCTACCGGGCCCACGGCGTGGCGCGGGGGACCTGGCTGACCCTGCGGCGGCTGGCCCGGTGCCACCCTTGGGGCGGGAGCGGGTTCGACCCCGTTCCCGAGCCGCGAAACGGGGGAGAACGGGGCGAATCCGGGGTGGCGGGGGTCAAAGGGCCAAAAGTTAGTGTACATTCACCCGAGTGAGAGGCGTCTGATGGAGGCCCGATGACCCGACTCCCCGCCGCACAACGCAAGGAACAGTTGCTCGACACGGCGGTCGAGTTGTTCGCGCGTCACGGGTTCGGAGGGGCGACAACGGCCGAGTTGGCCAAGGCCGCGGGCGTCACCGAGCCGATCATCTACCGGCACTTCCGGTCCAAGAAGGACCTCTTCATCGCGGTGATCGACCGGACGAGCGACCTGACCCTGGAGACCTGGGAGCGGCAACTGCGGACGGCCAAGGACCCGGCCCAGCGGCTGCGGCGGCTGATCGCGGCCAACCCGACGACCTCGGACCGTGGGCGCGGGATCTACCGGGTCATCGTGCAGGCGATGATGGAGATTCACGACCCGGAGATCCTTGAGGCCATACAGCGGCATGTGAAGAAGCTCCACGAATTCGTCACGCGCGAGGTGGTCGAGGCCCAGAGCGAGGGGCATGTCTCGAAATACTTCACGCCCGAGATCACGGCGTGGACGCTGCTCCACCTGGGGCTGGGGTACGGCGTGCTCGCTCCTTTGGGGATCGAGGGCCATGCGCAGGACGACCGCGGCGTGCGGGTGCGGGAGGTCATCGAGCAGTTGATGCTCGGGGAGCGCGCCAAGCAGGTGCAGGACGAGATGATGCGTAAGGACGGGGCCGCCCGGGAGTCGCCCGCGTCGGGCCAGTGAACGGGCGCGTACCATCCGGCGGGATGATCTACCTCGACAACAACGCCACGACGAAGCCATGCGACGAGGCCGCGCGGGCGGTCGAGCGCGCGTGCGCCGAGTGCTGGGCGAACCCGAGTTCGATGCACCGGGCCGGGCAGGAGGCGCGGCGCGAGGTGGAGCTGGCCCGCGCGGATGTGGCCCGGCTGGTCGGTGTGAAGCCCCGGGAAGTGGTGTTCACCTCCGGCGCGACCGAGGCGAATCATCTGGCGATCCGCGGGGTGTTGGGCGCGTGCGGCATCGAGAAGCCGGTGGTGGTGATCTCGGCGATCGAGCACGAGTCGATCCGCGATCTGTGCGCCCAGTTGGAGCGGTCGGGCGCGGCGGAGATCCGCCGGGCGCCGGTCGGGCGCGACGGGGTCGTGGATGTCGCGGCGCTCGAGCGGTTGATTGATGAACGCGTAGCGATCGTGTCGGTGATGTGGGCGAACAACGAGACGGGGGTGGTGCAGCCGGTGGCGCGGATCGGGGAGATGTGCCGCGGGAAGGGTGTGGTGTTCCACTGCGACGCGACGCAGTGGATCGGGCGGATGCCGGCGGATCTCTCGTCGATGCCGATCGACCTGACGAGTTGCTCGGCGCACAAGTTTCACGGCGTCAAGGGGGCGGGGGCGCTGATCGCGCGCCGGGGCGTGCGGCTGGCGCCGACGCAACCGGGCGTGCACGAGTTGGGGCGGCGCGGGGGGACGGAGAATGTGCCGGGGATTCTGGCGATGGGGGCGGCGGCAACGAGCGCGATGGCTTGGCTGGCGGACGCGGCACATGTGGCGCGCGGGGCGGCGCTGCGAGATGCGTTCGAGCGCGCGGTGCTGGCGCGGTGCGCGGGGGCCGCGGTGAACGGCACGGACCAGCGGCTGTGGAGCACGACAAACATCGCGTTCCCCGGCGTGGAGGCCGAGGCGCTGCTGATGAAACTGAGCGAGCGCGGGGTGTGCGCGAGCGCGGGGGCGGCGTGCTCGTCGGGCTCGCTGGACCCTTCACCGGTGCTGCTGGCGATGGGCGTACCGGAGGCCGCGGCCCACGGGTCGCTGCGGTTCAGTCTGTCGCGCTGGACGACGGCGGATGAGGTGGAGCGTGGCGCGGCGGTGGTGGCTGAGTGCGGCATGGCGCTGCGCGGATCGACGGCTCGGGCGGTGTGAGGCGCTACAGAGTCGAGACTGTCGCGGGGGACGGCGCGGGCTCCGGCTCCTCGGTGATTAATCGCGCCCCGCGGTCGAAGGTGAAATACGCCCACGCCCACTGGAAGAGCACCAGCACGCGGTTGCGGAACCCGATGAGGAAGACGATGTGGACGGCGAGCCACACGAGCCAGGCGAGCGTGCCAGTGAAGCGGAAGCGACCGACCGATCCGACGGCGGTGCGGCGGCCGATGGTGGCGAGCATGCCCTTGTCGACATACCGGAAGGGGCGTGACCGCGCGGCGGACGGAGGTCGGCCCGCGGCCTCGGCGCGGATGACGCGCGCAGCGTAGCGGCCCATCTGCATCGCCGCGGGCGCCACACCGGGGACCTCCAGCGCGTTCTTCGGTCGCAGATAGGCGAGATCGCCGAGCACGAAGATTTCGGCATGTCCTTCGACGGAGAGGTCGTTGTTCACCGGCACGCGCCCGGAGGGGTGGAGCTCGACGCCGAGCATGCGCGCCAGCGGAGAGGCGCGGACGCCCGCGGCCCAGACGACGCAGCGCGCCTCGACACGCTCGGGGCCGAGGTCCACGCCGTGCTCGTCGATGCCGCTGACTTTGGTCGAGAGCCAGACATCGACGCCGAGGCGTTCGAGATCGGCGCGGGCGCGGCGGGAGTGATCGGGGTGAAACGCCGGGAGCAGGCGTTCGCCGGCCTCGACGAGGATGATGCGCGCGGTGGTGGTGTCGATGCGTCGGAAATCGCGCGGGATGGCCTTTCGCGCGATCTCGGCCATCGCGCCGGCGAGCTCGACGCCCGTGGGCCCGCCGCCGACGATAATGAAGGTGAGTTCGGCTCGCCGGCGGTCGGGGTCGTCGGCCTGCTCGGCGCGCTCGAAGGCGGTGAGGAAGCGCTGCCGGATCGCCAGGGCGTCGCCCAAGTCCTTGAGACCGGGCGCGTGCGGTGACCAGTCATCGTGGCCGAACCAGGTGTTGTCGGCGCCCGCGGCCAGGACGAGGCGGTCGTACCCGACTCTCGCGCCGGTGCTCAGCGTGACGACGCGGGCCTCGGGGTCGATCGACTCGGCCTCGGCGAGAACGACCTCGGCGTTCTTCTGTCGGCGCAGCACATGGCGGATGGCGACGGCGATGTCGGCGGGGTTGAGCCCGGCGGTCGCGACCTGATAGAGCAGCGGCTGGAAAAGGTGGTGGTTGCGCCGGTCGATCAGGGTGATCTTGACCCGGGCGCGCTTGAGCGACCGGGCGCAGGCGAGGCCGGCGAACCCGCCGCCGATGATGACGACGCGGAGGGGTTGCATCGGGGGATTCTAGGTGGCGCGGGTCGGATCGTCCGCTCGCGAGGTCACGCGTCCGTCCGGCTGATGACCTTGTAGTTCTCGCGCTCGCCGCGACCGACGACGGGGTAGTCCTTGCGGAGGGGGTGCGCCGGGTAGGACTCCCAGGTGAGGATGCGCCGCATGTCGGGGTGGCTGTCGAAGCGGATGCCGAACATGTCGAAGGTTTCGCGTTCGTTCCACTCGGCGCCTGGCCAGATGTCGCACACGGAGTCGACATGCAGGGCCGGGTCGTCCTCGATGCCGTCGGTCGGGATCGAGGGATCGAGATAGACCTTCACGAACATGCGGTCGGTGCGCGGGTAGGAGCAGAGGTTGTAGACGACGGCGAACCGCCCGATCGTGGGCGTGGGGTAGTTGAGGTAGTCCACGCCGAAGACATCCGAGAGGAAGTCGAAGTCGCAGCGCGGGTCGTCGCGGAGGAAGCGCATCACCGCGTGCAGGTCTTTGGGTTCGAGGATCAGCGTCGTCTGGCCCCGGAACTCGGTGGCGCGGAGCCGGCGATCGGGGAACGCCTCTTTGACGGCCTTGAGGGCGGGGTGATCGAGGTTGGGCGCGGTGCTCATGGGGTTCAGTGTAATGGGGGCGGGCCGAGGGCGGCGAGTTGCCGGGCCGCCTCCGGCGCGCCGATGCCCGGCAGCAGCAGTGGGGTGGCGGGATCGGTGTGCCTGCGCACCAGTTCGCCGAGCAGCCGCGGGTTGACCAGCCCCTCGGTCGGGGCGGTGAGGGCTGGGGGCGACTCCTCGTCGGCGGCGCGGGCGATGCCGGAAAGCACAACGGCGGCTGCGACCGGGCCGAGCATCTCGAAGGCGCGCTCGGTGTGCCCCTCGGCGTCGGCGAGCATCGAATGCTCGAGCATGGCGCCGGCGTCCAGTGCCAGCCCGAAGCAGGGGTCGGGCCGCTCGGCGATGAACCGCAGGCACTTGTACGGATCGCTGAGCACATGGCGAGCGTGCGGGCGGAGGAGCACGCGCGCGCCACGCTCGGTCAGCGACGGCGCGACGGCGGCGCACGCGGCCATGAGCGATTCCCACCCGCGCGGGCCCCAGGTGGCCCAGTCCCGCGCGAAGGGCTCGTCGGCCAGCGAGCCGGACCAGCACACCAGGATGCTTGTCGGGCCCGCCCCATCGTTCACGCGCGTCGGGTCCGTGATCAGACCGAAGTCCGTCACGCGGTATGCATGAGGCACGGGCCGCCAGGCATCGCACGCGCGAACGAACGCGGCCACGATGGAGATGCCCTTCTCGGCGCTATCCACGGGGCGACTCGCCGAAATCGAACGACATCGCGTAGGCGCCGCCCCACATCGGATAGTTGACCTCGCAGCGGAAGCCGACAAACTCCTCGGGGTCGTAGCGCAGTTTGTCGAAGACGGCGCGTGTGAGCTCGGCTTGGCGCGGGAAGGAGGCGCTGGCGGCGCGGCGGAGGCCGGGCCCGAGGATCTGCAGCGGCGTGCTGGTCTCGATCGCGTCGAACCACACATCGGCGAGCGATTGATCAAGCCCCGGCGACCAGAGGTAGAGGTCCAGTTGCGGGATCGCGCGCCGGGCCATCTCGCGGTGGAGGTACACATCGAAGATGAGCGTTCGCGCCGGCTCGCGGATCATGGCGTTGAGTTCCAGCACCGGCGGCTGCTCGGCCCCGGGGTCGCGCCCGATGGCGCGGCGGTGCTGCGCCACAACCAGGTCCACACCTTGCTCGGTGGCCGCGGCGTCGGGGTCAACGACCAGATTCATGCGGTTGTTCTGCCCGCGGCTGGTGACGATCGGCACGGGGTGTGTGGTGAACTCGGCGAGGACGGCCCGGGGGGTGCGCCCGATGAGCGCATCGGCGTCGAGTGTTTCATAGAGCGAGGAGTCCGGCTCGCGCCCGGTGCGGTCGGCCCGGACGACGAACCCCAACGAGATCGGTGACGCCCCCGGACGCGACACATGCCCGAAGATCCCGCGGACCCAAGTGTGGTCCAGCCAACCCTGCCGCTCCTGCGAGGGCCGGAAGATCATCATGTCCACGCGCACCTCGGTGGAGCGACCGATCAACTCCGACGCGGCGCGGTAGAGGGACTCGCGCCGGCGGTGTTCGTCCGACGCGTCGGTGTGCGGGCGGCGGGTGCCCTGGGGCGGGCCCGAGGCGCGGACACGCGCCAGCAGACGGTTCTTGCTGCCGGCCAGGTCTCGGATCACCTTGCCGAATTGTTCGGCCGCGGTCTCCAGACCGGCGACGACCCCGGCGTCCATGCCCGCGACGCGGCAGGCCTCGGCGAAACGGCGGAGACCTTCATCCCCCGGCGCCTGGGCGATTCGTTCGGGATCGTCGGTCGAGCCGGTGGTCAAGGCCAGCACCCGATGGGCGGTCGCCTTGTCAATTCCCAGGTGGCGAGCGATGCCGCTGGGGCCGACCACATCGCCCGGGAGACGGGCGATCGACGCCCGGACCTCGCCCTTGAGTCGGCGCAGGACGCCGCAGAGGGTGTCCCTTTCGTCGGGGGTCAGGGGCTTGGCGGGTTGGAGGTCGGGGCGCGGGGGCATTGTTTCTCAGAATACCTCGGTATTGAATCTCGGAATCCTGCCAGCATTGTGCGCGAATCTGTTTGACGCGCCGCATTGTTTCTCGGATATTCTCAGAAACACCGGCCCGCCCTTCCGGGGGGAAGCGTGGGCGCCAACAAGGGAGGCGAGATCTTGTCACGCACATCGCAACTGGCCGCGGGATTGCTGATCATCGGGGCCACATCGACGGGCGCGCTGGCCGGCGCCGTTCAGACCATTCGGTACGACCTGATCGGCGCGCCGCTGGGCTTTTTTGGCAACGAGATCGTCCAGGACTTTTTCTATCCCGCGGTCGACTCCGAGATCGTTACTACACGATTTCATCTTGAGTTCGTCACCTCAACGACCACGGGCGACTTCAACGCCGCCAACATCGGGCTCGCGCTCCAGCCGCCGGTCCCGGATCCCGAGGGCGGCCCCCAAGTTCTGACCGGCTTCTTCACCGGCGCCGATTTCGGGTGGTCGGGTTCGGGCACGTTCAGCATCGACTTCGAGACCGACGCGCTCAACGGGGGCGTGATCGACTTTCCTCCCGACACGGTGGCGCTCTTGTACGGCGTGTCCTATTACAACGCGCTGAGCCAGCAGGACCCGCCGGTCTTCGAGCCGCTTGGTGGGCAGTTCATCGCCTCGTACATCGAAGTGGACTATGTCGAAGTGCCGTCGCCCGGCGCGGCGGCGCTCCTGCCGCTGGGGCTTCTGGCGGTTCGCCGGAGGCGCTGAAGTCGCGATTGATCAACTCGCCGCGTGCGTGCGCGGCGTGCGGCCCCGGTCGGGCCCTCGACCTGCCGGGGCCGCAATTTTCTGCGCGGCGGTCAGGTGATCAGCGCGTCGTAGAGTGTGTCGATGCCCTGGCCCTGTGTGGCGACGGTCTCGATGACGGGTCGTCGGCCGGCGATATCGCGGAGGTCGCGCATGAGTTCGTTCTGACCGGGGTGATCGGCCTTGTTGCAGACGAAGATATCGGCGATCTCGAGAATGCCGGCCTTGTCCATCTGCACCGCGTCGCCCATGCCGGGTACGAGCACGACGGCGGTGGCGTCCACATGACTCCGGATCTTGGTCTCGTTCTGCCCCGCGCCGACGGTCTCGACGAAGAGCGTGTCGAAGGGCGGCATCTCGGGGTGCTCGCAGCCCCCGATGAGCTCGATGATGTCGTCCAGCGCGTGGTAGTCCTCGCCGGAGATCGCCAGCGAGCGATAGAAGACGCGTTCGTCAAGGCGATTGAAATCGACTCGGAGCCGGTCGCCGAGCAGCGCCCCGTGGGTGATGGGCGACTGCGGGTCGAAGGCGACGACGGCGACGCGCCCGAGCGAGGCGTTCTCCTCGGTGCGGCGCGCGTGCTCGCCCGCCAGGCACGCGACGAGCGTGCTCTTGCCGGCGCCGGGCGAGCCCGTCACGCCGATGACGCGTTTCGGGCGGCGGCGCTTGGCGCCCTTGCGGATCGGTCGGCCCAGGTGCATCAGCGTGATGTCGCGGGCGAGCTGCGCGGTGGGATGCCCGCCGGTGTCCTGCGCCAGCGGGCGGACCTCGCTCGCGGCCGCGTTGACGATGTCCAGCAGCGAGACGCCCGTTGTGAAGCAGCGCTTGATGCCGCTCTCGAGCAGGGCCGTGATGTCCTTTTCCGGCAGGATGCCGCCCATGTGGACGGGGATATCGCCCCGTCCGACATCGCGGAGCCCCTGGAGGAGTCTCGGCCCCAGGACGAGGTGCGAGTTGCTCATCATCGAGGCGGCGATGACATCGCAGTCCTCGTCGCGGGCGCTGATGGCCAGCGATTTGGGCGTCTGCCAGAGACCGGAGTAAATGACATGGACGCCGGAGTCGCGCAGGGCGCGGGCGATGACCTTGACGCCGCGGTCATGGCCGTCGAGCCCCATCTTGCCAAGCAGGACGCGCGGGCGATGGTCGAGCGCGGCGCAGCGGTCGATTTTCTCGAACTCGGATGTGGGTGCGTTGAGTGAGGTTGTCATGGGTGGGTCTTCGGTGTGAATGTTCGCTGTTGCGGCGATTGTAGCGGGGGGGAATGGCGATCAGCGCCGACGGGCGACGAGGAGCCCCTGGCGGTTGGTGATGATGGCCGCGTCGAACTCGGGGTCGGCGCAGACGATCCGGTTGAGCGCATCGGCGCCGGTGGCCGAGTCGTTGTTCGTGTGCGGGTTGTCGATCCACCATGAGTCGCTGCCGAGGGCGTTGTCGGCGATGAAGAGCCCGCCGGGGCGGATCATGTCGCGCGAGGCGCGCCAGTAATCGGGATACTCGGATTTGATGGCGTCGGCGAAGACGAGATCGAATGACGCGTCGCCGTGTTCCTTGTGGAGCCGGGGGATCGCGTCGAGCGCGGTGGTGCGCATGATGGTGACGCGGTCGGCGACGCCGCAGTCCGAGAATGTGCGCTGCGAGAAGTCGGCGTGCTTGGCGTCGGGCTCGACGGTGTAGAGCCGGCCCCCGGGCGCGAGGCCCCGCGCGATCCATGTGCCCGAGTACCCCGCGAGCGTGCCGAGTTCGAGGGCGCGGCGGACGCCGGTGAGGCGGGTCAGGAGCAGCAGCAGGCGGCCCACATCGGCGCTGACGGCGATATCGGGGATGCCCGACGCGACGGCCCGGGTCATGAGCCCGGTGAGCGGTCCCTCGTCGCCGCCGACGACGGCGCGGAGGTAGGCGTTCATGTTCTCCCATCGCTCCGGGGTCATTTCCATTCGGCGATCGTAGTGGAATCCGCGGGTTGGGCGTTGAACGGGGTTGGTCCGGGCGTAGGATGGAATGACGGGGTCGGCCGAGGGCTTGGCCCCGCACGAGGAGAGACCGAGATGTCAAGACGAACCTTCCCGGGTGTGCTGTTGCTCATGGCTTGCGCCGGCGCGGCCGCGGGCGTGCCGACCTACACGGAATACGACCTGTACGCGCGGACGAACTTCGCGGCCAATCCGGGCGGGGCGTTCAATCTGCCCGGCAATTACTTCTTCAGCGGCGAGAACATCGCGGTGAACGACTCGCGCCAGGTGTCGTTCCACATGGGCGTGACGACGGGGCTGTTCCAGTCGGTGTGGTTCGGCGAGCCCGACGGCGTCGGCGGGGTGGACGGCGGCATCGTCTACAACTCGGTGGATGATGCGTTCCTCTCGAACACAACGATCAACAGCAGCGGCGTGGTCGTGTGGGAAGAGGCGTTCTCGACGACCGACGGTGTCTACTCGTTCAATCCCGCCACGATGAGCGCCGGATTCCTCATGAATCGTCCGCTCGGCTGCTCGGACTGGGGTACACCGATCATCAATGACGCGGGTCAGGTCGGCTTCCGCGGACGCATCGGCACGGCCAACGGCTTCTTCTCGTGGGACCCGGGCGCGCCGACGCAGGTCGCCGAACATGTGTTTGAGACCGGGCTCGATCCGATGAGCCCGTACTCATTTCTCTTCACGCCCGCGTTCAACAACAACCGGCAGATCGCCTCGTCGGCGAGGTTCGGTCCGGGCACCGGCGGTTCGAACCCCGACGAGATCCGGGTCTGGAACGCCGACGGGTCCAGTGTCCTTATCGCGCAGGACGACGACGCGGACCCCATGTCGCCGTTCGCGAGTTTCGACAATTCGCCCTCGCTGAACAACAACGGGGAGGTCGCCTTCGTCGCCACGCTCTCCAACGGCGAGCGCGGCGTGTTCCTCTCCGACGGGACGACCACCCTCACGATCGCGCTGGAGTCCACCTCGGATGTGAGCGATGTCGAGTTCTTCGGCCCCGATGTCAACGACGACGGGCTGGTGGTGTTCCGCGCGTTCGACGACAACGGCCTGCGCGCGATCTGGGTCGGTGACGGCACGACGCTGACGCGCGTCGTGACCGAGCACGACATCCTGCCTTCGGATCAGGGACCGGCGCGGGTCGATCAGAATGTGGTGTCCAGCCCCGTCTTCGGCGGCGCCCCGAGCATCAACAACAACGGCGATGTCGCCTTCAACTGCGGCCTCACGCCCCCGGCAGACAACCAGATCGAATGGGGCACGGGCATCTATGTCGCGCGGGCGAGCGTCCCGGCGCCGTGCCCCGGCGATATCACCGGCGGCGGAGGCGTCCCCGACGGGCAGGTGAATGTCGACGACCTGAACGCGGTGCTGTCGGCGTGGAACACGAGCGTCGGCGTCGGGTCGCCGATCGATGTGGCCAACAACGACGGCTTCATCGACGTGGACGACCTCAATGTCGTGCTCTCGAATTGGCAGGCGGCGTGCCCCTGAGCGGGCATCGGCGCGCTTTGGCGTGTCGAGGTCGTTTGTGTCAGTGGCGGGCGGAGCGTCGATGAATCAGCCGCCCGGCCCATGAGGCGACGCGCCGCACGCGGAGCGTGAACTCGAGCCGTCGGACGGAGGCGTCCTCGGGGTCGATCTGCCGGGCGCGCCGCGCGTAGGCGCGTGCCGCGTTCAGCCGGCCGCTCTCGGCCAGCGCCAGGGCCATGTTGTGCAGCGCGGGCAGGTGATTCCGCTTGGCGCGGAGGACTCGGCGAGTGAGCCGGAGCCCGCTGACGCGGTCGCCACGCTCGAAGTGGGCCACCGCGAGCCGGTGCAGCGACGGGGCATCGTCGGGCTGGAGCTCGACGAGGCGCTCAAGCACGCCCGCGGCGTCGTGCGGCAGCCGCGTGTCCAGCAGCAGCAGGCCGAGCTCGTCGAGGTCCGCGGCGGTGAACTCGCCGGCGTGCGTGCGCAGGCGGCGGAGGTCGTGGTTCAGCAGGCGCCGGGCCTCATCGAGCTGGTCCGAGCGAAGGTGCAGCCGCGCCAGCCGGCGCCGGACGCCGGGATACTCGGGGTCGAGATCGAGCACGAGGCGGAACGACGCCGCGGCGTCGTGGAGCCGGTGCTGACGCATCGCCAGGTCGCCGAGTTGGAAGTGCGCGTCGGGGTTCTCCGGCTCCATCTCGAGGACGCGCCGGAACTTCTCGCCCGCCTCGGCGAGGCGGTTCATGTCCACCAGCACGCAGCCGAGGTCGATGATCGACTCGACATCGCCGGGGTTATCGCGGAGTTCGCGGAGGAACATCTGGCGCGCGCGCTCGAATCGTCCGTGGTCGGCGTAGACCTGGCCTAGGCGCGCGTGGACGCGGGTGAGGCCGGGGTCGATCGACGCGGCCTCGCGGAGGCAGAAGACGGCACGGTCGGTCAGCCCGCGATCGAGCAGCGACTCGGCGATGTTCATGTAGGCGAGCGCGTGGTCGCCCTCGGCCTGGAGCGCCTGGTAGAAGCAGATCTCGGCCTCGTCGTGCTCGCCGAGACGCGTGTGTGCTTCGATAAGGGCGATGACGGCCTCGGAGCCGTCGGCCGCGAGGCGGCCGGCCTCGACGAGCCACTCCTTGGCCGGGCTCGGCTGGTTGGCGCGCAGGCAGTTCATGCCCAGTTGCAGGACCACCTGGCCGTCGGTCGGGTCGAGTTCATGGGCGTCGCGGAGCGCACGGACAGCGTCCTCCCACCGGCCGGCGGCCTCGAGCGTGAGCCCGAGGTTGAAGTGCCAGTCGGCGCGATACGGGTCCAGCGCGAGTGCCTCTCGCAACTCGGACTCCGCGTCGGCCCAGCGCCCGGCCTCGTAGTGCTCGTGCGCCTTCTCGACATGCTGCTCGGCCTGGAACCAATCGTTCATACGCCGCCTGCTCCGCGATTACGACGCACCCAGCCGCCGCGTGAACCGTATGATAGCCGCACCCGCGAAACGGTACGCCCGGCCGGTCGCCGGGTTCTGGTATGAACGGGCGCCAGCCATGCGTTCGCCCGTCCCTTCACAGTTTGATCGGCATCGTCGGCGTATCCGGAACGCATCCGGGGCGGCGTTCTTTGGTGCGCTGACGCTTTTGACAGTTTTCGCCCACGCCCAGGCCGTGCCCGGGACGGTCCGTGACCCCGCTGTGGATGATCCGGGGCGGCTCGCGGCCGCGCAGGCCCTCATCGCCGGAGCGGACCCCGATGGGTTGGACGAATTATCGCTGTGCCTGCGTGCGGACGACCCACCGGGGGCGCGTCGGGCGGCGGCATCGGCAATCGCCGGAGCGACCGACCCGCCCGCCGAGTTGTTGCCCCCGCTCATCCGGGCCATGGAACTGGCCTCGGCGGCGGATCAGCCCGCGGTCATGGGGGCGTTGGGGCGGTATCCGTCCACAGATGCGATCTCGGCGGTGATGAATGTGCTGATGCGGGACCCGGGTCCGGCCGAACCGACGAGGATCGCGGGGGTCCGCGCGATCGTCGCCCAGACCGGCCGTGACGACCTTGCGGTCGGCGGGGAGGCCCTGACGCGGTGGTGGAGCCGGTTCAGCGCGCTTCCCGAGCGGGACCGGCGGCTCGAACTGACCAAGTGGCACGCCCGGCGCGGCGAGCGGCTGGCGGCGAGTCTCGACGAAACGACCTCGCGCCTGCTGGACGCCTATCGGCGTCTGTACGCGGCGACGCCGGAGGACGCCCGATCGGACATGCTCGCCGAGCTCATCCGTTCCCAGCGCACCACGATCCGCATGCTCGGGATCGAACTGGCGACACGGACGATCCTGAACGCCAGGAGCGTGGGACCGAAGGTGGCCGAGGCCGCGGTTGAGAGTCTGACCCATCCGGATCCGGCGGTGCGCGCCGCATCGGCGGCGCTGGTTGACCGATTGAACTCCGCGGCGCACGCGGACGCCTGCGCCGATGTCTTCATGCGTGAGACCGATCCGGTGGCCGCGGCGTCCATGATGCGGTATCTGGGCCGCCATCCCAAGGCGGAGGTCGCGGACGCGGCGCTGTACTGGTTCCGCGACCCCGGGCCGGTGAGCGACGCCGCGGCCGAACTCATCCTCGCGCTTCTTCTGGCGGGGCATCTGGACAACCCCGAGTCGGCGACGACGATCATCGAGGCGATTCAGTCGCGTCCGTCGGCCCGGATGACGACGCCGTGTATTCAGCTGCTTGCGGCGTTGGGGCAGGACGAGCAGATCGTGCCGTTGCTGACCTCATCGGACTCGGCGCTGGCGGTGTCGGCGGCGACGGCGCTGGGCGCCGATGGGGGTCATTTGGCGTTGATCCTTGACGCGGCGCTGGGGCGGCCCGAGCTCTTCGAGGCCGCGTGCCGCGCTCTGCAGCGTCACCGCCCCGACGCCGCGGGCTTCTTCGAGGCGTTATCGTTGCCCGCGGCCAACGAGCAGCGGAAACGAGATCTTCTGGTGGAGTATTCTTCGATCCTCGCACCAGCGGAGCTGCGCGAGGTCGTGCGTCAGACGGAGGATGCGGCGACCCGCGAGCTGTATCTGCGCCGGGTCGGGACCGCTGAATATCTGAGCGCGGCGGACGAGTCGGCGACGCGGCTGGCGCTGGCGCAGACGCTGGTGACCACACGGATGCTGCTCAAAGACCCGGCCGGCGCGCTGGCGGTGCTGGATGTCATGCCTCAGACGATGGATATGGACGCGATGATGGCGCGGGTCGGCGAGCAGGTTCACTGCATGATCTGGCTCAACCGCATGCGAGACGCCGAGGCGCTGACGGAGACTTTCGGCAGCGGCCCCGACCCGTGGATCGACGGGCTTGAGTCGGCGCTGGAGCTGCCGCACGCGCTTCGTGTGATGGACCGGATTCGCACGCTGTTCGCCAACGAGTTGACCCCCGCCCAGACGGCGCGGATCGATGCGCTCGAGCGGCGACACGCCGAGCGGATCGAGGTCGGCCCGGCATCGCCCGACGAGTCCGTGACACCGCCGCCCTCCGGGGCGGGCGGGGGCTGAGGACTTCAACGGATCGGGTGAACTCTCAGGTGCGGGCTCGAGAGGGCGCCGGGTCGGAGGATTTCGGCGACGATCTCCTCGACCGCGCGCTTCTGCCCCGGCCACATGAACGCGGATGACGCCTCGTCGGCGCGCACCCACCGATGCGCGTCGTGCTCGTCGTTGAGCGTGGGTTCCCAGCCCGGCGCGACGATCGCCGCGAAGCGTGGCGACATCACGATGCAGTCCAGCGCCGCCAGGTAGTAGGGGTGCACCTGCTCGAGCGCGTACATCTCGATGAATGCGGCGTTCTGGCGGAGCAGGCCCAGTTCCTCGGCGAGTTCGCGGAAGGCCGCGTCCGGGGCGGTTTCGCATGGCTCGACATGGCCCATGACGGGGTGCCAGGCGCCGCGGAGCGGGTCCGAGGCGCGGCGAATCTGCAGCACTTCGTGCGCGCGATCGCGCGGTCGGAGGACATACACCTCGATGATGTCGGTGCGCACGCGCGGCCCGCCGCGCGGCTCGCTCCGGTATCCGCCCGGGTCGCCGCTCATCGTGGCGCCCCGGCGCGGACGGCGGCGCGGAATGCCGCGGCCTTGGTCAGTGTCTCGCGCCATTCGGCCCGCGGGTCGCTGTCGGCGACGATCCCCGCGCCGACGGCGAAGTCGACCGTGCCGCGGGCGTGCGCGGGTGTGGCGCCGGGTTCGAACGCCAACGCCGCGGTGCGGATGGCGACGCCCCACGCCGCGGCGCCGCAATCGGAGACGAAGCCGATGGCGCCGCAGTACGGCCCGCGGGCGACGGGCTCGAGTTCGCGGATGATCTGCATCGCCCGGACCTTCGGGGCGCCGGTGACGGAGCCGGGCGGGAAGGTGGCCCGCAGCAGGTCGGCGTGCGACACACCCCGGCGCAGGACGCCCGAGACCGTGGCGACGCCCTGCCACACGCCGCTCGACGGCCCGTGGTGGGCCTCGATGACGCGCGGCTCGTCGACGCGCACCGTCGCGAATTCGCAGACGCGCCCGAGGTCGTTGCGCATGAGATCGACGATCATGGCGAGCTCGGCGCGGTCTTTCTCGCTCTCGCGGAGGCGGTGCGGCCCGTCTCGTGTCGGGCTTGTGCCCTTCATCGGGCGGGTCACGACGCGCCCCGTGCCGCGTTCGACACGGAGGAACAGCTCCGGGCTCACCGAGCAGACCGCGCCGCGCGGCTCGCCCGCGGGGCCGTGGTGTTCGATGTGCGCCCCGAACATAGGCGCCGTCGAGGCGGCGAGCGCGGCGAACATCGATCGGGCGGAACCGGCGAAGGCGCCGCTGAGTCGGTGCGAGAGATTGACCTGGAAGGCGTCGCCGTCGTGGATGAGGCCGATGACGCGCCGGGCATCACGCTCGAACCGTTCGCGTCCGGAGGCGCTGCGCATGCGTCCGACGCGGAAGCTGTGCTCCGACGGCGCGCGTCGGGCGATGACCCGCGCCAACGCGTGGCACGGCGCCGGGTCGCCGGCGGCGCTCCATTCGTTCGTCAGGGCGTCGTGCACGAGCGCCGAGTCGCAGCGGACGAGGTGGCAGCGGGGCCAGCGGCGGTCGTCGGCGGGGCGCGGGCCGGTGCGCCGGACGGCGGGCTCGATGTCTTCCCCGAGTTCGTAGCCGAGCCAGCCGATCCACCCGCCGTTGAACGGGGGCGAGTCGTGGTTGATTGACAGTGGGGGGGTTGCACGCGGGTCGGAGCGTAAGGCGGTGCCCCACGGGTCGCTCCGCTCGACGACGCCGGCGGGGATCCCGAGGATGCTCCATCGTGACTGCGGGTGCGAGCCGGAACTGACGAGCCACGCTCCGGGGATGTCGTCGGGCCAGCGCGTGACGACCTGGATCGGAGCGAGCGACAGTTCGACCGCGTTGATCTGCGCGCGTGGTTGGATCGAGGGAGTCACGGGCGGATGATATGCGGGCGGCGACCGGCACCCGGTAGACTCTGCGGGGGCAACGGGCGGGCGAGTTGTGCGGCCCGGTGGACGATCATCTGCTCGGTACGACATCCCGCGGGATGGCCAACCCATGAGTGCGATCGATATGAAGCAGACGCGCAAGCACGGGCCGAATCCCAGGGGGCGTGGCCCGGCGGTGAAGATGGTGTACTACTTCGGCGCGTCGCGCACCGAGGGCGCCGGCGCGATGAAGGCCCTGCTGGGCGGCAAGGGGGCGAACCTCGCCGAGATGACCTCGCTCGGCCTGCCCGTCCCGCCGGGCTTCACGATCACCACCGAGGCGTGCGCCGCTTACAACGAGCTCGGCGGCGTGATGCCCGACGGGCTGATGGAAGAGATCCGCGCCAATCTGCGGATGCTCGAGCAGGAGACCGGCAAGGTCTTCGGCGACGACGGGCACCCGCTGCTCGTTTCGGTGCGTTCGGGCGCGGCCGTCTCGATGCCGGGCATGATGGACACCGTGCTGAATCTCGGGCTCACCGACCGGAGCGTGCAGGGTCTGGCCATCGCGACCGAAAACCCCCGCTTCGCGTACGACGCGTACCGCCGGCTGATCAACATGTTCGGCGATGTGGTGATGGGCGTCGATCACCACCGCTTCGAGACGGCGTTCGACAAGATCAAGAAGAAGTTCAAGGCCCCTGACGACGCCTCGGTGCCGGCGCACGGGATGATGGAAGTCTGCGAGGCGTACGCGAAGGTCTACGCGGCCTATGTCGGCGAGCCGTTCCCGCAGGATCCGATGACGCAGCTCGCGCTGGCGATCGAGGCGGTCTTCAAGAGCTGGAACGCGGATCGGGCGGTTCAATACCGGCGTATCGAGGGCATCACCGGGCTCAAGGGCACGGCGGTGAATGTGCAGTCCATGGTGTACGGCAACACCGGCGAGGACTCGGGGACCGGCGTCGCCTTCACGCGCGACCCCTCGACGGGCGCGGATGAGTTCTACGGCGAGTTCCTCGTCAACGCCCAGG
>CAZSLT010000019.1:0-3097 GCA_964607595.1 uncultured Phycisphaeraceae bacterium
TCAATAATTTCGTTGGTTTTGAGAAACCACGCCTCAACTGTATCTTTGTGGGGCGGTCATCGCGCTCAGCCAGTCGATGGATGCGCGGTCGAAGTCCAACGCCCGGGAGCAGGCGCGCTCCCGCGCCGAGACCGCGGCCACAATGATCGCCCGGGACATCGCCAACGCGATCCGCGCCGGCGACCTCTTCGATGGCCAAGTGTACATTACCGACAGCACCGTGGACGGGTCGGCGCGGGACGAGATTCTGCTGTTCGCGCGGTCCAGCCGGCGTGCGCGGGCGGAGTCGGATCAGCCCGAGAGCGGCGAGTACGAGGTGCAATACCGCGTCGTGCCCCGCGTTGAACAGGCGGAGAGTGCGGGGGCGGGGGCCGGTGGAAGAAACACCTTTTCGCTCTGGAGGCGTGCCGACCCCGTGCCGGACGAATGGCTCGATGCAGGCGGAGTGGCCACGGCGGTGGGCGAGGGCGTCGTCGAGTTGTCGGTGACCGCGTTCGACGGCGAGGGCTGGTTCACGACCTGGAACAGCGATCAGGACGGATACCCCCACGCGATCCGGGTCGATCTCCGCGCGATCGACGACACGGGGCGGTACACCGCCGATACGCGCCGGGTTGTCGCGATCGATCGGACGCCGACGCCCTACGCGGTCCCGGTCGAGGGCGACGACGGAGCAGCGGACACGGGGGCCGGATCATGACGCGCCACGCGCACACAACCGCGGTTCGGCCGGGCTTCGCGCTGGTGCTCGTGCTGATGTCGCTGGGCACCGCGACGCTGATCCTGGTGTCGCTGCAATCGAGCGCGTACCGGCAGTCGATGGCGGGGCGTGAGGCGCTGGCGCGGGTCAGAGCGACCTGGGCGGCGCGGGCGGGGCTCGAGTCGACGATCGCCCGGCTGGAGAACGACCTAGAGTCCGAGCCGACCGGGTCCGCCTATACGCGGACCGACGACATGGCCGAGGTCGCCTCGGGGAGACTCGCAGGGGCGAGCTGGTCGATCGCGCACGCGTTCGGCGAGGAGGAGCGGTCGGGCGTTGAGGATGCGCACGCCAAGATCAACATCAACCGGATGACCGTTGAGGACCTGATGCTGCTGCCGAACATGACCGAGGATGTGGCCGACGCGATCCTCGACTGGACGGATCCGGACGACGATGTGCGTGAACTCGGCGCCGAGGAGGGCTTCTACTCGCAGTTGCCCTCGCCCTACGCGCCGCGGAACGCCTGGATGCGGACGCTTGGGGAACTGGAACTCGTGGCCGGCGTCGAGCCCGACCTCGTTCGGGGAGAGGACTGGAACCTGAACGGCCGTCTGGACCCCAACGAAGACGACGGCGATCTGTCTTGGCCCCCCGACGACTCGGATGGGTCGCTCGACGCGGGCTGGAGCGAGTTCATCACGACCGAGAGCGTCGATGAGCGGCTCAATCCACGAGGCGAGGCGATGCTCTCGCTGCCGGAAGCGACGGCCGAGCAGTTGCTCACCGTGGTCGAGGGGCTGACGCCACTGCAGGCGCAGGCCATCATCGGGCACGCGCAGGCCTCCGGCGCCGCGATGACCGATTTCATCCAGACACCCCTGCGGACCATGGCGCAGCAGGACGGTGTGATGGGTCGGGCCGCGCAGGCGGTGACCAATCTCGAACCCGATCAGGTCGTCTCGCTGCTGGACAATGCCACGATGAGCATCGCCTCGGACGGGCCAACGCCCGGGCGGGTGAATCTCAACACCTGCCGACGCAAGACACTCGACTATCTGGAGGTCTTCGGCGACCTGCAGGGCTCGGCGCTGGCGGACCTGCTCTGGACCGCGCGCCAGAGCCGCGTCACGGGCTTTGCCCATATCATGGACCTGGCGGATATCGTCGGCGCGCAGCAGGCGGCGTTCCTGGCGCAGTTCATCGATGTGCAGAGCAACGCGTATTCCGTCTCGTGCATCGGACGGGACGAGGCGACCGGAATCGAGGTCGAGATCGTCGCGACAATCGAAGCGACCCGGCTGCCCGTGGTGATCTCGGAGTTTGTGACCCGATGATGAGCAAGGCGACGACATCGAGATCAACGGAGCGCGGCGGCGGTGGTCGCGTCGCTGGGCTCCACCGCCAAGGGGACAAGTGGCGGCTCGTCGTCGCCGAGCGCGACGGCCGCAAGCCCAGGGTCGTGCACTGCGAGTCGATCCGATACGGCGATGTCGCCGCGGCCCGAGCGGCGATCGCGAGACACAAGATCGAACGGCTGATCCGCGTCGCACCGGCGGCGCGCACGGTGTGCCGCGTCGTTGAGATCCCCGCCGGATCTTCGTCGGAGATGGCCGGGGCCGCGGCCCTGCTCGGCGAAGCGCAGCTTCCCGGCGCGGCGCCCGCCCACCGTCGCGGCGCGGGCGTGATCGGCGGCTCGTCCGGACCGGGCCGGCGCAACGGGCTGATCGTGGCATGGCTCGGGGAGTCGCAGGAACCGGCGATCGACGCCGCGCGGGAGTCATGGACGAGCGAGATCGTGGCGCTCACCGGGCTGCTCGCGCTCGGCGGCGCCGATGCGGGCGCACAGGCGATGTACGCGGACCGAGAGAGCGGGTCGATCGCGGTGTACGCGGTCAACGGCTCGTCATCCGTCGCGCGGACCATGCGTGAGCAGGGCGCAGCGCCCGATGAATGGAACTCGATCCTGGTGCGGACGATCGATGAGACCCGCCGGACGCTGGGCAGTCCGTTCGAGCTCGAAGGCGACGATGCTTCCTCCGTTCGATTGAACGAGGACGCCCGTCGCGCACTGCTGTCGGAATTGGGCGGCGTAGCGCGGGGCGACCGCTGGCTGGATGAGTTTGGTGTCGCGCTGGGCGCGGCCGCGGGTCTGCTGGGAACCGACGAGGGCGGGCGCGGCCTGTACGGCCTCCGCGCCGAGGCGGGTCGGGAGCGGCGTTCGCTGGTCGCCAAGGCGATCTCGTGGACGAGCGATCCCATGCACGCAGGCGTGCTGACCGCCGGTGCGATCGCGCTGGCGCTGCTGGCGCCGATCGGAGTGAACGCCGCGCGGGTCATGGTCCTGCGCTCGAAACTCAACGGGATCGAGGCGCAGCTCGATGGCCGCGAGTCGGC
>CAZSLT010000019.1:3197-23307 GCA_964607595.1 uncultured Phycisphaeraceae bacterium
TGATGCAGACCAAGTCCATCGAGGGCGGCAAGCTCGAGTACCGGATCGAGGCGGAGGTCGCGCGACCGTTCGCCACGGCACGCGGCATCGAGGACTTCTCGGAAGACACGCTGGCGGTGCGCCTGTACGGCGAGCGTGCCCGCGGCTACGCGCCGGAGGGAGGCGTCGCCGCGTCGGATGACGGCGAGGAAGGGACGCCCGCCGCGTCACGCAGCCGCGCCCGCGAGCGATCGGGCCCGACTTTCACCGGCGAGGCCCCCGAACGAACGGAGACCGCCGAAGTGCCCCCGCCGCTGACGGATGACGAGATCAAGGCCATGTCCCGCATCGACGCGATGCGGGAGGTCGCCAAGCGTGACCGCGCCGCTTCGGCCGCGGCGACGGACGAGGAGCGCCAGCGCCTGCGCGATGAGGCCGAGCGGCTTCGGGCGCACGCCCGCGGCGCCGGGGGTGGCGCATGAGCAGACTGCGTGATCGCTACAACGGTCTGCCCCGCGCCGCGCGGTGGGGCTTGTGGGGCGGGGCGTTCATCGCCGCGTACTTCCTGGTCATCGAGCCGGTGATGGAGTACGGCGGGGAAATGTCGGCCCGCGCCGTCGAATTGCGCGAGGACCTGGACTCGCGACTGAAGGAGCTTGAGCGGCGAGACGCGATCCTGCTGGAGATCCGCGAGAAGACCGCCTGGTTCGGCGATGTGCGGGTTCCGGGCGAGTCTGGCGCGATGCAATCCGCCCTGCGCGACCGGATCGATCAGGTCTTCAAGGACATGGGCGTTCCCAGCGGCTGGTCGTGGGATCGTCGCTCGGAGGGACGCGTCTCGCGCGATGCCATGGCCGGCGCGCTGGCGTCGGACGAGGAACTCCAGCGGCTGGAGATCGAATTGAAGTTCGAGTGCGATCCGGACCTGGCGATGAAGGTGATCGCGGCTCTTGAGAAGTCGCCCGAGGTGTCGAGTGTGCCGCGGGTCGTCCTGCGGCGCTCCGGCGAGGGCCGTCGCGTGCAGGCGACGGTGTCTGTCGAGAGCTGGTCGATTCAGAAGAAGCCGACGGAGGGGGCGTGATGGACCTGAGCGGCGAGGGCATCCCGAAGATCGGATTGCCGAGTGTGATCGCGCTCGGCGGGGTCGTTGTGCTCGGCGTGACGCTGGTCTCGAGCGTGACACCGCTGGCGGTTGATGCCGCGACGCGCGTGCCGACGGTCGGCGATGAAGCCAGCTCCACCGAGTCGGCCCTGGCGCGGTTCAACTCCGAGCACTCGCGGCACGAAGCGAGCGCCGTCGGGCGCTCGATGTTCTATATCCCTTTCGCCCCACCGCCGCCGCCGCCACCACCTCCACCGCCGCCGCCGCCCCGGTCATCTCCGCCGCCGCCGCCGCCGCCGAGCCGGTACGACGGTCCGCCCATCGTGGCGATGCTCGGCAACGGGGTGTGGTTCGAGTCGGGCGAGATCGCCGGGGTGGGCGAGGAAGTTGATGGGGTTCTGGTGATTTCGCTCAGCCCGCCGTGGTCGGCGCGTCTTGAGTGGAAGGGCGTTGAGTTTGATGTGCCGCTGTTCGATCGGACAACAGGGCAGTTCCTCGAGAAGACGGAGCCGGAGTCGGACGACCCCGAGAACAGGGACGAGCAGGAATGACCCGACATATGGTGAATTCGTGGCTGTGCGGCGGCGTGCTTGCCCTGGGGCTGTGTTCGACGGCGTCGGCGCAGGAGTCCACGACGGGCCGACGCGGCTCCAACGGGAGCACCACGGTGCTCGCGTTCCGGGATGTCGCGGTCGAGACGCTCGTGCCGTTCATCGTGGAGACGACGGGGAAGGTCGTCATCCCCTCGCCGGAGGTGATGAAGCGCAAGATCACGATCATCAACGACCAGCCGCTCGCACAGGACAAGGCGCTCGACCTGGTGTTCCTTGCGATGCGCCAGCTCGACATCGCGATCATCGAGACGGACGAGATCATCATGCTGCGCGACATGGTGGACCTCATGCGCTACGATGTGCCCGTCATCGGGCCGGACGAGAGCGTGCTGGGACGCCAGGACATCGGCACCGTCGCCGAAAAGATCTACCGACTCAACAACTCCACCGCCAAAACGCTCGGCGAGGCGCTCAAGGACTTCGTCCCCGATTACGCCAAGATGACGGTCGACGAGGAGTCGAATCAGCTCGTCCTGCGGGGAACGATGGCGCTGCTGCAGCGCATGGAACAGGTCATCAACTCGCTTGATCAGCCCGGCTCGGCGGCGCTCCAGACCGAGACCTTCCGGCTTCGCTTCGCCGACGCCGAGAGCGTCGCCGAGAACATCAAGGAACTCTACGAGAGCGAGGACTCGCGCCAGAACACGCAGCAGCAGCAGCAGATGCAGCGGTTCTTCCAGCAGCAGGGGCGCGGGCGCGGTGAGGGACAGGATCAGGGCACCGCCACCTCAGCGAATATCCGCGTCACCTCGAACAAGCAGCAGAACTCGGTCACCGTGCTCGCCGAGGAGCGCATCCTCGATCAGATCCGCGGCCAGATCGAGTCGGTCTGGGATCAGCCGCTCCCGCAGGAGGCCGTGGTCCCCAAGATCTACGACCTCAAGTATTCCGACCCCATCAAAGTCCGCGACCTGCTCGAAGGGCTGTTCGGAACGCCGACGACCGCGCAGGCGGGCGGTGCACAGTCGAGCCAGGGCGTCGGCCGGCTGGCCGGACAATTCTCGTTCCAGGCGATCCCCGAGGCGGGACGGCTCGTCGTCATCAGCAAGAGCCCCGACAACCTGTTCGTCATCGACGAGATCATCAACGGCGTCGACCAGCCGCAGTCGATCGGCCTGCCGGAGATCGTCGCGCTCAAGCACGCCTCCAGCGAGGAACTCGCCGAGCAGCTCAACGCGCTGCTGGCCACCGAGAGCACGCTCGCCCAGATCCGGCGCAGCGAGACCGGGCTGTCGGCCAACAGTGCCACCTCGAGCCCCTTCGCGCAGGACGCGGGGGAGGAAGACGCCGCGGCCGAGGAGACGCCCGACACCATGACTTTCTGGTGGCAGCGGGCCCGGCAGCCGACCGACAACCGCGGCTCATCGAACCTTGTGGGCAAGATCCGCATCGTGCCGGTGTGGCGTCAGAACGCCGTGATGGTGCTTGCCCCGCCGGAGTACAAGCAGAGCGTCGTGGACATGATCAACGACCTGGACCGACCCGGCCGGCAGGTGTTCATCAAGGCCGTGATCGCCGAAGTCTCGCGTGACGACTCGATGGCGCTCGGGCTGCGGTGGTCCAGCGAGACCATCAACCCGACGAATGAGGACAACTCGCTCTCGATCGGGCTGAACTCCACGGCGCAGGAGAACGGGATCTTCGGCAACCTCTTCGACACCTCGGTGCTCGATCTGAGCGCCAATGTGAATGTCATTCTGCAGGCGCTGGCCGAGAAGACGGATGTGAACATCCTCTCCGAGCCGCGCGTCTTCACCAGCGACAATCAGGAAGCCGAGTTCTTCGACGGGCAGGACATCCCGTTCGTCGTGGACTCGCAGACGACCGATCAGGGCGGCATCACGCAGTCCTTCGACTACCGCGCGGTGGGCATCCAGCTCCGCGCCCGGCCGCGGATCACGGTCAATCGCGATGTCGATCTCCGCGTGAATGTGGAGTTGTCGTCCATCGCGCCTCAACTGGCGCCCAACGGGGCGTTCATCGTGGACCGGCGCGAGACGACCACGCAGCTCATCGTCAAGGACGGGCAGACCATCGTCATCAGCGGCATCCTCCGCGACGAGGACTCGGAACTCGTCCGCAAGGTCCCCCTGCTCGGCGACATCCCGCTGATCGGCGAGATCTTCAAGTCCCGCGAGACCACCTCCACCAAGACGGAACTCGTGATCTTCATCACGCCGCATGTCGTGGAAAACCCGTCGGAGATGGACGAGGTCAACGCCCCCTTCCGCCAGCGGCTCAACGAGCTCCGCGACGAACTCGGCGAGGACGACAAGAAGGAACGGATCGACACCCCCGAGTAAGCCCCCTGCCGTCCTTTGGCGCTCCCGGCTCCCGGTCGGCCCGCCTTTTGCCTCGACGGGGCGGCCGCCCGGCCAGACTGAACCACTACCCCTTATTGATACTCAGTCTCAAGAACGGTACGATTCCCGCCTTGATCGCTCCGGGGGGTATTGGAGCCGCGAAGTGTCCACACTCAGTCATCTGGCGCCGGGATCGGGCGAAAGCGGGCTTCCAAACGGGGAGCCCGGCCCGGAGTCGGCGTGCCGATGCGGATTGGACGCCGTTCCCTCCAGACCCCAACCCGCCGCGCCGGAAGAGCGGAGAGTCCGACTGACGCGGCTGCGGGTCGGGCAGACCGGGCGGATCTGCGGCGGTCGGCTGGACGACGACGACCGGGACATGCTCCGGGCGCTCGGGCTGCGGCCCGAGGCGCGGATCCGTCTCTCGAGGACCGGCGAGCCGTGCATCGTGCAGGTGCTCGGGCCGCACGGGTGCTCGTGCCGCATCGGCCTGGCGCGTCCGTTGGCCGAGCGGGTGATCGTTTCGGTCGACCGCGACGACGCGGGGCATTGACGCACCGTGAGCCCGGACCTCGGCACGGCGATCGGCGATCCTGACACCGGGCCATCGGGCGATGAGTCGGCGCGCTCGATGCGGATCGCGCTGCTCGGCAATCCCAACACCGGCAAGACCACGCTCTTCAATCGTCTCAGCGGCGTGCGCGCCAAGACCTCGAACTTCCCCGGCACGACGCAGACGGCCCGGGTGGCGCATGTGCGGTTGGGCGATCATCGAGCCGAGTTGATCGACCTTCCCGGTGTGTACTCGCTGGAACTGGCCCAGTCGGAGGCGATGGCGTGCCGCGCGGTGCTTGCGGGCGAGCTGGCGCCCGCGGGCGAGGAGGCCGCCCCGCCGAGCACAGTGTGCGTTGTGCTGGACTCGACGAACCTCGCCCGGAACCTCGTGCTCGCCGGCGAGGCGCTTCGTCGGCGGTTGCCGACGGTGATCGTCCTGAACATGATCGATCTGTCACGCGCCCGCGGCCTGCACATCGACGAGGCCCTTCTGAGCGATGCGCTGGGGTGCGGGGTCGTGTCGTGCGATGCCCGCCGCGGCGCCGGTCTCGAAGCCGTGCGCACAGAACTGATCTCGGCCCGCGTCCCCAACCGAACGCCGCCCGGCGACGCGGACGCCCTGGAGCGGTGGGCGGACGAGGTGTACGCGGCGGTGGCCTCGTCGTCGCGCGGCGCCTCCACGCCGGGCGCTCCCGCCCATTCCAGCGATCCGTTGACCGATCGGATGGACCGTGTCTTCACGCACCCGGTGCTGGGACTTCTCGTATTCACGGCGGTGATGACCGGGCTGTTCTGGGTGATTTTCCGGCTGGCCTCGATCCCGATGGACCTCCTCGAACTGACCTTTGAGTCCGTCGGCGGCGCCGTGCGGAACGCGCTGCCGCCTGGCCTGATCGCTGACCTCGTCACCGACGGCGTCGTCGCGGGCGTGGGCTCGACGCTGGTCTTTGTGCCGCAGATCGCGTTGCTGTTCTTTCTGCTGTCCCTGCTCGAGGACACGGGGTATCTGGCGCGTGCCGCGTTCGTGATGGATCGGGCGCTGCGTCCGTTCGGTCTCCCCGGACATTCGTTCATGCCCCTGCTCTCCTCGCACGCGTGTGCCTTGCCGGCGATCATGTCGGCCCGAGCGGTGCCGGACCGACGCCAACGGCTGGCGACCATCCTCGTGGCGCCCTTCATGACCTGCTCGGCGCGCATCCCGGTGTATGTCGTGCTGACCACGCTGCTCTTCCGCGAACGCCCCGCCCTGGCCGCGCTCGCCTTCTCGGGCTGCTACATGCTCGGCGCCATCGCCGGGCTGCTGAGCGCGTTGCTGGCGCGGCGCACGATCCTCCGCGGCAAGGCCCGCCCGATGGTCATGGAACTGCCGTCGTTCAAGATCCCCAGCATCCGAACGGCCGTCCTGTCGGCGTACGACCGCTCCGTGGTCTTTCTGCGCAAGGCCGGGACCGTCATTCTTGCGATCAGCATCGTGCTTTGGTGGCTCGGCTCGTTCCCCAAGGTCGCTCCCAGCGCGGAGGTGGAGTCACTCCGCGCGGAGTCGGCGGCCGTCGCGTCGGGGGGCGACTCCGACGCGGCCTCGGAGATCCTCGATCGCGCCGATCGGCTCGAGGGCACGCAGGCGATGTCGCGCAGTTACGCGGGGCGGATCGGCCGGGCGGCGCAGCCCATCTTTGAGCCGCTGGGCTACGACTGGCGGCTGACGATCGGCGTGATGACGAGCTTCGCCGCGCGCGAGGTCTTCGTCGCGACGATGGCGGTCGTCACGATCGGGGAGCCGGGCGACGATCTGCCCGCGACCTCGATCGCCGGCCGCCTGGGCGAGGCGAAGCGCGATGACGGCGTGACGCCCGTGTTCACGACCGCCGCGTCGTGGTCGCTGCTGGTTTACTATGTGCTGGCCATGCAGTGTCTACCCACACTCGCGGTGACGGCCAAGGAAGCGGGCGGCTGGCGCTGGGCGGCGTTGCAGTTCGGGTGGATGACCGCCGTCGCCTACGGCGCGGCGTTCATCGCCTACCGCGTGGCGCTGGCGGTCGGGGCGTGATCATGCTCGGCTCGTCGCTCCCGATCGGTGATTGGCAGTTCTGGGTGGTCACCGCGATCGCGTTGCTGGCCTTCGCGTGGATCATGCGTGGGCTGCTGCGGATGGTAATGCCGAGGAAGGGGCGTGCGGCCAAGGGTCGTCGCGCTACGCTCACCATCGCGGGCCGTCCCGTCGAGCCGTCAGGGGATCGGCGAGGGCCACGGGCGTAGGTCGGTGGTCCGGTCCGGACGGATCACCACCAGTTGATTCACCGGGATTTTCTGCCAGCCCATGTCGTCCGAGAGCGGCTCGCTCGAGACGATCACCGCGCCCTGGCCCGCCTCGGGTGAGATCATGCGGCACACACCGTCTTCGCAAACATACTTGCGGCCGGTGTGCAGGTAGAGCGAGTCGGCGTGTTCGGGCTTGTCGGTCGTGAGCCGGCACGCGACCGCCGCGTCGCCGTTCGTCAGCGCGAGGTTGAGATAGCTGTGCACCTCCGGCCCGACGGAGCGCGAGAGCGACAAAGCGTGATCAACGCCGTCGACGAGGGCCTCGGCGAGTTGCTCGACGGTCTCGCCGCCGGACGCCAGCAATCGGTCGAGCACCATCGCGAAGAGATGCTCGGAGTCGGTGGATCCGTTGACGGCGGAGAAGGCCCGTTCCGAGAGCGTCGAGAGCATCTCGCGCCGAATCTTCGAGAACGCGCCCAGGTCGCCGTTGTGCATGAAGGCCCAGCGGTCGTGCGCGAACGGGTGGCAGTTCGTCTCGGCGACGGAAAGCCCCTGCGTCGCGGCGCGGACATGCGCCAGGATGCAGCGTGAGCGCGTCACCCGCGCGATCTCGAGCAGATTCCGGTTGCTCCACGCCGGCGTAACGGATCGGAACGCGGCGGGGTTGGGCGAGACCTCCGGTGCGTACCACGCCACGCCGAAGCCGTCGCCGTTGAGCGGCTCGTCCCGTTCGAGCGCATGGATCGACTGCCGAATCAGCGAGTGACTCGGCTCGACAAACAGCGAGGAGAGCGTGAGGGGCGGGCCGAGATACAGGACGAATCGGCACATCGTCCCGGATTATCGGCACGTCGGCGGGGGTTACTTCTTCTTGTTCTTGAAGTAGTCGCCCTGGAACTTGCGCTGGAACTTCTCGACGCGACCGGCGGAGTCCACGAACGACGACTTGCCGGTGAAGAACGGGTGCGACCCGGACCAGACATCGACATGCATCTCGGGGACGGTCGCGCCGGTGGTCATGACCACCTCGCCGTTGTAGTAGACCTTGCAGTTGGGGTAGAAGCGGGGATGCGTCTTGTCTTTCATGGCGGGTCTCGCGCGATGCGTGCGTTGTGCGATGCCGGGCGGACCGATTCGGCCGACGCTCCGGAGGGGGGCGATAGCGTATCCGAGCGGGCGAGCGGTGGAAAGTGCCCGACTCCGGGCACCCGGGGCCGGGAACGACAACCGCCCCGCACGAATGCAGGGCGGTTGGTCTTTGTACAGGTCGGGATCAGGGATTGGAACGGAACTCGAGGGATCAGCGACGGCGACGAGTCATGCCGATCAGGCCCAAGCCGGCCAGGGCCGCGGCACCCGGAGTGGGGACGAAGAACGCGGACCCGGAGTACGAGCCCTCCGAAACCCAATCAACGGCGGGCAACCCGGTCTGCGGGTCCAGCGGGACCCCGGCCCCGGCGGCGCTGAGGGTGAGGGTCAGGGTGAACGCGGCATCGTCCGGTCCGATGGAGTTACCCGGATACAAGCCGTACGCGGGGATCGCCGGTCCCCACCAGGTGTAGACGATCTCGGAAGCGCCGATGTCGTTGACCTGGATGGTCTCCGAGGTGCCCCAGGAGGTCGCGCTGCCGAGCGCTGTCAGGGAGCCGCCCGTGAGGGCCGCGGTCAGGACGGGCAGGCCGGTGTCGGGGTCGAAGAACCCGAAGGCGCCGGCGAGCGCGTAGGTGTGGACAAAGGTGTTGCCCGTGACGGGGATGCTGCCCGCGTATGCCATTTCGAAGACCGCGTCGAACTCCACAGTGACCGGAAGGGTCGGAAGGAGGCCGTTGTCATCATCGATAAAGAGCAGTTGCGTGTCGGCCGGGTCTTGGGCATCGACAATCGCATTTCCCCAACCAAAGAAGGTGAAAGAGCTGCTGTCGACATCCGACGCAAAGCTGAAGAGCGCGGCCTGAGCCGAGCCCGCCACGGCAACAACCGTGGCGCAAGCCAAAACGCGCGAAATCATGTCTGAATACTCCCTCTCGTCCCAGTGCGGCTGACTCCGAGCACCCAAGGCGTGCAACCTTGAGAACTCACTGGATGAAGGGTACTTCACCCGCGGGGCTTCGCAAGGCGGGGGAAAGGGAAATGTGATTATCGGGGCGGCGCAGGGCCCCGGACCGTCACACCTAAACCCTTGGGCCGCTTGGGGTTGCAGCAGGTCTTCTTTCGCTTCTTCGCCGCCGCTCGATTGGGCGGATTTTATCGGCCTGTGATCCACTCCCCGGGGTGCCACGAGGCGGCGGCTGTTCGTCGACCCAAGGGTGGCCCCTTCAGCCGGTTCCATCGCCGGTTTTCTTGAATGCGCCCGAATCCCATCGCGACCTCGATTATGATGCGGGCTCGCCACAAGTCGGCCGGACTCGGACAGCGACGGGCTTGGAGTTCCGGCTGCCTGTGGGTCTGCGCACCGTGAGGACGCTTGAGAGTCAGTCGAACTTCACACCTGAGCCCCGCGTTGACTCACGGGGATCGAGATCGAGCGTCCGGGCTCCGGCGTTTGGGAGTAGCGGCATGCGCGACTGCGCGGCGCCGGCTTTTCCCACATCACCATGGGAGTGATGCATCGTGAGCGTTGCCGACAACGCATCGCGGTTTGGATTGACACCCCTCCAGGAGGGGATGGTGTTCAATCAATTGTTATCGCCGCGCTCGGGCGTCGACATCGTACAGATGATCGTCGTCCTGCCGGAGCCGGTCGATGTATCGCGGCTCGAGGACTGCTGGAGCCGCGTCACGCGTCGGCACGACATGCTCCGCGTCTGCTTCGAGATCGGATCGGACGGCGCCAACCGTCAGCGGGTCACGGACGATGTCGCGCCCGTCTTCCGCGTCGAAGACTGGACGGACCGGGGAGCACAAGTCCGCGAGCGTGAGTGGGAGGCCTTCCTTCGGCGCGACCGCGAGGCCGGATTCGATCTGAGCCGGGCGCCGCTGAGCCGCGTGACGCTCGTTCGCGTGTCGGAGGCCGATTATCGCCTCGTGTGGACATTCTTCCACGCGACCGTGGACGGGCGCGCGGTGACCATCGTGCTGCGTGAACTCTTCGACTTCTACGACCACGACGGGGCGAACACCCCGACGGACCCCGGCGCACCATTCCGCTCGTATGTGCAGTGGCTGTCGTCGCAGGAGTTCCCCGGCGCGGACGCGTACTGGCATCGGATGTTCGAAGGCATGGACGGGCCGACCGAGGTCCCGATGCTCGCCCCCGACGGTCCCGCGGCGGGGCTCTCGGTGCACCGCGAGCGGCGGGCGCATCTCTCTGCCGAAGTGACGGCCGCGCTGCGATCACTCAGCAAGCAGGAAGGCGCGACGATGAACTCGATCGTGCTCGGCGCGTGGGCGCTGCTGCTGGCGCGGTGCAGCCGCCAGGACGAGGTCGTCTTCGGGATCGTCAAGACCTGCCGTCGGGCGAGCGTCCCCGGCGCCGAGGACATCGTCGGCCCGTTCGTGAACACGCTGCCGCTCCGGCTTCGCGTCGACGACCGGTCGACCACGCGTCATTGGCTCGGCGACATCCGCGGCGCGTGGCTCGATCTGCGGAAGTTCGAGCACACCCCGATCCCGCGCATTCAGGCCGCGTCCGGATTCGCCAAGGACACCCCCCTCTTCGAGACCGCGATCGGGTACGAACGGTACGACTACATCACGCACTTCCGTCAGGTGGATCCCGAGCGGTGGCGTCACAGATTTATCAAGCCGCTGATTCAGACCTCGTTCCCGCTGGTGGTCTTGGCCTTTGACGGCGACGAACTCCTGCTCTGGGCCGACTATGACCCGGCGCGGCTCGACGACCGCGGCGCCGAACGATTGCTCGAGCGGCTGACCGTCATCCTCGAGCAGATGGCCCGTCGCCCCGATTCGCCGCTGGGCGATCTGGAGTTCATGAGCGGCGCCGAGCGTGAACTCGTCGTGCGCACGCTCAACGAGACCCGGCGCGACCTCATCGATCCGCGCCCGGCGCCGGAGCAGATCGCTTCGGTCGCGCGCGACCGCCCGAACGCGGTCGCGGTTGCCGACGCGCACGGGGCGATCACATTCGGGGAACTGATCGAGCGAGCCGGAAGAGTGGCCGCGGGGCTGGAGCGGCTCGGCGTCGGGCGTGGCGGGATGGTCGGGGTCTGCGTGGACCGGCATGCCGGCATGGTCCCGGCGTTTCTGGGGGTCATGCTCGCCGGATGCGCCTACGCCCCGCTCGACCCGGCGCACCCGCCGGACCGGCTGGGCCGGATGGCGCGGGACCTCGGTTCGCCGGTCGTCCTGACACAGGGGCATCTCGTCCCGCGATTCGAGAACGCCGCCGTCCGCGCCGTCGTGATCGATGAACTCATCCGTGAACATGAGCCCGCCGCGTCGCCCGTCACGATCGCGCCCGAGAGCGTGGCGTATGTCGTCTTCACCTCCGGTTCGACCGGTGAGCCCAAGGGGGTGAGAGTCTCCCATGGAGCCCTCACCAATCTTGTGTCCTGGCATCGGCGGGTCTACGGGCTCGGCGGCTCCGATGTCTGCACTCAGGTGGCGGGCGTGGGCTTCGACGCGTGCGTGTGGGAGTTGTGGCCGGCGCTGTGCGCCGGCGCGACGACTCATGTGATCCCCGAGGAGGTCGTCGCCGACGCCGACGCGATGTGGGGCAGCCTGGAAACGCTCGGCGTGACCGTGTCGTTCATCCCGACGCCGGTCGCGGAAGCGATGCTGGCGGATGAGTCGCCCGCCCCGCGGGCACTACGGGCCATGCTCACCGGCGGCGATCGTCTGACCGCCGCGCCGGCCCGTGCCCTGCCGTTCCGGCTCGTGAATCACTACGGCCCGACGGAGAACACCGTCGTCGCGACCGCGGGCGATGTCCAGCCGGGCGACCCCGGGCCGCCGCACATCGGCAGCGCGATCGACAATGTGCGGGTCTATATCGTCGACGGCGCGCTGCGCCCGATGCCCGTCGGGATTCCCGGCGAACTCTGCGTCGCGGGCGCTCAGGTCGCCCGCGGCTATGTGGGGCGCGACGACCTGACGGCGCAACTGTTCGTGCCCTGCCCGTTCGAGTCGGGCGGGGTGATGTACCGGACGGGCGACCTCGTCCGCCGGCGCGAGGACGGGGCGATCGACTTCCTGGGGCGCATCGACGGCCAGATCAAGGTCCGGGGATATCGGATCGAGCCCGGCGATATCGAGTCGGCGATCGCGCGCGACTCCGGGGTCCGCCGGTCGGTGGTGCTGCGGGACGACGAGGCCTCCGGCGGCCCCGCACTGCGCGCGTTTGTCGTCGTTGATACCGAGAAGGCCGCGGCGGTCAACGGTTCGGACGGCGACGGGCGGGCGCTGATCGAGGACTGGCGATCTCTCTACGACGCCACCTACGACTCGGGCGAGAGCGCAGCGGAGGACGCGGCGTTCAACATCATCGGATGGAACAGCAGCTACACGGGCGAGCCGATCCCCGCCGACGAGATGCGCGAGTGGGTCGAGGAGGCGGCGTCGCGCGTGCTGATCCATCGGCCGAGGCGGCTGCTGGAAATCGGCTGCGGCACGGGGCTGATACTGGCGCGGGTCGCGCCGGTGTGCGAGCGGTATGTCGGGCTGGACCTTTCGGAGAAGGCGCTGGTCGCGGTCCGCGCGGCGATCCGTGAGCATCCCGAGCTCGCGCACGCCGAGTTGCATCGGCGCGCAGCGCACGAGCTCGAAGGGGTCGGCGACGGCTTCGACACCGTGGTGATGAACTCCGTCGTCCAGTACTTCCCCGATATCGAATATCTCGTACGCGTGATCGAACGGGCCGCGACGCTTGTCCGGGACGGCGGCAGGATCGTCATCGGCGATGTGCGCTCGCTGCCGCTGCTCGAGGCCTACCACGCCTCGATCCGGCTCCATCGCGGGGCCGACGCGATGACGCCGACCGAGTTCCGCGAGTCCGTGGCGCGTGGCGCGGCCCGAGAGGAGGAGCTCGTGATCGACCCCGCGGCGTTCGGCGCGATGGTCGGAAGGGTGCCCCGGATCACGGGCGCGCGCGCAATGCTCAAGCGCGGCGCCGCGCACAATGAGTTGACACGATTCCGTTACGAGGTCGTGCTCGAGGTCGGCGGAGCCCCGAGGCCTGCGCCGGCAATGGCGGATCGGCTCGCGGCGGATGCTACGACGGCGATCGCCGCGGTGCGGGAGGCCTCGGAACGCGGATCGCACCGGATCATCACGGGCGTCCCCAACGCGCGGCTCTGGCGGGAGCGGGCGGCTCTCCGCTGGATGCGGGGCGGGACAGATGACGGCGCGACGCTCGGGGAACTGCGTCGCCGGCTCGACGCGTGCGAACGGCGCGGCGCGGAACCCAGCGACCTTTGGGCGTTGGACCGCGAAGAATTCAGAGTGGAGTTGATCACGTCGTCTTGCGGGGACGCCGCCTCATTCGATGTCGCGGCCGGCCTCGATGCTTCGGCGATTGGGCTCACGGGAGATGGGCGTCCGTGGGGTTTGATGGCGAACAACCCGCGTGCCGGCGTACTGCTCCGCGAGGCGCCGGAGCGGATCCGCGCCGCGCTGACACGGTCGCTCCCGTCGTACATGATCCCGTCGAGCATCACCGTGGTGGAGAGCATCCCGCTGACGCGCAACGGCAAAGTAGACCGGCGGGCCTTGCTCCGGCGTGTGGAAAGCGCGGGCCGGGCCCGCGCGTACACCGAGCCGAAGTCCGAGACCGAGCGCGCGATCGCGGGCGCGTGGCGCGAGTTGCTACGAGTCGAGAGAGTCGGATCGACGGACAATTTCTTCGAGCTGGGCGGGCATTCGCTGCTCGCGACGCGCCTGACCTCGATGCTGCGGGACTCGCTCGGGGTCGAGGTGCCGCTGCGGGCGATCTTCGATGCGCCTACGGTCGAAGCGATGGCGGTGCATGTCGAGGCGCTGCGCTGGGCGGCACAGGGCGACTCCGGGGAGCAATCAGTCGGGCGTGAGGTGTTTGATCTCTGATCGTGGGACTTTCAGACCGGGGCCGTGAGGAGCAGTCATGACGGAACAGGTAACGCAGCAGCGGCGGGATGCTCTCTCGGCGGCCAAGCGCGCACTCATCGAACAGCGTCTGCGTGGAAAGCCGGTCGGCTCGAAGGCGGGGCTCATCCCCAAGCGTGTGGGCGACGGGCCGTCGGCGCTGTCCTTTGCGCAGCAGCGCATGTGGTTCCTCCACCAACTGGACCCCGAGAGCTCGGCGTACTACATCACCGGGGCGGTGCGGATCGAGGGCGCGTTGGATGTCGAGGCATTGCGGCGAGCTGTGGATGTTGTCGTCTCCCGCCACGAGTCGCTGCGCACCGTGTTCCGGTTCGAGAACGACGAGCCGGTGCAGATCGTCCTGCCCCGGATGCGCGTCGACCTCCCGCTCGAAGACCTCACCGCGGTCCCCGAGAGCGACCGCCCTCGCACGATCGGCGAGCACGCCCGGCGCGAGTTCGGCAAGGCGCTGGACCTCGAGCACGGCCCGCTCATCCGGCTGAAGCTGCTGCGGATATCCGCCCGCGAGCACATCCTCCTCGTTTCAATTCATCACATCATCTCGGACGGATGGTCGATCGGGGTGCTGCTGGGCGAGTTGTGCGAGACGCACAACGCCACGGTCGAGGGGCGCGAAGCCAAGCTCGATGATCTCTCCGTCCAGTACGCCGACTACGCCGCGTGGCACCGGGGGTGGCTGCAGGGCGACAATCTGCGCCGCCAGCTCGAGTACTGGCAGCAGCAGCTCGAGGATCTGACCCCGCTGTCGCTGGCGACCGACAAGCCCCGGCCGGCCGTGCCGACCTTCCGCGGGGCGCGCCACTCCTTCTCGGTCGAGCCCGGCGTCGTATCGAAACTCCGCGCGATGGCCAAGGAACGCGAAGCCACACTCTTCATGGCGCTGGCGGCCGGGTTCTCCGCGCTCATGGGCCGGTACACCGCGCAGGAGGAGATCGTCCTGGGCGCGGCGATCGCCGGGCGCAGCCGCTCGGAACTCGAGCCGCTGATCGGATTCTTCGTCAACAGTCTGGTGCTGCGCGTCGACGCCTCGGGCGACCCCAGCTTCGGCGAACTCGTGGGGCGTGTCCGCGAGGTCTCGCTGGACGCGTACGCCAATCAGGACCTGCCGTTCGAGCATGTCGTCGAGCACCTGCAACCGGACCGCGACCTGACCCGCAATCCGATGTTCCAGGTGATGATGGCGCTACAGAACGCGCCGATGCCGAGTCTCGGTTCCAGCGGGTTGACGCTCAGCGCTTACGAGGTTGAGGCCGCGGGATCGCCGCTTGATATCGATCTCCGCCTCTGGGAGTCGCGCACGGGCGGGCTCGAGGGCAAGCTCACCTACAACACGGACCTCTTCGAGGCGTCCACGATCGCGCGGATCGTCGAGCACTTCAAGCGCCTGCTCGCGTTCGTCGCGGCCAATCCGGACCGTCCGGTGTCCGCGGCGCCGCTGCTCACGGACGATGAGCGGGAGCTGGTCCTGCACACCTGGAACAAGACCGAGCAGCCGCTCGACGGCGTAGCGCTCGTCCACGAGCAGGTGAGCGCGGCCGCGTCTCGCGGGGGAGCGAACCCCGCCGTGGTGACCGAGGGCGGAGCGTGGACTTTCGCCGAGGTCGAGGCGCGGTCGAACCGAATCGCGCACGAGTTGATCGCCTGCGGCGCCAAGCGCGGCGATGTGGTGGCGGTCTGCCTGCCCCGCGGGGCGCACCTGCCGGTGGCGGTGCTGGGGGTGCTCAAGTCGGGTGCCGCGTACGCGGCGCTCGACCCGACGCACCCGGCCGCCCGTCTCACGCGGATGATCAATGACTCCGGGGCGAAGGTCGTGCTGACGCTCGCGAGCATCCGGGAACGCGTGCGCGCCGAGGGCGTCCGCGTGATCTGCCTGGACACGGAGGAGGAGGCGCTTGCCCGCCGGCCCGCGACGCCGACAGGCGTCCGGCCCGTGATGAGCGACCGCGCGTACATCATCTTCACTTCCGGTTCGACCGGTGAGCCCAAGGGCGTCGAGCTGACGCACGAAGGGCTGGCGAATCTGGTGGCGTGGCACAACCGCGAGTACCGGCTCGGCCCGAGCGACCGCACAACCCTGCTCGCGGGCGTCGGGTTCGACGCCTCGGTCTGGGAGATGTGGCCCGCGATGTGCGCCGGCGCGGCGCTGCATGTCGTGGATGAAGAGACGCTCGGCGACACCGACGCGCTGTGGGCGTTCCTCGTGAAACACCGGATCACCGTGGCGTTCGTCCCGACGCCCGTGGCCGAGGCGATGCTGCGGGAGGGCGTGCCGGGGGGCCTGGCGCTGCGAGCGATGCTTGTCGGTGGCGACCGCCTGCACGCGGCCCCGGATCGCCCGCTGCCGTTCGATCTCGTCAATCATTACGGCCCGACCGAGAGCACGGTCGTGGCGACACGGGGTGTTGTGAAGGCGGGTCGCGCCGGCGGGCCGCCGATCGGTCGGCCGATCGACAATGTGCGCGCGTATGTGGTTGACCGGGCGGGCACCCCGTGCCCGGTCGGTGTGCCGGGCGAGTTGTGGATCGCCGGACGCTCGCTGGCGAGCGGGTATGTCGGGCGACCGGACCTGACCCGCGAGCGCTTCACGGAAGCCCCCGGCGTCGGCGAGAAGCGCGTCTACCGCACGGGCGACCTCGTGCGCTGGCTCCCGCAAGGCGAGCTTGAGTTCCTGGGCCGCACCGATCATCAGGTCAAGGTCCGCGGGTACCGGATCGAGCTCGGCGAAGTGGAGTCGGCATTGGAGCGGGCGCCCGGCGTGCGTTCGGGCGTAGTGACCGCGCACCAAGTCAGCCAGGGCGACCGGCGGCTGGTCGCGTATGTCGTCCCCCGCGCCAGCAGCGGGATCGAGTCGGACGACAAGGGCGGCGCCGAATGGTCGTCCGACCATGTCGATCAATGGCAGACGCTGTACGACCAGACCTACTCCCAGAAGGACGAGCAGGCGGACGACATCACCAACCTGATCGGCTGGAACTCGAGCTACGACGGCGAGCCCATCCCGCGCCGGGAGATGGTCGAATGGGTCGAGGAGACCGTCGCGCGAATCAAGACGCTGCGGCCCAAGCGAGTCCTGGAGATCGGGTTCGGCACCGGCCTGCTGTTGTTTCGCGTCGCACCCGGCACGGAGCGGTATGTCGCGACGGACTTCTCGCGGGTCGCGGTGGCGCAGGTCGGCGAGAAGATCCGCCGGCTGCCGGGCTACGGCCATGTCGAAGTGCGCCGCCAGCTCGCCGACGACCGCACGGGGATCGAGCCCGGCGCCTTCGACCTCGTCATCATCAACTCGGTGATTCAGTACTTCCCGAGCGAGGCCTACCTGCGGCTCGTGCTCTCAATCGCCTCGGAGGCGCTGGCCCCCGGCGGGCGGGTGTTCGCCGGCGACATCCGGCACCTGCCGACGCTGACGGCGTTCAAGAGCTCGATCCAGCTCTCGCGCGCCGAGCCCGCGACGCCTTCCTCCGCCGTCCGCGACAGGGTGCTGCAGGCCGTCGAAGAGGAAGAAGAACTGGTTATCGACCCGGCGCTCTTCGAGTCGCTGCGTGACGACATCCCGAGGCTTGCGGGCGTCGAAACGCTGGTCAAGCACGCTAAATACGAGAACGAACTCTCAAGATTCCGGTACGACGCCATCCTGCACATGGACCCCGTCCGCAGCCGCGATGTTGATCGGAGTCTCGATTGGTCGAGCGACGGGCTGGACCTCGGCGGGATCGAACGGGTGCTCCGGGCCGACGCGCCGGAGTCGCTCATGGTCTCGGGCGTGCCGAACCGCCGGATCGCCGACGCGATTGCAGGCGCCACGCGCCTGAGCGACGACGACTGCCCGGCGACAGCCGGTGAACTCGCCGCGGAGGCTCGGGGCGCGCGTGCCACCGCCGCGGACCCGCACGAGCTGCGCGAGATGGCGGCCCGGCTTGGCTACACGCTGGAGCTCGGCCTCCCCGAAGAGCATTCCAGCGACCGGTTCGACGCGTTATTCATCCGCGGGGCACTCGATCGCGGCGTCGCGGGACAAGGGGTAGCGCTGATCCCGCGCCCGCCCATGCGTCGGTCCCGGCGCATCCGATCCATGACGAACAACCCGCTCCGCGGGCGTGTGGTGACATCGCTGGTGCCGACGCTGCGGGAGCACCTGGCGGCGACGCTGCCCGACTACATGGTGCCTTCGACGTTCATCATCATGGACTCATTCCCGCTGACACGGAGCGGCAAGGTGAATCGTCGGGCGCTGCCGAGCCCGCAGCGGCTCGGCGGCCTGTCGCACATGGCCCCGCTGACGACCGAGACCGAGCGACGGCTCGGGGCGATCTGGTGCGAACTGCTGAATATCGAGGCGGTAGGCGCGGACGACAACTTCTTCGAGCTCGGCGGCCACTCGCTCCTGGCGACGCGGCTGGTGTCGCGCCTCCGCCGCGAGTTCGGGGTCTCGGTGTCGCTCCGTCATGTGTTTGATACGCCGACGATCACCGGGCTGGCCGAGCGCATTGATACGCTCTCGATCGCCTCGGCGGCGACCAGCGCCATCGGCGGGGACGACGAGGATCGCAAGGAGTTCGAGATATGAGCGCGCTTGATCTGCTGCGGCGCCTGCACAAGCTGGACATCCGCCTGATCGTCGACGGGGAGAAGCTGCGCGTCAGCGCCCCCAAGGACGCGATGACGGACGAGATCCGCGCGCAGATCGGGGCGCACAAGCAGGAACTCCTGCGGCTGCTGGGCGACGCGGACCGCGACGGCGGGGCGTTCATCGAGCCCGCGGGCCGTCTGACCCCCCTGCCGCTGTCGTCGCAGCAGCAGCGGCTGTGGTTCATCAGCCAGCTCCAGCCCGACAGCCCGGCCTACAACATCAACAGCTCGATCCGCCTGCAGGGCGCGCTGAACTTCGAGGCCCTCCGCGCCGCGCTCGACGGACTGCTGGAGCGTCACGAAGCCCTGCGGACCGCGTTCACGCTCCAGGACGGTCGCCCGGTCCAGACGGTCCGCCCCGCGGGGCCCGTCGAGTTCGAGCGCGAGGACATCTCGACGCTCCCCGAGGGCAAGCGTCAGGCGGCTTGGCACGAGATCATCGCCAGGCGCGGGCGTCGATCCTTCGACCTCGCGAACGGCCCGCTGCTGCGCGCCTGTGTCACAAAGTTCGCCGAGAACGACCACATCCTCACCTGCTCGATGCACCACATCGCCTCGGACGGGTGGTCGGTCAGCGTGATGTACCGCGACCTGGCGGCGCTCTACGCCGCGGGCGTGACGGGCGAGGCCCCGGCCCTCCCGGAACTCCCGATTCAGTACCCGGACTACGCCGCGTGGCAGCGCAAGCGTCTCGACGGGCCCGCGCTCCAGCCGATGGTGGAGCATTGGGTCAAGGCGCTCGACGAGGTCTCATCGCTCGAACTGCCCACCGACAAATCCCGCCCAGCCATGCCAACCTGGAAGGGCGCCTCAGAGACCGTGCTCGTGCCCGCCGAGGTTGTCCGCGGCCTCGAAAAGACCGCGCGGACCCAGGGCGCCAGCAAGTTCATGGTCCTGCTGGCGGTGTACAACGCGCTGCTGTCGCGCCTCACCGGCCAGGACGACATTGTTGTCGGCTCGCCGATCGCCGGGCGCGACCGCTCCGAGACCGAGGGGCTCATCGGATTCTTCATCAACACGCTGATCATGCGCACGAGCACCGCCGGCGACCCGACCTTCGCCGAGCTCGTGTCGCGTGTCCGCGCCACCGCGCTGGACGCGTTCAGCCACCAGGATGTCCCGTTCGAGAAGATCGTGGACCGCGTCGCCCCGGACCGTGATATCTCACGCAACCCGATCTTCCAGGTGACTTTCGCGCTCCAGAATGTCGGCGGGGTGCAGATGGAACTGCCGGGGCTGAAGGTCTCCCCGCTGCCGCCGGCGGGCGGCACCACCCGCTTCGACCTCGAGACCCATGTGTCCGAGCGCGCCGACGGCGGCCTGAGCATCGGCATCGTATACAGCACCGACCTCTTTGATCCGGCGACGATCCGCGAGTTCGCGGATCGCTTCGCGCTGGTCGCCCGCGCGTGCGCGGACAACCCGTCGGTGCGGCTCTCTCAGATCCCCCTGATGCTGCCGGAAGAGCGCGACCGCCTCGTGACGCACTGGGGGCGCGACGAGCGGGAGTACCCCCGCGACGAGACCATCGTGCGGCGCTTCGAGCGCATCGCGCGCGAGCGTCCCGACGCGATCGCCGTGGAGCATCGTGACCAGACGCTGACCTACGCGCAGCTCAACGAGCGCGCCAACCG